>CAVDNW010000032.1:0-30222 GCA_963610435.1 Oscillospiraceae bacterium | reverse complement strand
CATAATGGCGTTTCTGAGTCTTGTCAGATAATCTGCTATTGGATCTGTCATAAAATATAAAATGTTTAATTAATCGGGCCTTTCCCGACAATATTAAATATAACCTTCTGATTAAGGAATTTAGAGGGAAAGTTCCGTGTCCCACTACGGAACTGCCCTATCATTTCTGAATCTCTAAATCCTTACATCCCGTATTACCAGCTAGCCTTCTTCACTCCAGGGATAAGGCCCTGAGAGGCCATCTCACGGAACTGAATACGCGACAAACCAAACTGGCGAATGTAACCCTTAGGACGTCCCGTGATCTTACAACGATTGTGAAGACGGATAGGGTTGGCATTCTTGGGGATAGCCTGTAGCTTACGAGCTGCCTCATATGCTTCTGCAGGATCCTCGGCAGTAGCAATAATCTTCTTCAGAGCAGCACGCTTTTCAGCGTAACGGGCAACCAGCTTTGCACGCTTCACTTCGCGTGCCTTCATTGATTCTTTTGCCATATTCTATTAGTCGTTATTTGCGTTCTTGAAAGGAAGGCCAAAAGCCTTAAGCAAAGCATATCCCTCTTCGTCAGTGGGAGCGGAAGTAACGAACGTAATGTTCATACCCTGCAGACGGTCAACCTGGTCGATATTAATCTCAGGGAAGATAATCTGCTCAGTGATACCGAGCGTATAGTTTCCACGTCCGTCAAACTTGCTGTTGATTCCCTTGAAGTCACGGATACGGGGCAATGCGATACGCACCAACTTCTCCAAGAACTCATACATACGCTCGCGGCGAAGTGTAACCATCACGCCAATAGGCATCTTCTTACGAAGTTTGAAGTTTGCGATATCCTTCTTAGAATAAGTCGCAACAGCCTTCTGACCAGTGATATTAGAAATCTCGTTGATAGCGACATCGACAATCTTCTTGTCCTGTGTGGCATCTCCAAGACCCTGGTTAATCACAATTTTCTTCAGGACAGGAATCTGCATTGCTGAAGAATAGTTGAACTGCTTCTGCAACGCAGGAGCAATCACCTCATTATACTGTTTCTTTAACTGTGCTGTATCCATTACTTAATCTCCTCTCCTGACTTTTTAGCGATTCTCTTGACGTTTTTGCCCTCATGTTCAATACGAACGCGAGTAGCCTTTCCGCTCTTGGGATCAATAAGGCTCAAATTCGAGATATGAATAGCAGCCTCCTGCTTCACGATACCACCTTGGGGGTTCTTAGCCGAAGGTTTCGTGCTCTTAGAGACCATGTTGACACCCTCTACGATGGCACGGTTCTCTTTGACCAGCACTTTGAGCACCTTACCCGTTTTGCCCTTATCCTGACCGGCAAGGACGATAACGGTATCATCTTTTCTAATGTGTAACTTACTCATTACTGTAAATTTGTTATATGATTAAAGAACCTCAGGTGCCAAAGAGACAACCTTCATGTTGACGGCACGCAGCTCACGGGCAACGGGACCAAAGATACGGCTTCCACGGAGCTCTCCAGCGTTGTTAAGCAACACGCATGCGTTGTCGTCAAATCGAATGTAGGAACCGTCAGCACGACGTATTTCCTTCTTGGTGCGTACAATCAAAGCCTTAGAGACGGCACCCTTCTTCAAATCGCTTGAAGGGATAACGTTCTGCACAGCAACTACGATCACATCACCAACACTGGCGTAACGACGGCCGGTACCTCCGAGAACACGGATGCACTTAGCCTCACGAGCGCCGCTGTTATCACAAACTGTAAGTCTTGATTCCTGCTGTATCATAATTACTTGGCTTTTTCAACGATTTGTACTAATCTCCATCTCTTAGTCTTAGAGAGAGGACGAGTCTCCATGATCTGCACCGTATCTCCTACATGTGCCTCATTTTTCTCGTCATGAGCGTGGTATTTTTTTGTCTTCTGGACAAACTTACCGTAAATAGGGTGCATCTCCTTGAACTTAGCGGCAATAACAATTGTTTTGTCCATCTTATCGCTAACGACGACGCCCTGTCTGACTTTTCTTAAATTTCTTGTTTCCATCTGGACCATTATTATTTGTTAAGTTCTCTCTGACGGAGCACCGTTTTCATACGTGCGATGTCACGACGCGCAGCCTTAATCAGTGATGGATTCTCGAGCGGAGAGACCTGATGGTTGAGCTTTGTATTGTTCAAAGCTGCCTCAGCCTGCTCCAGCTTCTCGCGCAAGTCCTTGTCGGCGAGTTCTGTAATTTCTTTAATCTTCATAATTAAGCGTTTTTATCGTAATCACGTCTTACCACAAACTTAGTCTTCACGGGGAGCTTCTGCGCAGCGAGACGAAGTGCCTCCTTAGCGATATCGAAGCTCACGCCTTCCACCTCGAAGAGGATACGTCCAGGTGTTACGGGAGCAACCCAACCAGCGGGGTCACCTTTACCTTTACCCATTCGGACGTCGGCAGGCTTACGAGTGATAGGCTTGTCCGGGAAAATACGGATCCAGACTTGACCTTCACGGTTCATATAACGGTTAACGGCGACACGTGCCGCTTCAATCTGGCGGCTGTCAAGCCATTTGGCCTCAAGCGTCTTGATACCGAACGATCCGAAGGCCAGGGTAGTGCCTCTATGGGCGTTACCCTTGTTGCCACGACCGTCTTGAGGTCTTCTATATTTTACTCTTTTTGGCTGTAACATTGTAGCTTCAACTTTTAACGGTTATTGTTGTTTCTTCTGCGGCCACCGCGAGGACGGCGATCATTTGAACGGCCACCGTTCTGCTTCTCCTGTGTGAAGTTTGGAGAGAGATCACGCTTTCCGTAGACCTCACCACGGCAAATCCACACCTTGATACCGAGGAGACCGACTTTTGTGAGTGCCTCAGTCTGGCAATAGTCGATATCAGCACGGAAAGTATGCAGAGGAGTACGACCCTCCTTATACATTTCCTTACGGGCAATCTCGGCACCGTTCAGACGTCCTGTAATCTGCACCTTGATGCCTTCAGCACCTGCGCGCATTGTGTTCTGGATAGCCATCTTGATGGCACGACGATAAGCCATCATGTGCTCAATCTGGCTGGCGATGTTCTTACCAACGATTGTAGCATCAAGCTCAGGCTTCTTGACCTCGAAAATGTTGATCTGGATATCTTTCTTGTAAAGCTTCTTGAGCTCTTCTTTAAGCTTATCCACATCCTGACCTCCCTTACCGATGACGATACCCGGACGAGCAGTGCAAATAGTAATGGTAACGAGCTTCAGTGTACGCTCGATGACGATACGAGAAACACTTGCCTTCTCCAAACGCTTGTTCAGATACTTACGGATCTGCTGATCCTCAACAAGGTTGTCTCCGAAGTCCTTGCCACCAAACCAATTTGAGTCCCAACCACGGATAATACCCAGACGGTTGCTTATTGGATTAACTTTCTGTCCCATTCTGTCAATTATTTATCGTCGTTAGTTTTGGAATCAACAAACAGAGTGACGTGGTTGCTTCTCTTACGGATGCGGTATCCACGACCCTGAGGTGCAGGTCTCATGCGCTTCATGGTAACGCCTTCATCAACGAAGACCTTACTGATATACAGTTCTCCATCCTCGGCCTTACGCTCGTTCTTGGTCTCCCAGTTAGCGATGGCTGAACGCAGCAACTTCTCAACATCAGCAGCGGCGTGCTTTTTAGAGAATCTGAGCACTCCGAGTGCGCGGTTAACCTCCATACCACGAATCATGTCAACGACATAGCGCATTTTGCGAGGCGAAGAGGGGACTCCGTTGAGCTTAGCGAAGTACAGATTTTTGCGGGCTTCTTTAATTTTTTCAGCCGCGATATGTTTTCTTGCTCCCATTGATTATACTTGTTAAAATGGTTTTCCCCGATTACTTCTTGTTGTTACCGGAATGGCCACCGAAACGACGTGTCTGTGCAAACTCGCCCAGCTTATGACCGACCATATTCTCAGTAATGTAAACAGGGATAAATTTGTTTCCGTTGTGAACTGCAACAGTGTGTCCCACAAAATCAGGGGAAATCATTGATGCTCTGGCCCATGTCTTCACGACATTCTTCTTACCGCTCTCGTTCATGGCGAGAATCTTTTTCTCGAGAGAAACGTTAATGTACGGACCTTTTTTAAGTGAACGACTCATAACTTACTGTAATTTACTTGTTACTTCTTTTTAGATCTCTCGATAATGTACTTGTTAGAGAGCTTCTTCGGACGACGTGTCTTGAGGCCCTTAGCATAGAGACCCTTGCGTGAGCGTGGGTGTCCACCAGACTGGCGACCTTCACCACCACCCATCGGGTGATCAACAGGGTTCATGACAACACCACGGTTGTGCGGACGACGACCGAGCCAACGTGAGCGACCGGCCTTACCAGACTGCTCAAGAGCGTGGTCAGAGTTACCAACACTTCCGACAGTAGCCTTACAAGCTGAGAGGATCAAACGAGTCTCACCTGAAGGGAGCTTGATGACGCAATAGTCACCATCACGAGAAGTTAACTGAGCAAAGTTACCAGCCGAGCGAACGAGCAAAGCACCCTGTCCAGGCCGCAACTCAATGTTGTGAATCACGGTACCGACAGGAATCTTAGCCAGGGGAAGTGCATTTCCAACCTCAGGAGCAGCCTCTGCGCCAGAGAGAACAGTAGCACCCACCTTCAATCCGTTGGGAGCAATGATGTAACGTTTCTCACCATCTGCATAGAACAAAAGAGCAATACGAGCCGATCTGTTGGGATCGTACTCAATTGTCTTCACTACAGCAGGAACACCATCTTTCTCTCGCTTGAAGTCAATCAGACGATACTTCTTCTTGTGACCACCGCCGATATAGCGCATAGTCATCTTACCAGTGTTGTTTCGACCACCGGTAGAACGCTTACCGTAAACGAGAGACTTTTCTGGCACGGATGCAGTAATCTCCTCGAACGTGCCAATAACTTTGTGTCTTGTACCCGGAGTAACCGGGTTGAATTTACGTACTGCCATTTCTTATATTAGATATTGCTGTAAAAATCAATAGTTTCGCCCTCCTTAAGAGTGACGACTGCCTTCTTATAGGCGTTCTTCTGTCCTTTCACAAGGCCAGCCTTTGTATAGCGTGAAGAGCGCTTACCAGCATAACGTGACGTGTTGACGTCGACCACGGAGACATGATAGAGAGACTCAACCTCTGCCTTGATTTGGAGCTTGTTGGCCTCAGGGCGAACCACAAAACCGTAGCGGTTAGGCTTCTTTTCGGTAATCTTGGTCATCTTCTCAGTGACCAGGGGCTTGATGATAAATGCCATAATTCTTATTCTCCTTGTTGTTTACTTGTTTAAGACGGCGTCGATGGTCTTCAGAGAATCCTCTACGATGACGAGCACATCGGCGTTCAAAACTTTGTACGTATTGATGTCGTTAGCTCTCATCACTTCAGCCTTCTGGAGGTTGCGAGCAGACAAATATACGTTTTTATTTATTTCTGGCAAAACAACGAGTGTCTTCTTACCCTCAACTTTAAGATTTTTTGCAATATTTAAGAAATCTTTGGTTTTGGGGCTATCCAAATTAAACTGGTCGACAACGACAATGGCGTTCTCCTGAGCCTTGTAAGCAAGAGCTGACTTACGAGCAAGAATCTTGACTTTTTTATTAAGCTTGAAACCATAGTCGCGGGGCTTGGGGCCGAACACACGGGCACCGCCGACGAGCACAGGTGAATTGATATCACCACGACGAGCACCGCCGCCACCCTTCTGACGACCAAGCTTGCGTGTAGAACCACTCATCTCGCTTCTTTCCTTAGACTTCGCAGTACCCTGACGCTGGTTGGCCAAATACTGCTTAACATCCAAGTAGATAACATGATCGTTAGGCTCAATTCCGAAGATAGCATCATTGAGAGTTACCTTCTTACCGGTCTCCTGACCGTTGATATTTAAAACGCTGAGTTCCATTACTTTTCAATTAAAACAGTTGAACCATTGCAACCGGCGACCGAACCTTTGATGATCAAGAGATTCTGCTCCGGGATAACCTTTAACACTTTCAGATTCTGAGTGGTAACGCGGTCGCCACCCATCTGGCCACCCATGCGCATGCCCTTGAAAACCTTAGCGGGATAAGAACAAGCACCGATAGAACCCGGCTTGCGTGCGCGGTCATCCTGACCGTGAGTGCTCTGACCGACACCTCCGAAACCATGACGCTTCACAACGCCCTGGAAACCTTTACCCTTAGAGATACCAACAACGTCCACAAATTCTGCGTTGCTGAAGAGGTCAACAGTGATAACATCACCGAGGTTGTAATCCTCCTCGAACTTGAACTCGGCCAAGTGCTTCTTAGGTGTTGTTCCAGCTTTCTTGAAGACACCAGCCATAGGCTTCGTGGTGCGCTTTTCTTTAGCCTCGCCAAAACCGAGCTGCACAGCCTTATAGCCGTCAGTCTCGACAGTCTTCACTTGAGTGACAACACAAGGACCAGCTTCGATAACAGTGCACGGCACATTCTTACCGTCGGCACTGAAAACGGATGTCATTCCGATTTTTCTTCCAATTAATCCTGGCATTTCAGTTTAAAATTAGATAATATATGATTATTATATGTTCTTTTTAAGTGTTACACGCAGCAAGCCAAAACACACTTAAAAAGAACCGCTTCCTACTTCTAAACTGAAGGCAAACCTGCTCTTTATCAGCGTATTGTTAGCATAAAGCCAGCGCAATACCCACTTTTGCGGGTGCAAAGTTACGAATTTTTGTCCACACCCGCAAATTTTCCTTAATATATTTTTTAAGGACTGGACAAACAAAATAAAAGGAGCATCCCCTTTATAGAAATGCTCCTCATTATATCTTTACTTTTAAGGTATCAGACCTTAATTTCAACCTCAACACCTGAAGGCAACTCAAGCTTCATCAGAGCGTCAACAGTCTGACCTGTTGCGCTGTAGATGTCAATAAGACGCTTGTAATTGGACAACTGGAACTGCTCACGGCTCTTCTTGTTGACAAAGGTAGAGCGGTTCACGGTGTAGATGCGCTTGTGTGTAGGCAATGGAATGGGACCACTCACGATGGCACCAGTGGCTTTGACAGCCTTGACAATCTGCTCTGCTGACTTGTCAACGAGCTGATGATCATAGCTCTTGAGCTTGATACGAATTTTCTGACTCATTTGTTTTCGTAAATTATGAATTGATTATGTAATTATTAAAAGAGGTATGCTGCTTAAGAGTCGTTCACTAAGCAGCACCTCTTCCAATTTTTTATTAGCCCTTAAGCTCGGCGAGCACCTGCTCTTGCAGTGAAGAAGACAGGGGAGCGTGGTGATCGTACTCCATAGAGCTTGTAGCTCGACCTGAAGTGATGGTACGCAGAGCGGTTACGTAACCGAACATCTCCGACAGCGGAACCATAGCCTTCACGATACGCGCACCGCTACGAGCCTCATCCATGCCCTGGACCATACCACGACGCTTGTTGAGGTCACCAATCACGTCACCCATGTTCTCCTCAGGTGTTACAACCTCAACCTTCATGATCGGCTCCATAAGCACAGGACCGGCCTTGGCGCAAACACTCTTGAACGCAGCGTGTGCTGCCAACTCGAATGAAATCTGGTCAGAGTCAACAGGGTGGAAGCTACCATCGGTCAGCACGACCTTCAAGCCCATGACAGGGAAGCCAGCCAGTACACCATTCTTCATAGAGTCCTTGAAACCCTTCTGAACAGAAGGTATGAACTCCTTAGGAATATGTCCACCGCTCACCTCATTGACAAACTGCAGATCATCCTCGTTGAAGTCCTCATCCTTCGGACCAATGGTGACGATAATATCAGCGAACTTACCGCGTCCACCCGACTGCTTCTTGTAAACCTCACGCCAGTTGTCGACAGACTTGGTAATGGCCTCTTTGTAGTTAACCTGGGGCTTACCCTCATTACACTCAACCTTAAACTCGCGCTTCAGACGGTCGATAATGATATCGAGGTGAAGCTCACCCATACCAGAGATGATGGTCTGACCACTCTGCTCATCGGTATGCACAGTGAATGTAGGATCCTCCTCTGCCAACTTAGCCAAACCATTGTCAAGCTTGGCAACGTCGGCCTGGCTCTTAGGCTCTACCGCAATGGAAATCACAGGATCAGGGAAGGTCATCGACTCCAGAACGATGGGGTGATCCTCATCGCAAAGAGTGTCACCAGTACGGATATCCTTGAAACCGACGCCAGCACCGATATCGCCAGCATCAATGCTCTCCATAGGTATCTCCTGGTGAGAGTTCATCTGGAACAGACGGCTGATACGCTCCTTCTTGCCTGAACGGGGGTTGTAGACATAAGATCCGGCAACCACACGACCAGAATAGACACGGAAATAAACCAAACGGCCCATGAACGGATCAGTAGCAATCTTGAATGCGAGAGCTGATGTAGGATCCGTCTCCTTCGGCTTGCGGTCCTCCTCCTCATTCGTATCGGGGTTGGTACCGACGATAGCGGGAGTGTCCTCAGGAGAAGGCAGGAAAGCGCAGGTATAGTCGAGCAGGGGCTGTACACCCTTGTTCTTATATGAAGAACCGAGCAACATCGGGCAGCACTCCATGGCGATACAGCCTTTGCGGATGGCACTGATAATCTCGTCCTCTGTAATGGTTGAAGGATCGTCCATATACTTCTCCATCACGTTGTCATCGAAGTCAGCAGCAGCCTCCAACAGCTTGTCGTGCCACTCCTCAGCCTCGTCAGCAAGGTCAGCGGGAATATCCTCAACGTCATACTCGGCGCCCATGGTCTCATCATGCCACAGGATAGCCTTCATCTTGATAAGGTCTACGACACCCTTGAAAGTCTCTTCTGCACCGATAGGAATCTGAATAACCACAGGGTTGGCACCCAGGATATCCTTCATCTGCTGAACAGTCTCGAAGAAATCGGCACCTGAACGGTCCATCTTGTTGACATATCCAATACGCGGCACATTGTACTTGTCGGCCTGACGCCACACGGTCTCAGACTGGGGCTGCACACCGTCAGCTGCAGAATAAGTAGCAATGGCACCATCAAGCACACGAAGAGAACGCTCCACCTCAGCGGTAAAGTCAACGTGTCCCGGAGTATCGATCAAGTTGATCTTAAAAGTCTTGCCATTCCAGTTCCAGTTACAGGTTGTGGCTGCAGAGGTGATGGTGATACCACGCTCCTGCTCCTGAACCATCCAGTCCATGGTAGCGGCGCCATCGTGCACCTCACCGATCTTGTGCGTCTTACCCGTATAGAACAAAATACGCTCAGAAGTCGTTGTCTTACCAGCATCAATGTGGGCCATGATACCGATGTTACGGGTCAATTGTAAATCGCGGTTTGCCATTATCTTTATACCTTTATTATATTAGAAACGGAAATGTGCGAAAGCACGGTTAGCCTCAGCCATGCGGTGCATATCCTCCTTACGCTTGAAAGCACCGCCCTGATTGTTATAGGCATCCATAATCTCAGCAGCCAGCTTCTCTGCCATGCTCTTGCCGCCGCGCTTGCGTGCGAAAGCAATCATGTTCTTCATGGAAACGCTCTCCTTGCGGTCGGGACGAATCTCTGTAGGCACCTGGAAAGTGGCACCACCGATACGGCGGCTCTTCACCTCCACCTGCGGAGTGATATTATCGAGAGCCTGCTTCCAAACCTCCAGAGGAGACTTTTCCTCCTTGGCAGCCTTCTCCTTGACAATGTCGAGGGCTTTGTAGAAGATGGTGTAAGAAATGGTCTTCTTACCATCATACATCAGGTGATTGACGAACTTGGAGACCTTCTGGTCGTTGAATACTGGATCCGGAAGGATCACACGCTTCTTTGGTTTTGCTTTTCTCATTTTGTTTAAAATAAATTCTGCTTGGGGGCTGTCAATGTACGTTCTTCAACGCTCACGCTCGAGCATTTACTCAACCTGCTCAACTTCTCCAGCAAAACGAAAAAAAATAAATCTAAAAGCATTGAGCCCTTGGCTTCAGGTGACAACCGTCAGCCCTCGGCTCGCTGCATTGTTTTTCTTACTTCTTCTTAGCCTTAGGACGCTTGGCACCGTACTTAGAACGGCGCTGTGTGCGGTTGGCCACACCAGCTGTATCAAGCGTGCCGCGCACGATGTGATAACGCACACCAGGAAGGTCCTTCACACGACCACCGCGCACCAGCACGATGGAGTGCTCCTGCAAGTTGTGTCCCTCTCCGGGGATGTAAGAGTTGACCTCCTTCTGGTTGGTCAAACGGACACGAGCCACCTTACGCATGGCTGAGTTAGGCTTCTTAGGAGTTGTTGTGTACACACGGACGCAAACGCCACGGCGCTGGGGACAGTTGTCCAAAGCAGGCGACTTACTCTTGTCTGCAACGACTCTTCTGCCTTTACGTACTAATTGTGAGATAGTAGGCATAATTGTAAATTTTTAAATTTATGTATTTATTTTGTTTATTTTCAGCATCTTACAGGATTCACACCTATTATATTCATATTACACAGATACAATGAACCCGTTTCGGGGTGCAAAGGTACGAAGATTAGTCGGAATTACAATATATAATAAGCAGGTATTTTAAACTTTGCTTAAAAGTTTAACGCTTATTAACCAACATTGGAGATATTTAATATACAATTCCCAACACCGACGCCATGAAAAAACTTCGCCTCATAAAAAAATCCCTTCATGCAAGGAGCAGGAAGGGATAAATATAAAAAGGTCAAGCCGCTTACGCCTTACCAGTACCAAAGGGCATGGCCGTAAGACCGCCCTGTGGCGCGGGAGCCTGCGGGAGCTTAATTTCACCAAATTCCTTCTCGTAGCGTGCAAGATTTTCTTGCAGCGCAAAAAGCAGACGCTTGGCGTGCTCGGGGGCCATGATGACGCGGCTGAAAATCTGCGGAGGGGCGATAGGAAGCATATGTGCGAAATCGAGCACGAACTCACTGCTCGAATGATTGATCATCGCCAGATTGGAATACTCGCCCGAAGCAACCTCGGGACGCAGTTCAATTTTCACTTGATTCTGATTGTTGTTGTCTGCCATACAGCATCAAAGGTTTTTAAAAGGTTACTAATGTTGATTATCTAATTGCAAATTTAGTAAAATCATTGGTTACGGCCAAACTTTTCGGATGCTTTTTAATACTGCCTTGGCTCCATTTTCCGACATGGGCGACATCCTATCTGAGAAACTCGTAGTCTGAACAATGGCTTCACCCATGGAAATGTTTCCAATAATGCCTAACGCTGGTTTCAAATTTCTGTCGAAGTCATAACCCTGAATGGCACAATAGTGATTGATTTTGCGCCAGGCAAACAAAGACATGCGAAAACACGCGACAAACTATATACGGAAAACTGCCGTTTCCACAAACGAGAGAGGCTTTGGGCGGAAATGCGCAATTCTGGAACGCTTTACGCATACAACTGATAGTCAGCACCTTGAGAAAAACAAAGGGTTATTATTGCGAAAAAGGAAATTGTTTTCATCATGATAGATGCCTCATCGTGTCTCTTTTACCATCGAATCGTTTCACAATTAGATATCAATCGTGTCATGATCAGGCATCAATCGAGACACAAAAGGTGCCTCATGTGGATGCTGAAGGTGGCACAGCGCTCGACCAGAAGGCGAGAAGGGAGGGGTTGGCACTCTATTTCGTATCGCAACAGGAACAAACTTTTTGGCCAAAAACATTAACAGAGAGCCAAAAAAACCTTTGCGCTTAATCGCGTTTCAAGAAGAGGGTAACCGCGAGTTTGACGAACGCAAGCGAAAGGGGCAACTGGGGAGAACAGGAAAGGTGATTGTACAAAAATGGCATCCCGAAAATCTGGGATGCCATTTTTGTGTAGAGGATGACCCTTAGTCTTCGTCGCCCCACACGCTCCATGTGGCTGAGGCGTTGTTCTCCTTGGACAACGACTCGTCACCGGTGATGGTCTCGCCTGAGGATGACCCATTTGGACCCCCATCATAGCTATCGATGGTCATGGACCCAGCGCAAATCATGTTGTCCTCTTCGATTCTCAAAGACTTCGTCTGTGGGGTGCAATATTTCTTAAGTGCTTTCATTTCGTTTTGTTGTTAGGATTATAAGACTTCCGGTTTTCACTTCACCATCACCTTGCGCACGGTGCCGTCACTCATGCGTACGATGTTAAGGCCACGCTCCAACTGGCCACGCTTCTCGCCTGTCGCTCCGTAGAAACCGTTGGCGATGGCGTCGGCAGCCATCGGCGTCTGCTTCACGCCAGAGGTCTCGTCGAAGGCGAGCTTGGCGAGCTCGGCATCACCAGACGCCGTCGACTGCTTGTCACGCAAGATGTAAGCGCGGTATGCGGGAATATAAGAACTTGTATCAAGACGGTAGAAACCCACACCCTGCTGCTTGTTGCCGAGAAGCATGTAGTTGTGGTTGTCGAAGTCGAGCGTGGCGTTGACCATCTTCTTGTAGGTGCCACTCAGGATATTCAGCGTGGGGTTCTCGGCCTCGTCGGCGGTGCGGGTGAAGGTGTAGGTGCCAGCCTCGTCGGAGTAGAGCACGAAGCCCACACCCTTGGGCAGCACTGTGCCCTCGAACTTCTCGAGATGCACCGAACTGACCGACGCGCCCTCAGTGTACTTAGTGGCGATGTAGACCGCAACACCCTCGGGCACCATGGCGTTCCACGGCAAGCAGGTGGTGGCATACTTGGCGGAGGAAATCTTCACGTCGAGATTCTCGTACTTGGCAATGACGGCCTCCAGCTTTTCCTTGGCCGAGGCATAGGTACTGTAGTTGGCCGAGCTGGTCTCGTCGAGCACGGTCTTGAACTCGTCGGCGAGATCCTCGCGCACATCTGCATAGCTCAGAGCCTCGTTGTAGAGCGACACATAGTCAAGGTAGGCCTGTTTCTGAGTTTCAGAGATGAGGAGCCATTCATTACAGGAATCCTTTGTCTCGGCTGCCGTATAGATAGTCTTGCCATCTTCTGTGGCAATACCGAAGAAGCGGGTGCGATTCTTCAATGCTGTCCAGTATTTCTTTTTTCCGAAACGGTAACTGCCTGTGGTCGAGCCTCCCTCACAAGTTGTGAACGTCGAGGCACCAGAACCCTCTACAACGCCCTGGTCGTCCTTGCTTGTCGTTTCCATACGCACCCGATAGCCATCGCCATTGCTGATGGTGTACGAACTTGAACTGCCATAAATACCCCAAATGGGTGCCTGCGTGATGTCAGTCACCGTGGGAGCAAAGTCATTGGAAATGAAATGATGGGAACCTACATTGTAGAGGTACACCTGCTGGCCGTTGCCCGTCCATGTCTCACCGCGCCAAAAGTCGGCAGAACTCGCAGCTTTTACCGTCGCGACTGTGCCCTTGGCGGTGAAGCTGACGATGACGGGAACATGGTCGCCAAGTTGCTCGCCGCTGGCGTTGACATAGCCCTCCTTATCGAAGGTGATGGAGTTGGCGGTCAAGGCCAGCGAGGCATTCTTCGGATTGAGGTAGATTACCTTGTCGACAATCTCGCCCTCCGTGTAGCCAAGCTCACCCACCATGAGCGCATCGCTGCCGAGTGTGGGATAGGTGCCGCCCTTGCACTTCTCTACCCACACATCCCTCACGTCATAGAGGTCGGAGAGAGGACTGGTAAAGAGGTTCAGAATGTCGTCACGAGTGTAGCGACTGTTGGTGTCGCCCATCACGATGACAGGACGGCCTGTGTTGGCCGCCTTGATGGCATTGCAAAGCTGCGTCCACTGCGAAGCACGCGCGGCATTGTCCTCCGGGTCGGTGTCGGCATCCATGTGCATGGTGTAGACATCCACGAGCACACCGTCGCCCAGGTCTATCGTGTAATAGCGGAAGCCCTTGCGGATGAGTTCGTCGGCCCCATTTGTAAACTTGCCGTTGCACTGGTTCCATTCAGTCCACGACTCATTGCTGAACGTAGCAGCCGCCTTCCTGGCCAGAAACTCCAGACCATCGGTGTTGAAACGGATGTTTAGGTTGTAGTTGTTGACGTTGAGACCGCCACGGTAAGTACCGATCATATAGTCGCCGGAGAGGGGTGTGACGAGATTGTCATGATAGTTAAAATCCTCACTGAACGCAAGCACATCGATGCCCTTCGCCTTCAGATAGTTGCCGATGTCAGTGGCTCCGTTCTCGCCCTTGCCGTCGGGATTGATGTTAAAGCCAAGGATGCTCGTGGGCAGTCCATCCACGTTGAGCGGACACACGGTGAATGTCTTCTCGACACTTTTCTGCGTACCGTCGGCCTGTGCGGCCAAACAACCGGTAACAAGAAGGACGGCCGTCAACAAACAGCGACTGATTCCGTGAATAACGGTAGAAAGTAATGATGTCATCTATAAAAATTAAATTAATGTAAAGGTGCATTCCAATGCCTTGACAACTCCTGCATATCTTGTCCTGGTGTCGCCAAAGCAGACTTTGGAGGCAAAGATACACAAAATCACCCGGATGGGCAACAAGAACGTCAGGCATATCGACAAATTTAATAAAAAAGTAATGCACAACACCTGTGCAACGTTGGTGTTCATAGTCAAGGATGTCGTCACAACACAAATCGCACGCTAATCATTTTGTACATTAGCCGATTTTCATGTCTTTTTCGACTAAACTAAGAAATAAGGAAGACAAAAAGCAAAAAGTTCACATAAAAGATGTATCTTTGCGAATACATTACAATCAAAAACCAAAAAGGAAAATGAAGCTGACAAAGACTTTATCCACGGCGGCACTGGCTGCTGCCTTGATGCTCTGTCCCACAAACGGGCAAGCCGCCAAAACAGGCGACTTCTCCGTGGGAAAGGGAACCTTCCTGCTCAACGGAAAACCCTTCGTAGTGAAGGCCGCCGAGTTGCACTACCCGCGCATTCCACGCGCATACTGGGACCAGCGCATTAAAATGTGCAAGGCTTTGGGCATGAACACCATCTGCATGTATGTGTTCTGGAATATCCACGAACAGCGTGAAGGACAATTTGACTTCACAGGAAACAACGACATCGCGGCCTTTGTGAAACAGGCGCAGAAGAACGGCATGTATGTCATCGTGAGGCCCGGCCCCTATGTGTGCGCCGAATGGGAGATGGGCGGACTGCCTTGGTGGCTGCTCAAGAAAAAAGACATCAAGTTGCGCGAGAAGGACCCTTACTTCATGGAACGCGTGAAAATCTTCGAGAAGAAGGTAGCCGAGCAACTGGCTCCGCTGACCATACAGAACGGCGGACCAATCATCATGGTGCAAGTGGAGAACGAGTACGGCTCTTATGGAACGGACAAGCCTTATGTGTCGGCCATTCGAGACATGCTGAAAGACAACTGGTACAAGAACGGAAGCGGACCAGCTCTCTTCCAGTGTGACTGGGCCAGCAACTTCGAACGCAACGGGCTCGACGACCTTGTGTGGACCATGAATTTCGGAACGGGCGCCAACATCGACGAACAGTTCCGCCGACTGGGTGAACTTCGTCCGGATGCACCGAAGATGTGTTCGGAGTTCTGGAGCGGATGGTTCGACAAGTGGGGCGCACGCCACGAGACCCGAGGCGCCAAGGACATGGTAAGCGGACTCGACGAGATGCTCTCGAAAGGCATCAGCTTCTCGCTCTACATGACACACGGAGGTACATCCTTCGGACACTGGGCCGGTGCCAACTCGCCGGGCTTCGCACCAGACGTGACATCATACGACTACGACGCTCCCATCAACGAGTACGGTCAGACCACACCGAAATACTTCGAACTGCGCAAGATGATGCAGAAATATACCGACGGCAAGATGTACAGCGTGCCCAAGCCGGCAGCGCCGACCATCACCGTACCTAAGTTCGAACTGAAGGAGTATGCCACAATCGGATCGGGCATCGACAGCACTGCCTCTTCCGTGACACCTCTCACCTTCGAGGACATGAACTTCGGATGGGGCACCATGATCTACCGCACATCACTGCCTGAGGCTCCTGCAGGCTCAGTACTCAACATTGACGGAGCACACGACTTCGTACAGGTGTTTGTCAACAAGAAATACATTGGAAAGATTGACCGCGTGAAGAACGAGCGGTCGCTCGTGATGCCCGCTACCAAGAAGGGAGACAAACTCACCGTGATCGTGGAGGCAATGGGACGCATCAACTTCGGACGCGCCATCAAAGACTATAAGGGTATCGTGGGTAACGTGACACTCAACGCTTCGGTAGACGGGGACGACGTGACCTGGACACTGAAAGACTGGGAGCAAAGCCGCATACAAGACTCCTATGCAGACGCCACAAAAGCCATGACTGCAAGCAAAGAAAAGATCGGCCAGCAAGACCGCCTCAACACAAAGGCCGGATACTACCGCGGCTTCTTCAACCTGAAGAAGACCGGCGACACCTTCCTCAACTTCGAGACTTGGGGAAAGGGACTGGTTTATGTCAACGGACATGCCCTGGGACGCTTCTGGCGCATCGGTCCGCAGCAGACGCTCTATGTGCCCGGATGCTGGCTGAAGAAGGGACAAAACGAGGTCATCGTGCTCGATGTAGTCGGCCCGCAGGAGACCACGGTCTGGGGACAGGACAAGCCTGAACTGAACAAGCTCCAGCTGGAACAAAGCAACAAGCACAACAACATCGGCGACAAGCCTGACCTGAACTCGAGCACTCCTGTCTACAGTGGACAGATGAAAGCCGGAAACGGATGGCAGACCGTGGCATTCAACAAACCAGCAACGGGAAGATACCTGGCTATCGAGGTGAACAGCAACCAAGACGGAAAGTCTACAAGCGCCATTGCTGAAATCTACGTACAAGACGCCCAGGGCAAACGCATCAGCCGAGACTCCTGGAAGACCAAGTATGCCGACAGCGAAGACGACAACGGCAACCACACGGGCGACAAGGCATATGACTTGCAGGAGTCGACCTACTGGCAGACAGAAACAGGTGCTTCTTTACCCCACCTCCTGGTCATCGACCTCGGACAGAAGCAGACCATCACCGCACTTGAATATCTGCCACGGGCCGAACAAGGTGCACCAGGCAGCATCAAGGGCTGCAAGGTATATGTCTACTAGGTTAACACCATAACCGCTTACCGCTTCACATATAGAGGCAACCACAAGGTATCGTCTTGTACCACAAGGCGATACCTTTTTATGAATTTGCCGCTGCATCACTCTGTCGGTACACAATTACCATCCGAAACAAGCGTAACCATCCGAAACAAGCCGACTTGTAACAATCTTTTTTAAGCCCGAACTTTGCACCAAAAATTGCAATGTTCAATATCAACAAGAATAATAAGATGGTTACAAAGTAACTTACGAAAAAGGGAGCCATCAGCATCATTGCCAATGGCTCCCTTTCTATTGTATAGATGATTTATCTATCTTGATTTTCTTATCAATCTTGATTTTCAACAGGGGCGGAGAAATCGAGGACATTCTTCTTATTGGCCTCCATACGGTCGTACTCTTCCTGAGAGCCGACAATCAGTTTCTCCCACTTGCGCAGACCTGTACCGGCAGGGATGAGGTGTCCGCAGATAACGTTCTCCTTCATGCCTTCCAGATGGTCGACCTTGCCGCGGATAGCAGCCTCATTGAGTACCTTCGTAGTCTCCTGGAAGGATGCAGCACTCATGAAACTCTTGGTACCCAAAGCGGCACGGGTGATGCCTTGCAGCACCTGTGTGGAAGTGGCGGGGACAGCATCACGTACCTGAACGGGTTTTAAGTCACGACGCTTCAGACTTGAATTCTCGTCACGCAGCTTACGTGCAGAAACAATCTGACCCTTAACAAGGATTTCCGAATCACCGGCATCTGTAACAACCTTCTTGCCCCAAATGCGGTCGTTCTCATCAGCGAAATCAAGCTTGTCTACCAACTCCTGCTCAAGGAAGATGGTATCGCCCGGATCGTCAATGCGAACCTTGCGCATCATCTGACGAACAATAATCTCAAAGTGCTTGTCGTTGATCTTCACACCTTGCAGACGATAGACATCCTGAACCTCATTGACAATATACTCCTGCACTGCCGTGGGACCCTTGATCGAAAGAATGTCGTTAGGAGTGACAGAACCGTCGGACAGCGGGGTACCTGCACGCACAGCATCGTGCTCCTGCACAAGAATCTGACGTGACAGAGGAACGAGATATTTCTTCTGGTCAAGAGTCTTCGAGGTGACAATAACCTCACGGTTTCCGCGCTTCTGCTTACCCATTGTAATCTCACCATCAATCTCAGAGACAACGGCAGGATTAGACGGGTTACGCGCCTCAAAGAGCTCAGTAACACGAGGCAGACCACCAGTGATGTCACCTGCACCACCAACAGCTCGAGGTATCTTCACCAACGTAGTACCTGTTTTGATGACATCGCCATCCTCGACAACCAAATGGCCGCCCACAGGCAGGTTATAGGTTACCGCAACTTCACCGTCGGCGTTCAACACTTCGATAACAGGAACCAGCGTGTGGTCACGAGAATCGGTAATGATTCGCTCGGTCATACCGGATGTCTCGTCGGTCTCAGCCTTGAACGTCTGACCTTCAACAACGTCGCGGAAACGCAATTTACCTTCGTATTCGCTGACAATTACAGCATTGAACGGGTCCCAACGGCAGATTTGATCTCCAGGCTTGACAACGTCGCCATCCTTGAAGAAAAGCAAACTACCGTAAGGCACCTGCATAGACGACAGGACGATATCGGTGTTCTGGTCAATAAACTGAACCTCAGCCAAACGAGAAACAACCATCTGGCAACTGACATCGTTATCTTCATAAGGCACAGTGCGAAGCTCTTCAAACTTCAAACGTGCGTCGTTTTTAGACTTGATGCCTGCATTGGCAGCGACATTACCGGCGACACCACCAGCGTGGAACGTACGGAGAGTCAGCTGAGTACCAGGCTCACCGATGGCCTGGGCGGCAATCACACCGACAGCCTCACCAATCTGTACCATCTTGGCAGTAGCCAGGTTACGGCCATAGCACTTGCGGCATACGCCCTTCTTGCTTTCACAAGTGAGCACTGAGCGGATTTCCACCATCTCAACACCACATTTCTCAATGAGCTCTGCCTCGTCCTCGCGAATTTCCTCGCCAGCAGCAACAATCAGTTCATTGGTATGAGGATTCACAACATCATGCACTGAAACACGACCCAAAATACGCTCTGAAAGTGATGAGATAACCTCGTCACCATTCTTCAGCGCACGGCATTCAAGACCGCGCAATGTGCCACAGTCTTCCTCTGTGATGATCACATCATGTGAGACATCGACCAGACGACGAGTCAGATAACCGGCATCAGCCGTCTTCATGGCAGTATCAGCAAGACCCTTACGAGCACCATGTGATGCAATAAAGTACTCCTGCACCGACATACCCTCCTTCAAGTTGGAGATGATAGGATTCTCAATGATGGAGTTGCCTTCGGCACCTGCCTTTTGCGGCTTGGCCATCAGACCACGCATACCTGCGAGCTGAGCAATCTGGTCGGCAGAACCACGGGCTCCGGAATCAAGCATCATGTACACAGCATTGAAGCCCTGGTCAGCCTCAGTCATGTGCTTCATGACAGCTTTCTTCAAGTTGTCGTTTACATGAGTCCAAGCATCGATCACCTGATTGTAACGCTCCTTATCAGTGATAAGACCCATATCAAAGTTGGCAGTGATAGCATCCACTTCGTCCTGACCCTTCTGGACAATCTCCTTTTTCTCGTCAGGCACGATAATGTCATCGAGGTTAAAGGAAAGGCCGGCGAGATACGACATGCGATAACCCAGATTCTTGATACCATCAAGGAAGGTACAGGCACGAGCCATACCAACTGCCTTAATAACGGCAGCTATCAGGTTGCGCAAAGACTTCTTGGAAATGACTCCATTGAAGTAGCCAATCTCTGAAGGAACAATCTCATTGACAACGATGCGTCCGACCGTGGTGTCGACAATATGGCGGACAGGCTTTCCGTCCTCAAGGTCATCTACCAACACCTTCACTTGCGCATGGAGGTCACAACGTTTCTCGTTGTAAGCAACAATGGCCTCCTCTGGGCCATAGAAGGTCAAGCCCTCTCCCTTAGCACCTGGGCGGATCTTGGTAATATAATAAAGACCAAGCACCATGTCCTGTGAAGGAACCGTGATAGAAGCACCATTAGCCGGGTTCAAGACGTTGTGGCTCTGGAGCATCAAGATCTGAGCCTCCAGCACAGCCTCATTACTCAAAGGAAGATGGACTGCCATTTGGTCGCCGTCGAAATCGGCATTGAACGGTGTACATGCCAACGGATGCAGTTGAATAGCCTTACCCTCGATGAGCTTAGGCTGGAAAGCCAACACAGAAAGACGGTGAAGCGTCGGGGCACGGTTGAGGAGCACGGGATGACCTTTCATCACGTTCTCAAGGATGTCCCATATGACAGGCTCGCGACGATCCACAATCTTCTTGGCACTCTTGACAGTCTTGACGATACCACGCTCAATCAGTTTGCGAATGATGAACGGCTTGTACAGCTCGGCAGCCATCAGCTTGGGAAGTCCGCACTCGCCCATCTTAAGCTCAGGACCAACAACGATTACAGAACGGGCTGAATAGTCGACACGCTTACCAAGGAGGTTCTGACGGAAACGTCCCTGCTTGCCTTTCAGCGAGTCAGAGAGTGACTTCAGGGGGCGGTTGGACTCACTCTTTACGGCACTTGCCTTACGGCTATTGTCAAATAAAGAATCAACAGCTTCCTGCAACATACGCTTCTCATTGCGCAGAATCACCTCAGGAGCCTTAATCTCCATCAACCTCTTCAATCGGTTGTTGCGGATAATGACGCGGCGATAAAGATCATTCAGATCGGAAGTGGCAAAGCGGCCACCGTCCAACGGAACAAGCGGACGAAGTTCCGGTGGAATGACTGGTATAATCTTCATGATCATCCACTCGGGCTGGTTGACATTCTTTGAAGATCTGAAAGCCTCCACAACCTGCAGACGCTTTAAAGCTTCAGTCTTGCGCATCTGGCTAGAGTCATTGCTAGCACGGTCACGCAACTCAAAAGACAACTTGTCAAGTCCTGTCAAGCCATTGGCATCCTCAATAGTCAACTGGTGAAGCAGATCAAGCACAGCCTCCGCACCCATCTTGGCAATAAACTTGTTGGGATCTGCGTCATCAAGAAGGTCATTGTCCTCGCCAAGTTTGTTATCAATGATATTCAGATACTCATCCTCCGTCAAGAGGTCCAACTTATGAGAACCATTCAGTTCCTCTCCCGTCTCAGGGTTCGTCATACCGGCAACCAAACCCGGCTGAATGACAATGTATTTCTCGTAATAGACTACGGAGTCAAGCTTCTTAGTGGGAAGACCAAGAAGATAGCCAATCTTGTTGGGGAGAGAACGGAAATACCAGATATGCGCAACGGGGACAACCAGTTCAATGTGTCCGCTACGCTCGCGGCGCACCTTTCTTTCGGTTACCTCCACACCACAACGGTCACAGACGATACCTTTATAGCGTATACGCTTATACTTACCACAGGCGCACTCGTAGTCCTTCGTAGGACCAAAAATCTTCTCACAGAACAAACCATCACGCTCAGGCTTGTACGTACGGTAGTTGATGGTCTCTGGCTTCGTGACCTCGCCATACGAGTTTTCCTTGATCTCCTCAGGAGAAGCAAGACTGATGGTAATCTTCGAGAAATTTGTCTTTACCTTTGTATCTTTTTTGAAAGCCATTTTTCTAACTTTTCAATATTCAAACATTAATCCAACTTCACGCTCAATCCCAGTCCACGCAATTCATGGAGGAGGACGTTGAGAGACTCGGGGATACCCGGTGTAGGCATCGGATCACCCTTGACGATGGCTTCATACGCCTTGGAACGACCAGTAACGTCATCACTCTTGATGGTCAACATCTCCTGGAGAACATGGCTAGCACCGAAGCCTTCAAGAGCCCAAACCTCCATCTCTCCGAAACGCTGACCACCAAACTGAGCCTTACCGCCAAGCGGTTGCTGCGTGATAAGACTGTACGGACCAATGGAACGTGCATGCATCTTGTCCTCGACCATGTGTCCCAGTTTCAAGAAGTAAGTCATGCCCACCGTTGCCTGCTGGTCGAATGGTTCTCCTGTCTCACCGTCATAAACCGTTGTTGAACAGAGGTTGGGAAGCCCAGCCTTATCTGTCCAAACCTTCAAATCATCGAGCTTGGCACCGTCGAAGATAGGAGTAGCAAACTTGACACCCAGCTTTTTGCCGGCAGCACCAAGGATAGCCTCAAATATCTGTCCTAGGTTCATACGCGAAGGTACGCCCATCGGGTTCAAAACCAAATCTACGGGACGTCCGTCTGCCAAGAAAGGCATGTCCTCCATGCGTACGATCTTCGAGACGATACCCTTGTTTCCGTGACGACCGGCCAACTTATCTCCAACCTGAATCTTACGTTTCTTGGCGATATAGACTTTCGCCATCTTCAGGATACCAGAAGGAAGCTCATCACCTATGGTGATAGCGAACTTGCGACGGTTCTGCTCAGCTGCCAACTGCTTGTCCTTGCGAATGAAATTCATAATCAGATGCTGTATCATACCGTTGATACGCTCATCGTCAGTCCATCCGTTACTCTGGATACCGTCATATTCGAGGTTCTTCAAGGCTGCCACTGTGAAATGACTTCCCTTGTTGATAATCTCAGCCTCCGTATAATCTCTTACACCTTGAGACACCTTGCCGTTTGTAAGTGTCATGAGCTTATCAACCAACATGTTCTTCAGGTCATCATGCTTAGCCTCATATTCCTCGTCTATCTTAGCCAGCAAAATCTTGTCCTGCTTCTTTGACTCACGCGTCTTCTCGGCGCGTGTGAACAACTTCTTGTCAATGACGATGCCACTCAGAGAAGGATTGGCCTTCAGAGAAGAGTCTTTCACGTCGCCCGCCTTATCACCAAAAATAGCGCGCAACAGTTTTTCCTCAGGTGAAGGATCGCTCTCACCCTTTGGCGAGATTTTGCCTATCATAATGTCACCTGGCTCCACACGAGCACCGACGCGAATGATACCATTCTCGTCGAGATCTTTGGTAGCCTCCTCGCTGACATTGGGAATGTCGCTTGTAAAGACTTCCACACCACGCTTAGTCTCGCGAACATCTAGCGAATACTCGTCTACATGCACAGATGTAAGCACATCGTCACGCACCATACGCTCAGATATGACCACGGCATCCTCGTAGTTGTAACCCTTCCAAGGCATATATGCAACAAGAAGGTTACGGCCCAAAGCCAGTTCACCATTCTCTGTAGCATAGCCCTCGGTCAGGATATCACCCTTCGTGACACGCTGTCCTTTATTACAGATAGGACGGAGGTCAATAGTCATGTTTTGGTTAGTGCGGCGGAACTTGGGAATGCGGTACTCTTTCAGAGCAGGTTCGAAGCTGACAAATTCCTCGTCGTCCGTTCTGTCATACAGAATACGGATTGTGGTAGCATCGACATACTCGATAACTCCATCACCCTCTGCCGTAATCATGGTACGCGAATCCTCACAGACCTGTTTCTCAAGACCTGTACCTACGATTGGCGCGTCATTATGAAGCAAAGGAACAGCCTGACGCATCATGTTACATCCCATCAAGGCACGGTGACCATCGTCATGCTCCAAGAAGGGAATAAGGCCGGCGCTCACGGATGCAATCTGCTGAGGAGCCACATCCATAAGGTCAACCCTATCTGGTGTGACAACGGGGAAGTCGGCAGCCTTACGGGTATGCACTGTGGCACGTATAAACGAGCCATCCTCCTTCAGGGGAGCGTTGCCCTGCGCAATAAATTTGCCCTCCTCTTCCTCTGCAGTCAGATAAACCACATCTTGGTTTTCCATATCTACCTTTGAGTCCTTCACCACACGGTAAGGAGAGGCGATGAAACCGAGCTCATTGATTGTGGCATACATACAGAGTGAAGAAATAAGACCGATATTAGGTCCCTCAGGCGACTCAATAGGACAGAGACGGCCATAGTGTGTGTAGTGTACGTCACGGACCTCAAAGCCAGCGCGCTCACGAGTAAGACCACCAGGTCCAAGAGCCGAAAGACGACGCTTGTGGGTCACCTCAGCCAACGGGTTGGTCTGGTCCATGAACTGGCTTAAGGGGTTAGTGCCAAAGAATGAATTGATGACACTTGAAATGGTCTTTGCATTGATCAGCTCAGTCGGTGTGAACACCTCGTTATCACGCACATTCATGCGCTCGCGAATAGTGCGGCTCATACGCGCCAAACCTACCGAGAATTGATTGGCAAGTTGTTCGCCAACTGTGCGCACACGACGGTTAGACAAGTGGTCGATATCGTCTACGCTGGCATTGGAGTTGATAAGCTTTATCAAATACTTGATGATGGCTATAATATCCTCTTTCGTGAGAACACGCACATCACCATCAGTGTCAAGGCCAAGCTTCTTGTTGATGCGGTAACGTCCCACTTCGCCCAAGTCGTAACGCTTGTCAGAGAAGAACAAGTTACGGAACACTTCACGGGCACTCTCATCATCTACGGGGTCAGCATTGCGGAGCTGTCGATAGATATAACGCACAGCCTCAATCTCCGAGTTGCTGGGGTCCTTGGCCAAAGTATTGAATATGATGGAGAACTTATTGGCAGTTTCCTCATCATTGTGCAGAAGAATGGTCTCAACACCACTTTCCAGAATTTGACGATAATTATCTTCGGTAATTTCCTTGCCACGCTCCATGATGAGATTATTGCGCGTCATCATGGTTACCTCGCCCGTATCTTCATCGGTAAACTCCTCGTAAGAAGTCTCCATGACATTACCTGCAAGCTTGCGTCCAATGAAATCCTTAATAGTCTTCCTGTTGACTTTCACTTCCTCGGCCAGATCGAATATCTTCAGGATATCCTTATCAGATTCATAACCGATAGCACGTAGCATCGTGGTAACAGGCAATTTCTTCTTTCGGTCAATGTACGCATACATCACATTGTTGATATCCGTAGCAAACTCAATCCAAGATCCCTTGAACGGTATGATACGCGCACTATAAAGCACTGTACCGTTTGCATGTACACCCTGACCAAAGAATACACCGGGCGAGCGGTGCAACTGAGCAACAACCACACGCTCAGCACCATTGATGATAAAGGTACCATTATTGGTCATATAAGGAATCGTACCCAAGAAAACATCTTGGATAAAGGTGCCAAAATCCTCATGGTCCGGATCCGTGCAGTAGAGTTTCATCTTAGCCTTCAAGGGCACACTATAAGTCAGCCCACGCTCCAAACATTCATCTATAGAATAGCGGGGCGGATCAATATAGTAATCCAGGAACTCAAGAACGAAATTGTTACGCGTATCGGTGATAGGGAAGTTCTCAGCGAACACCTTATACAAACCGTCATTCTTGCGTTCCTCAGGCGGAGTGTCCAACTGCAAGAAATCACGGAAAGACTTCAGCTGAACGTCAAGGAAATCCGGAAATGGATACGGATTATGGACGCTTGTGAAATTTACTCTGTTATTAACAACTTTGGTCATAAATTTGTAATGTGATCTGTTACCTGTGAAATTTTCTTTGCAAAGATACAAAAAAAACTCGAAAGACACAAAAAGGTTAGGACTCACCGACTGGGCAAATCCTAACCAATTATGTTATAACATGTAAGAGGTGAAACCTCTGACAACTTACTTCAGCTCAACCTTGGCACCAGCCTCTTCGATAGCCTTCTTCAGGTTCTCAGCCTCGTCCTTTGACAAGCCTTCCTTGATGGTAGCGGGGGCACCCTCAACGAGAGCCTTAGCTTCCTTCAGACCGAGACCACAAGCCTCCTTAACGGCCTTCACAACCTGGAGCTTAGTAGCACCGATGTCAGTGAGAACCACGTCAAAAGAAGACTTCTCCTCAGCAGCCTCACCTGCACCTGCAGCAGCAGGACCGGCAGCCACAGCAACAGCTGCAGCGGCGGGCTCGATACCATACTCGTCCTTCAGGACAGTTGCCAACTCATTAACTTCCTTAACAGTAAGATTTACTAACTCTTCTGCAATAGCTTTTACGTCTGCCATTTTATTCTAATTTTAATTTTTCTTGTTAATAATTGTATGACTTTATAGTTTCTTGTCGCTATCTAGGCAACACAAAAACACTCTTACTCAGCACGCTCGCCCAAAGTCTTAAGCACACCGTGGATGGTGCTTGCGCCTGACTGCAGTGCAGAAACGACGTTCTTTGCAGGAGACTGCAAAAGAGCGACCACATCTGCAATAAGTTCATTCTTACTCTTGAGAGCAGCCAATTCGTCAAGCTTGTCAGCACCAACGAAAATACCTTCCTCAGCGTAAGCAGCTTTCAACGAAGGAATACCAGCTTTGGCAATTTCCTTATCCTTCAGCAACTTGGCAGGGACATTGGCAGTCTCGCAGAACAACACGGCAGTATTGCCTTTCAACGTACCGTAAATCTCAGAGAAATCGGTCTCAGATGCCTCAAGAGCCTTGTGAAGAAGTGTATTCTTCACAACAACCATCTTAATCTGCTGTTTGAAACACTTACGACGGAAATCACTTGTAGCCTCTGCATTCATTCCAGTCACATCGACCAGATAGAAATGAGGATACTCGTTTAACTTCTGTCCAAGTTCAACTATAATAGTATCTTTAGCTTCTTTCTTCATTATTCCAATCTTTTAGAGTTATTCGACAGATTTAGGATCAATCTTAATACCCTTACTCATTGTAGAGGAAAGGAAGATACTCTTGATATAAGTTCCCTTTGCAGCAGCAGGTTTCAAACGAATGACAGTATTGATGAACTCCTTGGCATTTCCACAAATCTGCTCAGCAGTCATGGAAACCTTGCCAATAGAAGTATGAATAATACCAGCCTTGTCAACCTTGAAGTCAATCTTTCCCTGCTTCACTTCCCTTACGGCCTTAGCCACATCCATAGTGACAGTTCCACTCTTAGGGTTAGGCATCAAACCACGAGGACCAAGGAAACGACCCAAAGGACCAACCTTACCCATGCAGGAAGGCATAGTGATAATCACATCAATGTCAGTCCAACCAGTCTTTATCTTCTCGATATACTCATCGAGACCAGCATAATCAGCACCAGCTGCCTTGGCAGCCTCTTCCTGATCGGGCGTGCAGAGGCACAGAACGCGAACAGACTTACCAGTACCGTTAGGCAATGACACAACGCCACGTACCATTTGGTTAGCCTTACGAGGGTCGACACCAAGACGGACATCAACGTCCACTGAAGCGTCAAACTTTGTAGTGGTGATATCCTTCACCAACTGAGCTGCCTCGTTCAATGCGTAAGCCTTCCCTGCTTCAACCTTCTCAGCGACTGATTTCTGATTTTTTGTCAGTTTACTCATTTTACTAATTTAAATTGAAGAGTTAATTATTCACCAGGGAAGTCACCCTTAACAGTAATACCCATGCTGCGGGCTGTACCAGCCACAAGACGCATAGCACTCTCAACTGTGAAACAATTCAAATCAGCCATCTTATCCTCTGCGATAGCCTTCACTTGATCCCAAGTGACGGAACCCACCTTACGGCGGTTAGGCTGGCCTGAACCTTTCTTGACCTTAGAAGCCTCGAGCAACTGTACAGCTGCGGGAGGAGTCTTGATCACAAAGCTGAAAGACTTGTCCGTGTAATATGTGATAACGACGGGCAAAACCTTGCCGGCTTTATCCTGGGTACGCGCATTGAACTCCTTGCAGAAGCCCATGATGTTGATACCCTTAGAACCCAAAGCCGGTCCTACAGGAGGTGAAGGATTTGCAGCGCCACCCTTAATCTGTAACTTGATTAATCCAGCAACTTCTTTAGCCATTTCTTTTTTATTAAAAATAATTGAAACGTATAAAAGAGACCTATAGTCCGTAACTACTATTCGGCCACCTTTTCAACTTGCATAAAACTAAGCTCCAAAGGAGTTTTTCTACCGAAAATCTTGACCATGACCTTCAGTTTACGCTTCTCAGAGTTGATTTCTTCAATTACACCTTCGAAGCCACTGAAAGGACCATCCATGACCTTTACCGTCTCATCGAGAACAAAAGGTACATTGACCTCATTAACAATCTCTGTTTCCTCAGCAGCACCTAACATACGGTTAATCTGCGATTGAGGAACTGGAGAAGGATCATCCAAACCTCCAAGAAAGCCAAGACAATTAGGCATGAACCTCAACAATGTAGGCACATCTCCAACAAGATCAGCTTGAACGAAAACGTAACCAGGAAGAGAAATCTTTTCAGTCTCAACTCTCTTTCCGCCACGCATCGAAGCATGCTTCTCCATCGGAATTAGAACCTCATAAACATGATCTGCGAGCAACTTATTGTGCTTCAATTCGGCTTCAATATACTCTTTGAGCTTTGCCTCTTTGCCGCTTACAGCCCGCATCACATACCAATTCTTACCTGCTTCTGACATTTCTTTCTTGGAAATTAACCTGGATAAACAAACTTCATAAGATTCTCGAAGACGAGATCAATACCGAAAACTACCAGTGCAATGATAACGGAAGCAGATAATACAACCACTGCACTGTGTGTCAATTCGGCACTTGTTGGCCAAGTAGTGTTATGCGCAAGTTCGTAGTAACATTCCTTGCAATAATTTGCTATCTTCTTGAACATATTATCTTCTTTTAGCACGGGTTGAAAGACTCGAACTCTCGACACCTGGTTTTGGAGACCAGTGCTCTACCAACTGAGCTAAACCCGTAGGAAAGTCTCTGTACCTGTTAGGGCACAGAGACCCTTTATATGGTTTTATCTGTAATCAGATTAACCCTCTTCCTCCACGTCGGGGAGAAGTGAAGTAATCTGACCTGAACCTACAGTACGACCACCCTCACGGATAGCGAAACGGAGACCCTCATTCAGAGCAACCTTGTAAATCAGGCGAACTTCAATCTCAACGTTATCACCAGGCATCACCATGTCAACACCCTCGGGAAGAGTAATCTCACCCGTGCAATCCATGGTGCGGAGGTAGAACTGAGGACGATAGCGGTTGCCGAACGGAGTGTGACGGCCACCCTCTTCCTTCTTCAAGACATAGATAGAAGCCTTGAAATGATCGTGCGGTGTGATGACACCCGGGTGCACAACAACCATACCACGCTTAACCTCTTCCTTGTCGATACCGCGGAGCAACAAACCTACGTTGTCACCAGCCTCACCCTCAGGGAGAGTCTTGCGGAACATCTCAACACCAGTGATGACAGACTTCTTGTCCTCACCGAGGCCAAGCAGCTGAACCTCATCACCAATCTTGCATCGGCCAGTCTCAATACGACCCGTAGCAACAGTACCACGACCAGTGATTGAGAACACGTCCTCAACAGGCATCAAGAAGGGCTTATCAACCTCACGGACAGGCTCCTGAATCCAAGTATCCACAGCCTCCATAAGTTCCATCACAGTGTCCTCCCACTTGGCAACACCATTCAATGCACCAAGAGCTGAGCCGCAGACAATAGGAGTCTCCTCCTCATATCCATAAGAGGTGAGCAAATCCTGCACATCCATCTTCACGAGGTCAATCATCTCCTCATCAACCTCATCGTCGTCACACTTGTTAAGGAACACTACCATGCGGGGCACATTCACCTGACGAGCGAGCAGCACGTGCTCACGTGTCTGAGGCATAGGACCGTCGGTAGCTGCGACAACCAAGATAGCTCCGTCCATCTGGGCAGCACCAGTAACCATGTTCTTCACATAGTCAGCGTGACCCGGGCAGTCAACGTGAGCATAGTGACGATTTGCAGTCTCATACTCGATATGTGCAGTGTTGATGGTGATACCGCGCTCCTTCTCCTCAGGAGCATTATCAATCTGATCGAAGCTCTTGACATCCTCACCAGTGCCCAGGCGCTCGTGCAGCACCTTAGAGATGGCGGCAGTCAGAGTGGTCTTACCGTGGTCAACGTGACCGATGGTACCGATGTTTACGTGCGGTTTGGTGCGCTGATAAACTTCTTTAGCCATAGCTTTACTTTTTTATTTTAATCAATTAAATAATCAAAAGAGTATTGTTTTGTTTCGTTCTTCAGTATTGTCCCGGTTATCGAAACAAACCAGAAGTGGAGCTGTAACTGAGAGTTGAACTCAGGACCTCTTCCTTACCAAGGAAGTGCTCTACCACTGAGC
>CAVDNW010000031.1:0-32290 GCA_963610435.1 Oscillospiraceae bacterium | reverse complement strand
TATTTGATAACGTAATGACATTTTTCAAAGGAGAACGTTATCCCGAACTGGGGTATGATGTTCATCAGGTGCTCCTTTTCCGAGCCGGAGTAGCGGTCGAGTATGACCTGCAGCCTCCGGCTCTTGGCGCATGAGCCCGGAACTTCCGTTCCGTAAAACTTTTTTTCTGAGTGAAGTCCTGTGGAGACCATGAACCGATTCGACCGGTTCCATACCACCGACAGGTAAATTACGCCCGTCTTGGCTTCTACATACGTTGAAATTTTCATGGCTAATCACTTATACATCGCTTACACAATAGCGCACAATAGCATAGAATAGCCGTGTAAGCAAAGTTTTTTTTACCATGAAAAGGTCCGAAATGTGACCTTTTTAGTGTGTAACTTGCTGAAAATCAGTGGAGCGGAATACGGGAATCGAACCCGCCTCCCAGGCTTGGGAAGCCCGTGCACTACCGATGTGCTAATTCCGCGTATTGAGAGTGGTTGATGGGGCTGATTGCCTTGGAGCCGATACTCGGACTCGAACCGAGGACCTACGCATTACGAATGCGTTGCTCTACCAACTGAGCCATATCGGCAATTGCGGTGCAAAGGTAAGACAATTCTGCGGAATACCCAAATGTTTGGGGAGATATTTTTCAAAAACATTTGGTGGGGTGGGGCGATGCGGCCGATATAGGGGTGTGCGGCATTGGGAAAGAAGAGAATAATGGCATGAAATATTCTTGGTAAAAAGAGCGGAAGAAAGGTGCTTGGGAAATCGCGTATCAGCAGGCGTGAGGATGATGGATTGCAAATACGCGCTGGATTTTGAGTTTTGTGCAAGTGGCAGATGGTCAGTAAGTTGCGAGATAATTAGTGGAAATGCGGGGCGGTTTCCCTACTTGTTTTTTTCGATAGATGTCTTATGGTGTCGCAATAGGTGTCCTATCGCACTTCGATGTGTGCCGTTTTCAGCTTCGGTTGGGTGCCTGTCATACCTCGATAAGGCCTCTTTTGAGGGAAAAGTCGGCTGTTGTCGGCGTTGCATGGTCACCAAATTCAGTTTCCCGTTGGCCAAACCTGCCAAACCAGCCTCTAGATGACACTCTTGTGAGATGCATTCTTTTTCAGAAAATAAACAACAATATCAGATATTAGAGTTTTGTATGCCAAGGCCGCGCCAGCGACAAAATCGAGCGTCATCCCTACGTTTTTGATAGGGGTGTCAATAACGTAGCCCCTGTAAGTGGCGCATAATTCATTGTAGCAGATTGAAATATGCGCCCCTTACAGGGGCAACGAAGGTGAATCATGCAATGGTCAAATGTGAGCCCCGTATATCAATAACCTTAGTAACGAAGCGACATTCAATATATTACAACATTGCATGAGTTGTTTTCCGCAGACCAATAGTTCAGAACAGCTTCTCGGGGTAGACACCCTCGTCGACGAGCTTCTGAATCTTCTCTACCACGCTGGGACGGTCGGCAGAGTAGGTCACGCCAAACCACTTGCTCGTGGTGTCGAGCACCTCGCAGGTGGCCACACCGCTATGGATGAGCTTGTCGACCACCCAGGGAATGAGATATTCGGCCTTGGGGTTGGTCTGTGTGGTGGGAGCATCCAGGAACTCCTTGAATGCCTTGTCGCTGTACTCGAAATAGTCGGGTGTGAAACCCCAGACGTTCATGCTGACGGGGGTGGTGTCGGGAATGCTCACCCACTCGCCCTTCTCGTCCTTGAAGGCTACCTTGCCGTCGTCCTTGCGCTCGATCTCGGTGCGCTCCACGCAGCTTGTGAGGTGGCCGCTCTCGTTCTTGGCGCAGACGCCGCGCGACACCGTGCCGTTGTCGCTCAGCGTGTTGCTCACGCGGAAGCCCACCATGGCATAAGTGTTCTTGCTGTTCTCGGGCAGGTTGGCCAGGAACTTGCCGATGACCTGGAAGCAGTCGCGGTTGTAGAAGTCGTCGCAGTTGATCACGCAGAAGGGCTCATGGATAGCGTCCTTGGCCATCATCACAGCGTGGTTGGTGCCCCAGGGCTTGGTGCGGCCGTCGGGCACAGCGTAGCCCTCGGGCAGCTTGTCGAGGCTCTGGAAGACGAGCTCGCAGGGAATCTTGCCCTCATACTTGGAGAGGATCTTGTCGCGGAAGTCCTGCTCGAAGTCCTTGCGGATCACCCATACGATCTTGCCGAAGCCGGCCTGAATGGCATCGTAGATGCTATAGTCCATGATTGTCTCGCCGTTGGGGCCCAGACCGTCCAACTGCTTCAAACCACCGTAGCGGCTGCCCATGCCGGCGGCCAGAAGTAACAATGTAGGTTTCATGATGATAATATTTTTGAATTGATGATTTCAGTCCGTTAGAAGGGCAGGTCGTTGTTGCTGTCGCCGCCTACGCCGCCGCTGAACGGGTCGGCCTGCGGGGCTGCTGCCTGCGGGGCTGCGCTCAGGTTGCTGGCAGGCTGTGTGGGCATGGCGCCCGTGTTCACGGCATTGGGGTCGATGTGGTCCACGCGGAACGCACGGATGTCGTTGAAGTAGCGGTCCTGCCAAGCACGGGCGTTGATGTCGAGCCACACGTGGACGGTGTCGCCCTGATGGATGTTGAACTGCTCAATGCGGTCAGCGCCAAACACGTTGAACAGGCAGGTGCGGGGATATGCGTCGCGCGTCTGGATGACGTAATCCTGTGACTTCCAGGCGTTGCCGCTCGATTTCGATACGCCCTCACGAGGTGGATATTCCTTGATGATCACACCTTCCACTTCTATTCCTTGTAATGCCATTTTTGTGAAATTATTGTTTTTTCTTACGTTGTTGATGTTGCGAAATTACTCAATTTATCAGTAAAGAGCAAACTTTCAACACACAAAATTCAAAAAATCAAAAAAAATGTCGGCGGCTTCTCGCGTTCTCCTTTTTTATTTGTATCTTTGCGTGTCAATAGACAAGAACCGAAACAAACAGTTATATTCATGAGATTTACACTTTCCAGTACGGCACTCAATGCCAAGTTGCAGACCCTTTCGAAGGTCATCAGCAACAAGAACTCCCTGCCTATCCTCGAGAGTTTCCTTTTTGAGGTCAACAACGGCCAACTCTTCATCACCAGTTCAGACAGTGAGAATGTCATGAAGTCATCGTTGGCGCTGGCCCAGTTTGATGCCGACGGCGCCTTCGCGGTGCCCTGCCGCACCATTCTCGACGCCATGAAGGAGCTTCCCGAGCAGCCCGTCACGTTCGAGGTGGACCTGCAGACCTTTGAGGTGATTGTGGGCTATCAGGGCGGCGAATATCACTTCACGGCGCAGAATGCCGAGGAGTATCCCCATACACCGCAGCAGACCGAGGGCCTCAGCGTCGTCACCGTCGACGCCGGCGTGCTGGTTGACAATATCAACCGCACGATGTTTGCCACCGACAACAACGAGATACGCCCCGTGATGAACGGCATCTATTTCGACCTCACGCCCGACTGCCTTGCTTTCGTGGCCAGCGACGGCCACAAGTTGGTGCGCTGCCGCTACTATGGAGTGAAGAGCGACACGCCGGCCTCGTTTATCCTGCCCAAGAAACCGGCCACGCTGCTGAAGAACAGTCTCGGCCGCGACGGCGGTGACGTCGTCATCAAGTTCAACAAGCAGGCCGCCGAGATCCACTTCGGTGAAGGTGTGCTCACATGCCGCCTCGTCGAGGGTGTCTTCCCCAATTACAATGCTGCCATCCCTGCCTCGAATCCCAATGAACTGGTCGTTGACCGCAAGGCCCTCGTCGGTGCCATCCGCCGTGTGCTGCCGTTTGCCAGCATGAGCAGCCAGCTGGTGCGTTTCCGCCTCAGCCCGGGCACGCTCCAACTGTCGTCTGAGGACATCGACTTTGCCACAAGCGCCAAGGAGACGCTCGTCTGCGACTATGCCGGACAGAACCTGCAGATTGGTTTCCGCGGCGATTTCCTCCTCGAAATCCTCAATGCCATAGAGACGGAGACGGTCAAGATACTGCTTGGCGACGCCAGCCGTGCAGGTGTGGTGACACCCTCCGAGCAGCCGGCCGTTACCGATGTACTGATGCTTCTCATGCCCCTCTTGCTCAACGATTAGCCGGCCATCATGAAACTCAATCTGACAAAACCCTTAGTCGTCTTCGACCTGGAGGCGACGGGGCTCGATTTGGTCAACGACAGGATCATTCAGATATCATACGTCAAGGTGTCGCCTGACGGCAGCGAGAAGCGTGTGAGCATCTTTGTCAATCCCGGAAAGCCCATCCCCGTTCTCGTGCAGCAGCTCACGGGCATCACCGACGAGCGCGTCAGTGGCGAGAAGACCTTCAAGGAGATAGCGCGCGACCTGGCCGCTGAGTTTACGGGTTGCGATTTTGCAGGCTTCAACTCCAACCGTTTCGATGTGCCCCTGCTTGCCGAGGAGTTCTCGCGCGCAGGTGTCGATTTCGATTTCACCAAGTGCCGTCTCATCGACGCGCAGACCATCTACCACAAGCGTGAACCGCGCAACCTGGCGGCCGCATACCGCTTCTACACGGGCCACAAGATGGAAGACGACTTCCAGGCACACCGTGCCGACCAGGACGCTGAGGCCACCTATTGCGTGCTCATGGGCCAGCTCGACAAATATGCGCCCGGCACGGTGGAAGAGCCGGAGCTCGCACTGCCCAACGATATGGACGTGTTGGCCCAGGAGTCGAAGATGAACGACAATGTGGACTTCGCCGGACGCATGGTCTGGCAGGAGATGCGCGACAAGGACGGCAATGTCGTCAACGGCGAGGACGGAAAGCCCCGCAAACAGGAAGTCTTCAATTTCGGAAAGTACAAGGGATGGGCTGTCACGGATGTGCTGCACCGTGACCCCCACTATTTCGACTGGATACTCTCCAGCGACTTCACGCTCAACACCAAACAGGTGCTCACCCGTATCCGCCTGCGCGAGGCCAAGCTCAACATGAACGCTTCGGCCTCTGCGGCCAAACTGTAGCGGCGCACCTTAATCCCATGCCTATGCGATGTCTCATCATGTCATTGCTCTGCCTCCTGACGCTGCATGCTGAGGCGCAGGAGCTCAATGCGAAAATCAAAATCAACCACAACCAGATACAGGGTACCGACGCCTCGGTGTTCGACAATCTGCAGCAGACCCTCGAACAGTTTGTCAATGAAAGGCAGTGGACCAACCTGCAGTTCCAGAAAAACGAGCGCATAGACTGCAATTTCAACATCACCGTCACCAAGTATGACCAGTCGTCGGGCTTGTTCACGTGCAAGGCACTCATACAGGCCAACCGCCCGGTATACAACGCCTCGTACACCACCACCTTATATAATAATTCAGACAACAACTTCAACTTCAAGTTTGCGCAGTTCGACCAGCTCGACTTCAACGAGGAGACCATCGACAACCAGCTGACGGCGCTCTTCGCCTATTATGCCTTTCTCATCATCGGCATCGACCTCGACAGCTTCTCGCCTATGGGAGGAGAGGACGTGCTGCAACGCTGCATGAACCTCACCAACAACGCCCAGAACCTGGAATTTACGGGGTGGAAGTCGTTTGACAACGACCGCAACCGCTTCGCCATCATCAACGACTATCTCGACGGCGGCATGAAGCCGTTCCGCCAGCTGCAATACGACTACTACCGCAAGGGGCTCGACGAAATGGCCAACAATGCGGAGCGCGGGCGGACGGAGATAACGACGACGATAGAGAGCAACCTCAAGAAATGTCATGAGGACAAGCCCTTGAGCCAGTGGCCTGCCATCTGGACCGACTACAAGCGCGACGAGCTCGCCTCCATCTATAAGGGGAAGGGCACACAGAAGGAGAAGGAGACGGTCTACGACATACTTTTCGCCATCAACGCCTCGCAAAACAACGCTTGGGAGAAAATCAAGCAGTAGGCCGCCTGCAGCGACCCCGCCCGGGACACCGCAAAAGAGGATTCGGCCGGGGACATCAGCAAGAAGCACCGGCATCCAGGCAGCGCACGCAAGTAGAGACTTAAACACAGACATCTCATAACACAAGCAATAGAATGCTGAGACAATTATTCGTCAAGGACTTTACGCTCATCGATGAACTCAACATCGATTTCCACCCCGGCTTCTCAGTCATCACTGGCGAGACAGGCGCGGGAAAGAGTATCATCCTGGGTGCCTTGCACCTCCTGTTGGGCCAAAGGGCTGACAGCAAGCAAATCAAAAACGGGTCCAAGAAATGTGTGGTCGAGGCCCATTTCGACCTCTCCCACTATCAGATGGAGGACTTTTTCCTGCGTAACAATATCGATTACGATGCCAGCGACTGCATCCTTCGCCGGGAGGTGAACGCCAGCGGGAAGAGCCGCGCCTTCATCAACGATACCCCAGTGAGCCTCAATGTGATGCGCGACTTGGGCGAACAGCTTGTCGACATCCACAGCCAACACCAGAACCTGTTGCTGCAGAAGGAAGACTTCCAGCTCAGTGTGGTGGACATCATCGCCAACGACGGGGAATTGCAGGGACAATGCAAGACTGCCTTCGACCACTATGTGGCAGCCAAGCAAGCGTATGCCACATTTCAGCAGCGTTGCGAGAAAGCACGCGAGAACGAGGATTTCCTGCGCTATCAGCATGCCGAACTCGACAAGGCCGGACTGCAACCGGGCGAACAGGAGGAGCTGGAACAGCGCTCCACCCTGCTCAGTCATGCCGAGGGCATCAAGAGTGCGCTCTACCAGGCGGCCGCATCGCTCAGCGGCGACGAGAGCGGATGCCTGATGTCGCTCTCCGAGGCCACCGATGCCCTGCGGGCCATCGAGGCGGTCTATCCTGATGTGAAAGAACTGGCTGACCGCCTTGACTCAGCCTACATCGAACTGAAGGACATCTCACAGGATGTGGACAACCGCAAGGACAGCATCGACTACGACCCGGCCGAACTTGAACAGATCAACGAACGCCTCGACACGCTCAACTCCCTGCTGCACAAATATCATGCGGATACCGTCGGTGAGCTTATCGATACACGCGACCAGCTGGCCCAACAGCTGGGCAACATCGACGGCGGCGACGAACAGTTGGCTGCCCTCAAGGAGCAGGTGGACAAGGCTTTCGCCGACTACAGGCATGTGGCCGACCGCCTGACGGCCGTCCGCAAGAAGGCGGCCGGGCAGGTGCAGGAGGAGATGAAGAAACGACTGCAGCCACTGGGCATCCCCAACGTGCGGTTCTCCATCGGTTTCCAGGAGCGCGAGCCGTCAGCCACGGGTATCGACAAGGTAGCCTTTCTCTTCAGTGCCAACACCAGTTCGCCCCTACAGCCAGTGTCGCAGGTGGCGTCGGGCGGTGAGATAGCCCGTGTGATGCTGTCGCTCAAGGCCATGATCAGCGGAGCCGTCAAACTGCCTACCATCATCTTCGACGAGATAGATACGGGCGTGAGTGGCCGCGTGGCGGAGAAGATGGCACAGATTATGGAAGAGATGGGCGAGAACCACCGGCAGGTGATATCCATCACCCACCTCCCGCAGATTGCAGCCTTGGGCTCCACCCACTACAAGGTGAGCAAGGAAGAGACGCCGCAGGGCACCACCAGTCATATGACGATGCTCACCGCCGACCAGCGCGTCCGCGAGATTGCGCAGATGCTCAGCGGAAGCAGCGTCACCGAGGCGGCTGTCGAGAACGCCAAGGCCTTGCTGGGCACGAAGTGACACCAGGGCCGAAACCACCTTCAATAGTGTAAGAGTTTTATAAAAGATGAAGCAAAAAATCATATCCATAACATTAGTTCTGATCGGTGCCATCACGTCAGTTTTGGCCCAGCCGGCACCAGTGAAGAAGGCAGCGGCCAGTGTTTTCACCCTCACCACGTTCGACAAGAACGGCGACATCGTGGGGTCCACGCGTGGCGTGTTTGTCGGAAAGAACGGCGAAGCCATGGCCATGTGGAAGCCCTTCATGGGAGCCGACCATGCCGTGGCTATCGATGCCAAGGGCAACAAGCATGAGGTGGACGTCATGATGGGCATCTCCGAGATGTACGACGTCTGTCTCTTCCGCATCAAGGGAACGGCTCCCGCCTCGCTCGAGCTGACCAACGACAACACGCCGGCCACCACCGTCTATATCGCAGACTATGATCTCAAGAAGCCTACGGTCAAGAAACTTGAGCCCGTTCGCACGGAGAAATTCATGGAGGTCAACAATTACTACGTCTTCAAGGACGAGGACGTGTCGGGCAATGACCTGGGATGCCCTGTTGTCAACGAGCAGGGTATGCTTCTGGGCATCATGCAGCGCCCCGCCGACGGCGGCCAGGCTTTTGCTACCGATGCCCGCATCATCAAGTCGTTCAGTGTCAACGGACTGTCGCTCAACGACCGTACCTTTCGGGCTACGGGCATCCGCACAGCCTTGCCCGCTGACCAACAGCAAGCTACGCTGACGCTGATGATGGCCCGGCAGCAAGGCGACTCTGCCCGTCTGGAGCAGTACATCGGCGATTTCATCTCGGCCTTCCCCGCTGCCACTGAGGGTTACACGGCTTTGGCCGAGATGCACATCGGACAAGGCAAGCTGGCGGAGGCCGACGAGACATTGCAGAAAGAAGTGAAGCGTGCGGCCCAGAAGGATGAGGCTTACTACGACTATGCCCGACTGGTCTACCATTCGACGGTCTTCAAGGTCGACACAACGTTTGCTGCATGGAACCTTCAGAAGGCGCTCGAACTGTCGGAACAAGCCTCCAAGGTCAACCCTCTGCCTATCTACAAGCACCAACAGGCGCAGATCATCTATGCGCAGGGCGACTATCAGACGGCGCTTGCGATGTTTACCGAACTCCAGAACACCGACTTGGGAAAGAACGGAGAGGTCTTCTACGAGGCCGCCCAGTGCAAGACCAAGCTCAATGCGCCGCAGTCGGAGGTACTCCAACTGCTCGATTCGGCCGTGGCCGCGCAGGACGGAGTGATTTCGGCTCCTTATGTGTTGGCCCGCGGCCGCATGTATGATGTGGCTGGAGAGTACCGCAAGGCCTACATGGACTACTTGAAGTATGATACGCTCATGCACATGAACGCCTCTGCCGATTTCTATTATCTGCGCTACCAGTGTGGCGTGAAGATACGCCAATTCCAGATTGCACTCAACGATATCGCACACGCTATCGTGCTCAACCGTAACGAGCCCACCTATTATGCCGAGATGGCTAGCCTGCAGCTGCGGGTCAACCAGCTCGACGATGCCATCAAGACCTGTGAGATGGCCATGCGCCTGGCACCCGAATATGCTGACCTCTATATCATAAAGGGCGTAGCGGCATGCGAGTCGGACAAGAAAGACGAAGGCCTTGCCGCTCTGAAAAAAGCCAAGGAGCTGGGTGATGAGCGCGCAGAGAAGCTCATTGAGAAATACCAAAAGAAATAGGCCCACTACGCATAACATTTTCCATAGCACATGTTCACATTAAACCTACTGACCCCCGAACAGGTCTCCAAGATAGACGAACTGGTGGCTTCGGCCTCGCGCATTGTCATCCTTGGCCACTCGCGTCCCGACGGTGATGCCCTTGGTTCCAGTCTGGCATGGTCTGAGTATCTCAGCGTCCACTATGGCAAGGCGTCACAAGTCATTGTGCCCAACGCCTTCCCCGATTTCCTCCACTGGCTGCCCAATGTGGAGCGTGTCATGCGTTACGACAAGCATCCCGATGAGGTGGAACGTCTGATGAGCGAAGCAGACCTTGTGTTCTGTCTCGACTTCAACGCTGTGGACAGGCTCGAAGGCATGGCACACACGCTTGATGCAGCCAAGGCCAGGCGCGTGCTCATCGACCATCACCTCAATCCCACGGTGGAGGCCGATGTCAAAGTGTCGTATCCCGACCTCAGCTCCACGTCGGAAATCATATTCCGCATGGTGTGGCAGCTGGGAGGTTTCGAGCGCATGAGCAAGAAATTTGCCGTGCCCGTCTATTGCGGTATGATGACCGATACGGGCGGGTTCACCTACAACAGTTCGCGTTCCGAAATCTTCTATATCGTCAGCCAGCTGCTAACCAAGCCTTTCGACAAGGACAAGATCTACCGGAACGTCTACAACAACTACAGTCCGTGGGCCATCCGGCTGCGTGGCTATCTGATGTGCCAGAAGCTCAATGTATTCAACGACCTGCACGCCTCCTATTTTACTTTGACCCGACAGGAGATGCGCGACTTCCATTTCATGCGCGGTGATGCCGAGGGACTGGTCAACGAGCCGTTGCGCATCAAGGGGATGAAGATGAGCATCTCGCTACGCGAGGACGACCGTATCACCAACAAGGTGTGGGTGAGCTTGCGATCGGTTGACGACTTTTCCGTGGAGGAGGTGGCCAAGCGCTTCTTCAACGGTGGCGGTCATCTCAACGCCAGTGGCGGACAGCTTGACTGCACGATAGACGAAGCAGTGAAAATCACTCGCGAAGCCATTGCCTATTATGCCGACGAACTGAAGAAATGACGTGCGCTGACGAACCTTTGCTGGGGCCACAGGCGACAAGTTTGCCAATATTCTTTAAATAATTGATGCGCAGCCATTGTGCAACAGAGAAATTTAGTAAATTTGCATATAAAAACAAGGAAATGAAAAAGCTGACATATTTGCTTATGGCCCTGGTGGGTCTCACGATGGTTGTTGCCTGCAATGACGAGGAGACGTATGCCGACCAGAAAAAGGAGGAGCGCTCGGCCATAGCCCGCTACATAGCCGACTCGGCCGTCACCGTCATCAGCGAGGCGCAGTTTGCCGCACAAGGCAACACTACCGACGTGTCGAAGAACGAGTTTGTGCTCTTCAGTTCGTCGGGCATCTATATGCAGATTGTGCGCAAGGGATGCGGCTCGCCCATCGCCAACGGAAAAACGGTCACGGTGCTCTGCCGTTTCACGGAGCGCAACCTCAAGACCGACTCCGTGCAGCTCTCCAACGTGAAAGACCCCACTTGGGACGCAGTGGTCGACAAGATGACCGTCACTCGAAACTCGGCCGACTACACAGGCTACTTTGTCAAGGGTGAGAGCCTGCTACAGGCCGTCTACGGCGGTTCGTCAACGGCCGTGCCGCAGGGATGGCTTCTGCCGCTGGGCTTCGTCAATGTCGGACGTCCTGCCAATGCTGGCGACGAGGTGGCGAAGGTCCGCATCATCGTGCCACACGACAAAGGACACACCTTTGCTACGCAGTATGTGTATCCTTGTCTGTACGACCTGACATACGAGCTCGGTCGATGACCCCCCACGGCCCTGCCCTTAAGAGGCGGGGCTTGTTTGTTGTGCCGTGCACAACCCCGGCTGTCAAGCATGAAGGGATGTGTCTGCGCATACAGCCATGCAAGATGACACATTCCACCTAAACATAAAAACTTATGACCCTTATCAAATCCATTTCGGGCATCCGTGGTACTATTGGAGGCCGTGCGGGTGACACCTTGAACCCGCTTGACATTGTGAAATTCACTTCTGCTTACGCCACCTTCATCCGCCGTAGCGGCAAGTCGGACAGCAACAAGATTGTTGTCGGACGTGATGCGCGCATCTCCGGCGAGATGGTGAAGAACGTGGTGTGCGGCACCCTCATGGGTATGGGCTACGATGTGGTCAACATCGGGCTGGCCACTACGCCTACCACCGAGCTTGCCGTGAGATGGAGTGGGGCTGCTGGAGGCATCATCATCACTGCCAGCCACAACCCGCGCCACTGGAACGCCCTCAAGTTGCTCAATGAGCAGGGCGAGTTTCTCACCAAGGACGATGGCAACGAGGTGCTCGACATTGCCGAGAAGGAAGATTTTGAATATGCTGATGTAGATGGGCTTGGACACTATACCGAAGACGACTCGTTCAACCAGCGCCATATCGATTCGGTGCTTTCGCTGCAGCTGGTGGATGTGGAGGCAATCAAAAAGGCACACTACAAGGTGGTGGTCGACACCGTCAACTCGGTAGGCGGAGAGATACTGCCCGACTTGTTCAAGGCGCTCGGTGTCGAGGCAACGTTCCTCAACGGCGAGGCCAATGGCGATTTCGCGCACAATCCTGAACCTATCGCCAAGAACCTTGGCGGCATCATGGGTGAGTGTGCCAAGGGAGGCTACGATCTTGGCGTGGTTGTTGACCCCGATGTAGACCGACTGGCGTTTATCCAGGAGGACGGTGAGATGTATGGAGAGGAGTATACGCTCGTGACCGTGGCCGACTACATCCTCGACCATGTGAAAGGCAACACCGTGTCTAACCTCAGTTCTACGCGCGCCCTGCGTGATGTCACCGAGAAACATGGCTGCAAGTATTATGCAGCTGCGGTCGGTGAGGTCAATGTCACAACGAAGATGAAGGAGGTGGGAGCCGTGATTGGCGGCGAAGGAAATGGCGGCGTGATTTATCCCGAGAGCCACTATGGCCGCGACGCCCTCGTGGGCATCGGCCTCTTCTTGAGCTCTATGGCTCAGAAGGGCTTGAAGGCAAGCGAATTGCGCAAGACTTTCCCCAACTATTTCATTGCCAAGAACCGTATTGACCTAAAGCCGGAGACGGATGTCGATGCCATACTGGTGAAGGTTAAGGAGAAGTATGGACAGGAAAGTGATGTGCAGGTGACAGACATCGATGGTGTGAAGCTCGACTTCCCCACCAAGTGGGTGCATCTGCGCAAGAGCAATACGGAGCCCATCATCCGTGTGTATAGTGAGGCTTCTACTATGGAAGAGGCCGATGAGCTGGGCAAGCAACTGATGGACGTGGTCTACAGCATGTAAATCCTGTTTAACTGATTTATCTGTTTTAATATACGCAAAGCCCGATGAGCATGTTGTTCATCGGGCTTTGCATTTTATGATTATTGGTGTCCACTTTTGGTTTTCCATTCGCAAGGACGAGCCCTTACGCATATAATATGCCGTAACTGCGGACTGGTGGTTTGCATTTTTACCGGACACCGATGATTAGGTTCGTGGGAGCTTATCTCATCTTGTAGCCCCACATGCCGTAGTAGAAGATGAAGATGAAGCAAGGCACGCACACCCAATAGCTGGCCTGGTAGCCGCAGGCGTCGACCACAACACCCTGCACCCAAGGCATGACGGCACCGCCGGCCATAGCCATCGTGAGGAGCGACGAACCACTCTTGGTGAATTTGCCGAGGTCGGCCATGGCCAGAGGCCACAACGACGGCCACATGAGCGAGCAGCCGAGGGCCATGAGGAAGATGCAGTAGACAGATACCTCTGCCGTGGGAATGACAGCCACCAGCACCGAACCGATGACGGCTATGAGTGCACAGAGGCGCATGGCCGTGTCCTGTTTCAGGTATTTCGGTATGAAGATGATGCCGCAGATGTAGCCCACCACCATGCCAATGGAGGGTATGAAGCCCCAGTTGTCGCCTGCCAGATTGACGGCTTTAGCATAGTCGTTGGCTGTGGCGAGCGAGATGGTTTCCACACCTACGTAGAGGAACAGGGCCAGGCAGCCCAGCAACAGATGGGGGAACTGCAGTATGCTGGTCTTCCCTTCGGCGTAGGGACATGTAGGCGCAGCGTCGTCGGAGCTGTCTTCCTCGCCAGCAGCCTTCACCTCAGGCAGTGGAGCCAGCAGGGCGATGATGCCCAGCGCCACGAAGATGCCGATGATGATGCCGAAAGGCAGGTAGAGGTCGGGCATCTGTATGCTCTCAATGCCTTTGCCGATGACGTATGTGATGAAAGCTGTTGTGGCAGGCCAGGCCAGCTTGTTGCAGATGCCCATGCATGAGATTCGTCGTGCTGCGCTCTCCAGTGGGCCGCAGATGGTGACGTAGGGGTTGACCGAAGCCTGCAGCACGCAGTTGGCTGCTCCGCTGATGAAGCTGGCGATGAGGAACCAGGTGAGCGACTGCTCGCTGGCAGCCAGGATGAACAAGGCGAAGGCTACGGCGAAGATGCCGAACGAGAGTGCCATGGTGCGTTTGTAGCCGATGGCCTCGATACACTTCGTGGCAGGGATGCCGAAGAGAAGGAACGGAACGAAGGTAGCGGCAAGCAGGAGGCTCGATGCTCCGGCCGACATGTTCATGGCCCCCTTCAGCACGGGCATGAGGAACGAGTTGATACCCAAGGCGAAGCCGATGGAGAAGAAGAACAATCCCACAAAAGCCAAGGGGACAAATAATGTTTTGTTGTTCGTCATAAAGATATGTTTTTTAGGTTTGGGCAATGGAATGACGGAGTCTTATCCGATTGGCAGTGGACGGTCAGGGCAGCCGGCCTGTCAGAAGAAGCGTGAAGCAGCGTTTGTACTCTTCCACCATGCGCTCGTGCCCTTCCTGCTGATAGTGGCGTCTGAAGACGTCGGTCTTGGCGAAGGCCGGATAGATTTCCTCGCAGTGGTTGACCATCATCATCTTGATGTCGCGCGGGTCTGTGGAGTCTGTGGCGTCCGCCGACAGGTGGCTGAGGGCAAACTGCCGGAAGAACAGGCTGATATCGTCGTGTAGGTTTTGGCTCATGGTGTAAAATTACAAAAAAGATCATTAAGTCTGTATGGAATGTCGATAATTTTTCCAAGAAAACGGAACTATTTGCGTGTTGGTGCGCGTTCTGCCGATTTTTAGTGACGATAAAAACATGCCAACTCATTTTATTTACCGTCACTTATGTGTTGGTGCTACGTTTATTCATTTGCCTGGGGCGCAATTTCCTTTTGCGGCTTTGCAGGGCTGTCGGTCTCTCTGTCAGCTTGGTGATGAGCTGCCATGTTCCGGATGTTGCGCATGAGACCGGCATATTTGGCCCGTTTCACCGCCGATCCCTTGAACAGGCGCTGGTAGTCCTCGACGCTGAGCTGTTCCCACCGTTGGCGAGTCATGGAAAGCAGCTCGTCGCTGGCTTCCAGTTCGGGTATGGCCGTCGGCTGGGCGAAGCGGTTCCACGGGCATGCCAGCTGGCAGCGGTCACAGCCGTAGATGAAATCGCCCATCTTCTCCTTGGCATCGTCGCTCAGTTCGCCGCGGTTCTCGATGGTCTGGTAGGAGAGGCAGAGGAAGGCGTCGAAATCGTGGTCGTCGGCCAGTGCATGCGTGGGGCAATGGTCCACGCAGCGGTGGCAACGCCCGCAGTGGTTGGGCATGGGGTGGTCGTAGTCGAGTTCCATGTCGAGGAAGAGTTCACCCAGAAAGAACTCGCTTCCTGCCTTGGGGATGATGAGTAGCTGGTTCTTGCCAATCCAGCCCAGTCCGGCCTGCACGGCCCAGTAGCGTTCGATGATCGGTCCGCTGTCGACAAAGGCGCGGTAGTTTAGCTCGTGTCCGACAAGCTCCGACACATAGGCGGCCAGCTGGTGGATGCGCTGTTTCATCACGTCGTGATAGTCCTTGCCCAAGGCATAGGCTGCTATCTGCGGTTCGCCTGTTGCCAGACGTTGGCGGGGTGCATAGTTCATGGCCAACGACACGATGCTTTTCAGTCCGTCCATGAGCAGACGCGGGTCGAGCCGCTTGTCGAGGTAATTGGCCATGTAGTGCATCTCGGCATAGCGCCCTTCGTCGAGCCAACGGCGCAGGCGTGCCTCCTCTTCCTGACCGACGCGTGTAGCTTGGGCAACGCCGCAGGCCGAGAAACCCAGCTCAATGGCTTTGGCTTTGATGAGAGTCGTCAGCTCGTGTGTGGAGAGCGTCATGGCAGTCAGTCGATAGTCTTGAACTCGTAACCCTGTTGCTGTAGCCACTCCAGGGCTTGGGGCAGGGCGGTGTGGAGCTTGTCGATACTCTTCAGCGAGTCGTGGAAGGTGATGATGGATCCGTTACGGGCGTATCGTTTCACGTTGCGCACCACGTCATCGGCTGTGAGCCATTTTGAGTAGTCTCGTGTGACGAGGTCCCACATCACTATCTTGTACTTTCGGCGCAGCCACCAATAGACCGAGTGGCGCATCCATCCGTGGGGCGGACGGAAGAGGTGGGCCTGAATGAGTTCGTTTGCTTTCTCGGTGTTGATGGCGTAGGTAAGCGTCCAGTGCTTGAAGGAACCGATATGGTTGAAGGTGTGGTTGCCTACCTGGTGCCCTTCGGCCACGATTTGATTATAGAGGTCATGGTGGCGTAGCACGTTCTCGCCTACCATGAAGAACGTTGCCTTGGCGTGGTAGCGTCGCAGTGTGTCGAGAATGAACGGTGTTGACTCTGGGATGGGGCCGTCGTCGAATGTCAGATACACCGCATGCTCCGTGTCGTCCATGCGCCACAGGGCGTGGGGGTATAGCCACCTCAACCATTTGGCCGGTTGTTCTATAATCATCTTTTTATGTTTTTATTTTTTACAGTCACTTACCGTTACTAAAAGCGCCTGGCTAGCGAAGAGCCATTGCCATAGGCAAGGCCCTTCGCCGTCAGGCGCTCTCTCTATTATTGGTTGTTTATTCGATAGAGACTATTGCATCATCTGGCCGCCCTTGCCGAGATACTGGTTCAGCTTGCCCTCAATCTCGGCGTTGCGTTTGTTGGCGAGAGTGGGGTTGACGCGCTTGGTCAGCTCATTGGTTTGGTTGAGGATGGTCAGTTGGATCATGAAGTCACGGTTGGCCGACATGAAGCGTTGGCCGTCGAGCGACAGGTAGTATGCCGCATATTGGTCAGCGTCTTTCCACACCTCGTTGATGAGGCTCATGGCTTTCTGGGTCTTGCCCAAGGCTGCGTAGGCCTGTGCGAAGTCGAGTGCGCCGCTCATGTAGTTCATCGGGATGTTGCAGGCTGGTATCTCCTTCTCACCTTTCTGCAGCACCTTGAGAGCCTTGTCGTTCTTGCCTTCGGTGATGAGGCTGATGGCCAGTTGGCCGAAGAGACGGCGGTGAGTGTAGCACATGCGCATCAGCGTCTCGTCGATGTAGAGGCCGGGCTTGCTCAGACCGCCGTAACGGTAGCGGTTCATGAGGTTGTTGTACATCTTCTCGGTGTCAATGGTCTTGGCGCCACGGACATTGGTCAAGAACGGAGTGACGCGGTAAGCCAGACCTTCCTGCACGAAGTTGTCTCCCAGGTTCATGTAGGCGCTCTGTGCCACGGTCGTTGCGATGTAGATGGGACGTGTCCAGTTGCATTGGGCAATCATCTCCAGCATCATCAGGTCATTCTTGTAGAGTGCGTTCTTGTTGGCGAGCGAGATGACCATGCGGTCGGGAATGGTGTCGCTGGCCATGAGCATGCCGCTCTTCTTGACGGCCTCCTTGTCGACGGTGACGTAGAGCGTGTCGGTCGGTATGACGTGCATTTCCGAATGCTTGGAGCGCACCCAGTATTTCATGACGTTGGATACCTCGAAGGGGTTGTCACCAAACTGGGCTTTGGCAGCCGCGGGATCCTGCTTGTAGAAGTCAAGCACCTGTTGCTTCAGGTTGGGTGCCACCTCTACAATCTCGTTGGTTCCGGAACAGTAATCGGTTCTCGGCCATGAGATAGGCACAGACGGTGAGTCGTAGGCCGGGCGCTTCATCTGGTCGATATACCAGTCGGTGGCCAGATACGAGAGGTTGCAGACGCGTGCATCGGTGCGCTGGCCTTCGGTGTCCTGGTTGTACCACAGAGGGAAGGTGTCGTTGTCGCCGTTGGTGAAGATGATGGGGTTGCCCTTGTCTTGCAGCGTCATGAGATAGTTGCGGCCGAAGTCGCGGCAGGTGTAACGGCCCGAACGGTCGTGGTCGTCCCATGTCTGGCTGGCCATCTGGATGGGTACCAGGAGGCACACCACGCCCACTACGGCTGCGGTGATGACGTTGTCGACCTTCAGATAACGTTTCAGCAGGTCGATGATGGCAGCCACGCCCATGCCGCACCAAATGGCGAAGGCATAGAACGAACCGGCGTAGGCGTAGTCGCGTTCGCGCGGTTCCACGGGCGTCTGGTTCAGGTAGATGACGATGGCGAGGCCAGTCATGAAGAAGAGGAAGAAGACCACCCAGAATTGGCGGATGCCGCGGCGGCCGCGGAAGGCTTGCCAGAAGAGACCGATGAGGCCAAGTATCAGTGGCATGCAGTAGAATACATTGTGGCCCTTGTCGTTCTTCAGCTCATCGGGGAGCTTGCTCTGGTCGCCCAGGCGGGCATTGTCGATGAACGGGATGCCCGTAATCCAGTTGCCGTGCTCCAGCTCGCCGTTGCCTTGGATACCGTTCTGGCGTCCGGCGAAGTTCCACATGAAATAGCGCCAGTACATGAAGTTGCACTGGTAGGACAGGAAGAATCTGATGTTGTCGAGCTGTGACGGCACCTTGACCATCATCGCCTCGCCGCAGCGGTCGTAGGGCACCTCGGTGCCGTCGACGCCGCCAAGCCATGACTCATAGTCCTTGGCGTGCTTCGGGTCGAACATGCGGGGGAACAACATGTTCTGTGCATAGACATACTTGTCCTTGTGGGTGACCACGAAATAGGAGTCTTTCTCGTTGGGAGAGGTTTTCTCCTTACGGCTGTATACGGGGGCACCTTCTTTCATCACAGGTCGGCAGTAGTTGCCTTCCTGCTTGAGTTTCACCTGTGAGGTGTATGCCTGTCCGTAGAACAGTGGCTTGTCGCCATACTGGTCGCGGCTCAGGTAGGAGCCCAGGGTGAAGATGTCTTCGGGCGAGTTCTGGTCCATCGGGGGATTGGCCACCGAGCGGATCACAATCAGCGCATAGCTGGAATAGCCTATCATGAGCATGAGCATGCAGAGAAGGGCGGTGTTCTTCAGGCGCGATGATACCAGATAGACAGGCTTCTTCTCGACAACCTTCTTGCGGTTGAGAACGAAGGCCACTACGGCCAGCACGATGATGCCGATGACCACGGCACTCCAGCCGTAGCCGTAGAAAGGCACACCGAGAAGCGCAAAAGCCACGAGGAACGAGATGTTCTCGCGCTTTTTGTTCTGGCCCATATAGCTCTCGTAGATGGCCCAGATGGTAGCTGCCACCAGCAGGATGATGTAGATGACAAGACCCGTGTTGAAGGGAAGGCCGAAGACGTTGACAAACAACAGTTCAAACCAGCCGCCCACGGTGACGATGCCTGGCACCACACCGTAGAGCACGGCGGCTACCAATACAAACGAGATGAGCAGTGCGATAATCGATCCCTTGGTCTCGACGTTGGGGAAGCGGCGGTAGCAGTAGACCAGCACGATGGCCGGCAGGCACAACAGGTTGAGCAGGTGTACGCCGATGGACAGACCGGTCATATAGAAGATAAGCACCAGCCATCGGTCGGCATGAGGCTCGTCGGCATGGTCTTCCCACTTCAGAATCAGCCAGAACACAATGGCGGTGAAGGCCGATGAGTAGGCGTAGACCTCGCCCTCGACAGCCGAGAACCAGAATGTGTCGGAGAAGGTATAGATCAGTGCGCCCACCAGTCCGCTTGCCTCAATGGCAATGGTCTTGCTGAGCGTCAGGCTGTCCCAGTCCTTCACAATGAGCTTGCGCGTCAGATGTGTGATGGTCCAGAAGAGGAACAGGATGGTCGTGGCCGAGAGCAGTGCGCTCATCGTGTTGACCATGCGTGCCACCTGGCTGGGGTCGCTTGCAAAATGGCTGAACAGGTTGGCCGTGAGCATGAAGAAGGGTGCCCCGGGCGGGTGGCCGATTTCGAGCTTGTAGCCCGTAGTGATAAACTCAGGACAGTCCCAGAAGGATGCTGTCGGCTCAATGGTGGAACAATAGACGAAGGCGGCGACAAGAAATGCCACCCATCCCATCACATTGTCCACTAATTTGTACTGTTTCATTTATAGTGTGACTGTTTTTTGAATTGTCAATCCTAATTTGCAAAGTTAATAAAAAGAGGAGAGAGAGACCAAGGAAGTCCTTGTTTTTTATGTTTTTTTATTTGAAAGGCTACACCTGTCCTTGTCGTCTGCACCGTGTAGCGGACTGTCGGCCATGGGGGGCAGGCCTGGCGCACATCGGTTTTATTCCTCTATCTCTTGCAGGGAACGCACAAAGTTGTGGAAGAAATTGCTCACCGTTTCCAGAGGTGCGTAGGTGATGTACCGCAGACTGCGCCGCAGGTTGCGGCGCAGCAACGACGAGTTGTTTTGCACAAAGCCCGAGCTGAGCTGCCGGAAGTGCCACTCTTCGGCTGTGTCGCTGGCAGTGTGGGTTACCGACCGCAGCACCAGCTTGTAGGCTGAGCTCTCCACGTGTCGGACGAAGGGCAATTCATCTTGCTCGAAATTGAACACGGTCATGAGCATCGAGCCCTGCAGCTGTGCCATGCGTCGCAGTTGCAGCTTGCCCAGCCACGTGTCGAGTTTCACGAAATCCACGCGGTCACCCTTGTTGCGAAGGTAACTGCCCAGGTCGATGATGCCGCTCAGCATGGAGCCGTGGTTGAGCATTGACGACACGTTGGAGACGATGATTTTCAGCACGTTGAGCGCATCGACGTTGGTGTCGATGGCATGACGTTCGTTGGTCTCTATCTTCCCCAGCCGATAGTTGAGCAGTGGGTTGCTCAGCCTTGGCTCCACCTGAGTTTTGTGTTCGGGTATGTCCTGGTTGGCCAGTTCGTCGGGTATATTCATCATCTCGTCAAACTGGTGGTTCCTCACGCCCTTGAGTGCTGGCGACTCCACATGCTGCGCGTGCACCATCTGGTCAAGGCGGCGCCATTTGAAGGCCGACATCGGCTCGAGAGGCTCGTATTCGTTGAGGGCTCCCGACCGTAGGAGACGGAAGAAATTGCGTGTGATGACATTCATGAACTCATTTCTCCTTTCATCAACTGTATCTTTTCGGATATCTGAACAGGATGGACATCAGTGCCGCCACGCCTATGGCCATGGGGTAATAGAGGTAAGGCAGGATCTGCATGGGGTTGATGTGTGCCAGGCCGGCGGCCAGCAGCATCTGCACGCCATAGGGGATGAGTCCCTGCACGGTACATGAGAATGTGTCGAGTATGCTGGCGGCCTTGCGGTTGTCGACACCATAGCGGTCGCCGATGCGCTTGGCTATACTGCCCACGGTGAGGATGGCCACGGTGTTGTTGGCCGTGCAGATGTTCACGAGGCTGACCAGGGCACCTATCGACAGTTCGGCGCCGCGCTTGCCGTGAACATGTTTGGTGAGCGCGTTGATGATGAAGTCGATGCCGCCGTTCTCCCGGATAACCTCCAGCATGCCTCCCGCCATCATGGCGATGATGATGAGCTCGCCCATGCCCGTGATGCCTTGACCCATGGCTGCCAGCCAGTCGAAGAAGCCGTAGGATCCTTTCGCTATGCCGATGACACCGCAAAGGATTATGCCCAAGACCAGTACGGCCATGACGTTCATGCCGCAGATGGCGGCGATGAGCACCGCCAGGTAAGGCAATACCTTCACATAGTCGGTGGCCGGGAGGTGAGCCGGGGCTTGCATGTCGATGCCCATGAATGCGTAGACGGCCAGAATGATTACAGCTGCCGGACCCACGATGAGTGCATTGACACGGAACTTGTCGCTCATTTTGCATCCCTGTGTCTGTGTGGCCACGACGGTTGTGTCGGAGATGAACGAGAGATTGTCGCCAAAGTAGGCACCGCCCACGATGACGGCCGTCAGCAGCGGTGCACTCTGCCCCGTGCTGCTGGCGATGCCTGCGGCGATGGGCACCAGTGCGACGACCGTTCCAACGCTTGTGCCGATGGAGATGGAGATGAAGCATGCGGCCACGAAGAGACCGGGAAGCAGCATACTGGCAGGCAGCACATCCAGTGCGAGATTGACCGTCGAGTCGATGGCCCCCATTTCTTTGGCCGATGCAGCGAAAGCTCCGGCCAGCACATAGATCCACAACATGAGCAGCAGACTGCTTGAACTGGCTCCCCGGCTGAAGATGTCGATGCGCTTCTTGAGCGGAAAACCGCCCGAGACAGCTATCGCGTAGATGCTTGAGATGAGGAATACCACGGTCATAGGCACCTTGTAGAAGTCGCCTGCGATGATGCTCAGTGTCAGGTATAGTATGATAAAAAGAAACAATGGCGACAGAGCCCACAATCCTTTTGTTTTCATCTTGGTATTATTCTTTATCCCCACCTTATATATATTATAGTGTCACGCCATTCTTGAAGATGGCAATCTCGCTGTATCCGTTTTGCTCGTTACGGGTAGGCTGTCCGCTTGCGATGGCCACAATCTGCTGAGTGAACTGTGTGACCAGGCTCCGCATAGGCGTTCCTTCAAGCAAGGCTCCGGCATCGAAATCAATCCAGTTGGCCTTGCGTGCGGCAAGCTGGCTGTTGGTGGCAATCTTCATCGTGGGCACAAACGTGCCGAAGGGAGTGCCGCGCCCGGTGGTGAAGAGCACCAACTGACAGCCGGCGGATGCCAGGGCAGTGGCCGCCACAAGGTCGTTGCCCGGGGCCGACAGCAGGTTGAGTCCGTTCTCGCGTAGCCTGTCGCCATAGGCTAGCACTCCGCTCACTGCAGCGCGCCCGCTCTTCTGTGTGCAGCCCAACGCCTTGTCTTCGAGTGTGGAGATGCCGCCGGCCTTGTTGCCGGGCGACGGGTTCTCGCCTACCGGTTCGCCGTGGGAGAGGAAGTATTGCTTGAAGTCGTTGATGAGGCTCACCGTCTGTTCGAAGAGCTGCGGTGTCTTGCAGCGGTTCATGAGTATGGTTTCGGCACCAAACATTTCGGGCACCTCGGTCAGGATCGTTGTGCCGCCTTCCGCCACCAGGAGGTCGGAGAATTCGCCGACCAGCGGATTGGCCGTGATGCCGCTGAAACCGTCGCTTCCCCCACATTTCAGCCCTACACGCAGTGTGCTGAGCGGCACCTCTTCGCGGCGGTCCTGCCGTGCCGCCGCATACAGTTTGCGCAGCAGCCGCATGCCCTCTTCCAGTTCGTCGCCGTCCACCTTTTGCGTCACCAGGAGCTTGATGCGGTCGTGGTCATAGTCGCCCAGCATCTCCATGAAGGCGTCGGGCTGGTTGTTCTCGCATCCCAGCGACACCACCAGCACGGCCCCGGCGTTAGGGTGGAGACAGATGTCGCGCAGCACCTTGCGGGTGTTCTCGTGGTCACCGCCGAGCTGTGAACAGCCGTAGTTGTGGTGCCAGGCGTGGATGGCGTCAATACCCTCCATGTGGGTCTCCGCTTCCAGAAGTTTTGCGAGCCGTTCGGCGGTGCCGTTCACGCAGCCCACCGTCGGCACAATCCACACTTCGTTTCTCACGCCTACCTCGCCGTTGGCCCGTCGGTAGCCCAGGAATGTTTTGGGTATGCTGCCGTCGTGCGGTGTGTCGAGCTTTGTGTCGATGGGCTGGTAGGTGTAGGAGAGTGTTCCGCTGAGGTTGGTCTTCAGGTTGTTTTCGTTGACCCATTGCCCGGCGCGGAGGTCTGTTGCGGCATGGCCGATGGGGTAGCCGTACTTGATGACGTCTTTTCCTTGGGGCGTGTCTACGGTGAGGATTTTGTGGCCGGCCGGCGTGTCTTGCAGGATGGTTGTCTCTTTGCCGTCCACGGAGATGATTTCTCCTTTGCGGTAAGGCCTGAGACATACCACTACCGTGTCTTTGGCGTTGATCTTGATGAATGACGTTTGGCTCATGTCTTTGTGGCTTGAAGTTGCTTGTGCGTTGCTGCCGTCATGGCAGTGTGGTCTCTAGTCAGAGCTGCATGCGTCGGTAGAAGGCCACGTTCTCTTTTGTCAGAAGTTCGATGGGCATGTAGTTGACGGGCTCTACCTTTATCTTCAGCACGATGGCGCGGAACAAGGCGTCGATGCAGCTGTATCCCTGCTGGTAGGCGTGCTGTGCGATGAGGAACGAGATGCTGCCCATGCGCAGGCATTCGGCATTCTTGTTGACCATGTCGTAGCCCATGATCTGCACGTCGCGGCGGTTGGTGCGCAGCAGGAACTCGCCCATAAGGTATGCGCGTGACCCCAGTGTGATGCAGTGGTGTACGTGCGGGTGTTCCTGGAAACACTCCTCCAGCAGCTTGTCAAACTGTGCGTGCGTTGCGCCGATAGGCAGTTCCAAGTCGATAATCTGTATGTCGGGGAAGTGGTCGTGCATGTAATGGCGGAAGCCGACCTCGCGGTTGTCCTGCTGTTTGCTGACCACACGGCCGTTCTTGGTGAGCTTCATCAGGATGATCTCCTTCTCTTTGTTGGCGATGAGCATGAGCATGCGCGCTGCGAAGTAACCGCTGGAGAAAGAGTCCTGCCCGTAGAATGCCAGGGGCTTGAGGTCGGGCATGTAGGAGTCGAGCATCACAAAGGGAATGCCTTTCTCGTGCAGCGTGTCGGTGAAGGCACGTGTGACATCAAGGTCGGAGGGCACGATGACCAGTCCGTCGGGCTTGGCTTCCAGACATTCCTGCGCCGTCTGGGTAAAAGAGTTCTCGTCAAACCGCTTGTAATACTTGACGTGTGTCTCGATGTGGAAGTCGCGGCGGGTCTCGACGGCCATCTCTATGCCTTCTTCGATTTCCTCCCAGTAGGCCACCTGCTCGTGCTTGGGGATGAGCGCGTAGAAGGTGTACGACTTGTTGTAGGCCAGTGCTGAGGCGTACATGTTGGGCTGGTAATTCATCTCCTTGAGTGCTTCTTCCACCTTCTTGCGTGCCGGCTCCGACACGTTGGGCCGTTTGTGAAGTACTCTGTCCACTGTTCCCACGGACACGCCAGCCCTTAATGCGATGTCTTTTATTCTTATTTTCTCTGTCATTACATACCTTGTTATTCTACTGCAAATGTAGGAATAAAACTTGGATTGTGCGAACGCACAGCGAGGATATTTAAGCAAAAAGGTTGTTTTTGGGAAAAATATTTCATGAATTGGAAAAATATAGCTATTTTTGCGTGGTGAAAAGGCTTCCACTTCCTTGCCCAAGGCTTGTGCGATGCACGCGCATCCCGGGCCGTGGAAAGGATGAATGCCGCTCCGCTCTTTGTATAACATCAAAACAACAATTATAAAAACACATCAACAATGGCAAAAATCGTAACGTTAGGCGAAATCATGTTGCGCTTGTCTCCCGAGGGCAACGACCGTTTCATCCAGACCGACCATTTCCGCATCATTCCCGGTGGCGGAGAGGCAAACGTGGCCGTGAGCCTTGCCAACTATGGACATGAGGCATACTTTGTCAGCAAGTTGCCGGCTCATGAGATAGGCCAGATTGCCGTCAATGCCCTGCGCCGTTATGGTGTTGACACACGCTTCATAGCTCGCGGCGGTGACCGCGTGGGCCTTTACTACGCCGAGACGGGTGCGTCCATGCGCCCCTCGAAGGTCATATACGACCGTGCCCACAGTTCCATCGCCGAGGCCGACCCTTCGGATTTCGACTTCGATGCCATCATGGAAGGTGCCCAGTGGTTCCACTGGAGCGGCATCACTCCTGCCGTATCAGACAAGGCGGCCGAGCTGACGCGTCTCGCCTGTGAGGCTGCCAAGCGTCATGGCGTCACCGTTTCTGTCGACTTGAACTTCCGCAAGAAGCTGTGGAGCTCCGAGAAGGCCATCTCTGTGATGCGCCCCTTGATGAAATATGTGGACGTGTGCATCGGCAATGAGGAAGACGCACAGCTCTGCCTGGGCTTCAAACCCGACGCCGATGTGGAGGGTGGCAAGACCGACGCCAGCGGATACCACAAGATTTTCGAGCAGATGCAGAAGGAGTTCGGCTTCAAGTATGTGGTCTCCACGCTGCGCGAGAGCCACTCGGCTACCCACAATGGCTGGAAGGCGCTGACCTATGACGGCCAGAACTTCTATGAGAGCAAGCACTATGACATCAACCCGATTATCGACCGCGTGGGCGGTGGCGACAGCTTCTCGGGCGGATTGATTCATGGCATGCTGAAGTATGAGGGCGACCAGGCCCAGGCGCTGGAGTTTGCCGTGGCTGCTTCGGCACTGAAGCACACCATCCCCGGCGACTTCAATCTGGTGAGCGAAGCCGAGGTGCTGAGCCTGGCAGGTGGCAATGCCAACGGCCGCGTGCAGCGATAAGCGCGCGACGATTGTTGCATACAGATGTAAAACATTAGAAAACGACAGATAAGACAATGGCAAAGTTTAACAAGGTTCAGGTCATCACCGCCATGAGAGAGACGGGAATGGTGCCTGTTTTCTACAATAAGGACGTTGAAATCTGCAAGCATGTCATCAAGGCTTGCTATGAGGGAGGCGTTCGCGTGTTCGAGTTTACCAACCGTGGCGATTTCGCCCACGAGATTTTCGGTGAGCTGGTGAAGTGGGCCGACACCGAGTGCCCCGAGCTGATACTCGGTGCAGGCACGGTGATTGATGCTCCCACCGCTGCGCTCTATCTCCAGTTGGGTGCCAATTTCATTGTGGGTCCCAACTTTGTTCCCGAGATAGCTCCCGTGTGCAACCGCCGTCTGGTGCCCTATTCGCCCGGCTGCGGCAGTGTGACTGAGGTCAACAATGCCCAGGCTGCCGGCTGCGACGTCACCAAGGTGTTCCCTGCCGGCAATGTGGGTGGCCCCTCGTTTGTGAAGAATGTGCTGGCTCCGCTCCGCTGGTCCAACATCATGGTGACTGGCGCCGTCAGTCCCGACAAGGAGAACCTCACGGAGTGGATCAAGGCCGGCGTGCTCTGTGTGGGCATGGGGTCCAAGCTGTTCCCGAAGGATGTGGTAGCCGCCGGCAACTGGCAGGCCGTCACTGACAAGTGTGTGGAGGCCCTGGGTTACATCAAGGAGGCCCGCGCCTAAGTTCACCCGGTTTTTGAGCGGTGTCGGCTTCGGGCTTGTCCCGGGCAGACACTGGCTTGCAAGGCGGAAGAAAACGGCATGCAGGAAGCTCCGGTGAGGTGTTCTGCATGCTGTTCTGACCATAGAAACCGGGGACGGCTCCGCAATAGCCTTTCCCCGGTTTTGTCTTTTTGATACGATGTGCAGAAAGCTTTTTTGGGCATACACGGCCATTGTCCTGGCCAGTCTTCTTTCAGCTTGTGGCGACGGCAACGAGACCGCGGTCGACAAGCTGAACGAGATGTCGTATGCCTGGCACTATCGTAACCTCGACTCCACACAAGTTTATGCGCAGCGCGCCCTTGACCTTTCGTCGAGTTATGACGACGGTCATGCCGAGGCACTCAACAATCTGGCATTCGTCAGCCTGGCCAAGATGCAGTATCGCCAGGCCTTGCGCCAACTCAATGAGGTGCAGGACAATACCGACAACCAGATTGAGCTGCTCGTAGCCGACGTACAACTGATGCGCCTCTGCCAGCGTGAGAGCCGTAATAAGGACTTTTATGATTATCGCGAGAGTGCCGCCCGCAGGTTGCGCCGCATCCGCGAGGAAGGCACCCGACTGTCAGCACACCAGAAGCGGCGCATGGCCTATGCCGTCTCCGAATTTCATATTGTAGCTTCCACTTACTTCTATTATGTGGGTCTTGTCGGCCAGTCGGCCGATGCCATTGACCAAATCGACCCCGACGGCAGTATCCGACAGGATACAGCCCAGATGTTATGCTATTGGTACAACATCGGGTCGGGAGGCATCGTCAAGGGAAAGTCGAAGGAAGCCACGGCCCAGGAAGAGTTCGAATACCTCCTGCGCTGCTACGTGGCTTCCCTACAGGGTAACTATCCATACTGGGAAGCCCAGGCCCTGCAAGGTCTGAGCGAACACTTGCAGCTGTCGGCCCAGCGGCGTGCACTGATAGAGGCCAATTTCCATCTTGTGCAGTATGTCAACGTCGACTCCATGCCCGACTCCTTGCTTGCGGGCTATCTGGCACAAAGAGCACTCGACCTGTTCACCCGTTACGGAGATGTCTATCAGATGGCCGGTGCCAACCGCACCCTGGCCGAGTGCTATTGGCAGATACGCGACTATCGGTCGGCGCTCATCTGCCTGACCCGCGCGTTGCAACAGAACAAGGCAATCAACCAGGCGCCCGACCTGGTGGCCTCCATCTGTGAACAGTTGTGCCTGGTCTATTCGGCCGTCGACGACAAGGTGAACAGCGACCGCAACCGCAACATCTACCTTGACCTGCAGGAACAGACGCGCCAGGACCGCCAGCTGGAGGCCCGCGCCGACCAGCTCCGCAGCTCCTCGCGCCAGCTCAACGTGATGCTTGGCGCAGTGATGCTCATGATATTGGTGGTTGTCGTCCTTCTGTTTGCGTTCGACAGGATGCGGCGCCGCAGCGACGCGCGCTTTTCGCTCGACACCCTTCTGTCGCCTCTGCGCCAATGGCAGAAACGCAACGAGAAGCACAACGCTGAGGTGGAGGAAAATTTCGAGGAGCTGCAGGAACAGATGGAGGTGGAACGTCGGCACCTCTCGCAGAACAGGCGCCGCAACCTGGAGCAGCGTGCCAAGATACAGCTGGTGAACAGCGTCATGCCCTTCATCGACCGCATGGCCAACGAGGTTCGCAGGCTGCTGGCACACACCGACACCGATGCTGTGCGCCAGCAACGCTATGAATACATCACCGAGCTCACCGACACCATCAACGACTACAACAATGTGCTGACGCAGTGGATACAGATGCGCAGCGGCGACATCCGTCTGAGCATCGAGAGCTTCCCGCTCCAGCCGTTGTTCGACCTGGCGAGGCGTAGTCAGACGGCGTTCCGTCTGAAGGGCATCGCCCTGGAGGTGGAACCTACCGGGGCGGTGGTGAAGGCCGACCGGACGCTGACCCTCTTCATGATTAACACCATTGCCGACAACGCGCGCAAGTTCACGCCGGCAGGCGGTCGTGTGACCATCTCGGCGGAGCAGAGCGAGGCGTATGTGGAGGTGAGCGTTGCCGACACCGGACAGGGCATGACCGAAGCGCAGTGCGCCCACGTCTTTGACCGTACCTACACCGGCGGTCATGGCTTCGGACTCAAGAACTGTTACGGCATTATCGAGAAATACCGCAAGATCAGCCGCATCTTCCAGGTGTGCGAAATCCGTGTGGAGAGCGAGCCCGGGAAGGGCTCACGGTTCTTTTTCCGCCTGCCCAAGGGCATTGCGCGCCTGTTGGCCTCGCTGATGGTGCTGACGGCCGGTGTCTTGGGAGGCACGTCATCGGCACAGGCCCGTCCTGCCGATGCGCATGCCCAGGCTGTGAGATATGCCGACAGCGCCTATTTCTGCAATATCAACGGCCATTATGAGCATACCCTGACGTATGCCGACAGTTGCTGGAAGTATGTGTCGCCCAACGACACGTCGGTGATACTCGATGTCAGCAACGAGGCTGCCGTGGCCGCCCTGGCCCTCCACCGGTGGGACCTCTACCGCCGCTACAATGAGATCTATACCCGCCTGTTCCGCGAGGCATCCACCGACAGCAGTCTGCCCAGCTATGTACGCACGATGCTCCGCAGCGAGAGCAACAAGGTGGTGGCCATCATCCTGCTGGTGTTGCTGCTTATCGTCATCTTCCCGGCCTACTATTACCTGTATTATCGCCATTTGCTCAACTATCGTTTCTGTATCGACCGCGTCAATCGGATCAACCGTCTGCTGCTTGAGGACATCCCCGACGACCGGAAACTGCAAGGCATCGAGACGCTGGGCGATTTCAGCCAGTTTGACCTGACCGATGCCCACAAGAAGAACCTGACCGAGATTGTAGACAAAATACGCGAGGCACTCCGGGTCTCCATCGACCGCACGTCGTCGCAGCAGGCCACCATCGAGCTGGCTGGCGACGAGCTGCGCTGTCTCAAGATGGAAACGGCCAAGCTGCACGTGTCCAACAGTGTGCTCGACAATTGCCTGTCAACGCTGAAACACGAGACGATGTACTATCCTTCGCGCATCCGCCAGCTCATCGACGGCAGCGACGACAACCTGCAGAGCATCGCCGAGCTGACTGACTATTACCAGGCGCTCTATGCCATCCTTTCGCTCCAGGCCATGAAGCAGATCAGCCCCGTGCGTCCCGACCGTGATCTCACTGCCTATCTCTTCGACCTGCTGCGCAAGCTCAACGGGAACGTGAAGCCGCCCATGTCGCTGACGGCACGCGACGCACGCTACGCCGAGGCGACTGTCGTCATGACCGTGCTGCAGCTGAAGGAACAGCAGTGTCACGACCTCTTCACGCCCGGCACGGTCAACCTCGACTTCCTGCTCTGCCGGCAGATAACCCGCGAGATGGGCGAAGCCACCAACCTGCGCGCTTGCGGCATCGCCGCAGAGCTGGTAGACGGAGTGGCGACCGTGCGCATCGTCATGCCGGCCATGTGTGCCAAGTGGGTCGAACAAACAGAAAACAATGACAACAACGCATATGAAAGACTTTAACATCATTATCGTCGAAGACGTACCCCTCGAGCTCAAGGGTACTGAGGGCATCATACGTAACGATATCCCGGAGGCCCACATCATCGGCACGGCCGACAGCGAGGCCGCCTTCCGCAAGCTCATGAAGCAGCAGCTGCCCGACCTCGTGCTGCTCGACCTGGGGCTTGGCGGCTCCACCACCGTAGGCGTCGAACTGTGCAGGCAGACCAAGGAGGATCACCCCGAGGTGAAGGTGCTGATCTTCACGGGCGAGATCCTCAACGAGAAATTGTGGGTGGATGTGCTCGATGCGGGGTGCGACGGCATTATCCTCAAGACCGGCGAACTGCTGACACGCAGTGACGTGGCCAGCGTGATGGACGGCAAGCGGCTGGTCTTCAACCAGCCCATCCTGGAAAAAATCGTCGAGCGGTTCAAGCGCAGTGTCGACAACGAGCTGCTGCGCCAGGAAGCCCTTGTCAACTATGAGATCGACGAGTATGATGAGCGCTTCCTCCGTCACCTGGCCCTGGGCTACACCAAGGAGCAGATTGCCAGTTTGCGCGGCATGCCCTTCGGGGTGAAGAGTCTGGAGAAGCGGCAGAACGAACTGGTGCAGAAGTTCTTCCCCGAGGGCAACGGCGGTATGGGGGTCAACGCCACCCGACTGGTGGTGCGCGCCCTGGAGCTGCGCATCATCAACGTCGACAACCTGCATCCCGATGAGGATTGACACCGAGAAGGTCATCGGCCGCATCACGTTCGCTGCCGTTGTGGCACAGGTGGCACTGGTGCTGCTGTCGTGGCTCTGGTCAGCGGCCTTCCCCGACAGCATGGTGCGATCGCTGCTCTCGTCGCAGGGCATCCGCTGGTTCTTCGGCAGTTTTGTGGGCCATGAGGCCTCGCCTGTGTTGGTGTGGCTGGTGCTCGCGGTGCTGGCAGCGGGCAGTCTGCGGTCGAGTGGGGTGTTGGGGTGTGTTGCCCGATACCTTTCTCTCCGTTCCCGGTCACTCACTCCGCTGCAGCGCTTTGCCGCGCGCTCCACACTGGCACTCCTGCTGGTTGAGGCGGGAGCGGTGGCCGTCATGACCCTGCCGCCCCATGCCATCCTTCTGAGCGTCACGGGCCATCTGTTTCCCAGCAGCTTCTCAGTGGCACTGATACCCACGGTGGCCTTTGTATGCGTCACGGTGTCGGTGTTCTACGGTCTTCTTTCCGGCACCTACCACTCGCTCTCCGAAGTCTGTCGGGGCGTGTGCTCTGCCAGCAGGATGCTCGGCCCTTTGGTGCTGCTCTATGTGGTGGCCTGCCAACTGCTCCACTCCGTGTTTTACGTCTTCTCCCTCTACGAGACGTAATGCCTGACGCCAATAACTTTTTTCGCCGTCGCTTAACCTTTGTCAAAACCCGAAATCTGGGCTCACTTATGCATAAACCATTCGTGTGAAACATGAGTAAATGTACGGATATTTCTGAAAAAAGTTCATCGTCCCGGCATTGCATTCTGGAAGTTGTGAGAACAAGAAATCGGCAAAAAAGATAGAGCCAAACACGGATGCAGATACTGAGACAGTCATTTGAATTCCAGATAGGATACCTATCGTACTGCGAGGAAGGTCGTTTCGAACCTCAAAAGAACGCTGATGCAGTCTCGAAAGGACATCTATCAAGGTGCGATAGAATGTCTATCGTAAGTCAGATGAGCGAACAAAAGTGAGAGATGACAAGATGATGTTTGTATATTGTTGGTTTACAGATATTTGCATAAACTTGAAATTTAGAGCGTATACGAAACAAACTAAGCGTTAGCAGGGAAAAAGGCGCAAAAGAGAAGGACGCTTGTAAACTTTCTTTCGATAAGATTAGCCGAGTAGAATTATTGGCATGTTTTCTACGAGCCCTGAAAGGTGGGGTGCTCAAATCCGGATTAAAAAGATAGCAATTTAGTAGGGCTAGGCGTGTAAAACCCTACTAAATTCCGCACATTTTTTACCCCAGTTCGGGATAACGTTCTCCTTTGAAAAATGTCATTACGTTATCAAATA
>CAVDNW010000030.1:0-34453 GCA_963610435.1 Oscillospiraceae bacterium | reverse complement strand
CGACCTCCAGGTTATGAGCCTGGCGAGCTACCAACTGCTCCACTCCGCGATGTTACCATGAGGATTAATGTTCCTCGTTTTGTTTTGCGAGTGCAAAGGTACTACTATTCTTGCTATTCTCCAAATGTTTTGGCGATTATTTTTTCAGGAATGTAGATTTTTAGACATTTTAAAACTTTTCTTTTGTTTATATGCGATAATCTAATTAATTTTGCACACATAAAACGAATGTGCAATTTTAATCGTGGAGGGAATTTATGTCAATCTCTAAGACTAGGCAAAAACTTGTAGATGTAGCCCGCCAATTGTTTGCCAAGAACGGAGTGGCTGCAACGACGATGAATGATATAGCTAACGCCTCTGGCAAGGGACGGCGCACGCTCTATACCTATTTTAATCGTAAAGAAGACGTTTACTATGCGGTTATCGAGTCGGAGCTGGAGCGCCTGAGCGACAAGTTGGATGAGGTAGCAGCTATGAAAACTCGCCCGCAAGACAAAATAATAGAGCTCATTTACACCCATCTCAGCATGATCCGTGAGACGGTAGTGCGAAATGGCAACTTGCGTGCTGAATTTTTCCGTAACATTTGGACAGTAGAGAAGGTGCGGAAGAATTTCGACGAAGACGAAATTGAGTTGTTCCGTAAGGTTTATGCCGAGGGAAAGGCTGATGGCGAGTTTGACATTGACAATGTGGATCTGGTGGCTGATATTACACACTATTGTATTAAGGGACTTGAGGTGCCTTTCATTTATGGCCGTCTGGGACATGGCCTGACTGAGGAGGCGAGCAAGCCGCTTGTGGCCAAGGTGGTCTATGGTGCCTTGGGTAAGCACAGTTCACAGAAGTAAGCATAGTGGAACGTTTACTATGTTGTGTGCAGCCGGATTAGGCGCGATATAACCATAGAACCGTCAGTAAATCATAATCCCCGTTTCTTCGGTTTGAAGAAACGGGGATTATATGATTGGCAATCTGCCACCCTCTAAATCCTACTGTATGTTGGGCTCCTGAAGGCCATAATGCTTTTTCTTGTCGATGAACAGAAGGATCAGGTTGAGAACCACTGCTGCCACACCGAACGAGCAGAACACGCTCATGCTTGTCTTGTATGATGGATCAGTGCCATTGAGTTTGCCGATGAGCATCGGCACGAGGCTCAGACCAATGTTCTGTATGTAGAATATGATGGCATAGGCCGAACCCAGTAATTTCATCGGGATAATCTTAGGTACGCTCGGCCACATGGCTGAGGGTACGAGCGAGAAAGACACTCCAAGAAGAATCATGATGATTACCGCAAACCAACCGTAAGGCAGGATATGGATGGCAAAGATAAAGTGAATGATGGCAAGCATGGTCGAGCCGATGAGCATCAGTGTGGCGCCCTTGCCGATTTTGTCGTATAGCGAACCGAACAGAGGTGTCAGCAGTATGGTCCCAAATGGTATGAGACCGGGGATGATGCCTGCAAGGTTCTCGGGAACGCCATAATTGGCTATCATCAGTTTGGTAGCGAATTTCAGGAATGGGAACACTCCACTGTAGAACAACAGGCAGAGCAAGCAGATGCACCAGAAGCCGGGGTTGGAAAAGATGAGTTTCAGGTCATGGAAATGGAATTTCTCGTCTTCTGCTTCAGCCTGCGCTTCAGCCGTCTTTGCCTGTACGCCTTTCGCCTCTTCCACTGTGCGGTCGAGTTTCTTGTCCATCACGACATATACCATAAAGGCCAGGAAGCCGATGACAAGCAGTACGGCTCCCAACAGAATAGGAGCACTCACCTTGCCTCCGAAGGCCTTCGCAATGGGAAGTGCACCCATCATGGCAGCAGCGGTGCCCAGACGGGCCAGTGCCACCTGTATGCCCAAGGCCGAGGCCAGTTCATGACCGGTGAACCATTTGGTGATAATCTTTGAAACGGTGATGCCGCAAATTTCGCACCCAACGCCAAAAATGGAGAAGCCTAGGGAGGCCACTGCGGCCGACATGGGCAGGTTACCTTTGAAGACGATGATGTTCAGATAGACGCTTGAACCACCGAAATCATGGCTTACGCCGAAGTACTTGATGCACACGCCGATGACCATCAAAGCGCAAGCCAGCACGCCTGTGAAACGGATACCCATCTTGTCAAGGATGATTCCGCCAAAGAAGAGCATGAGCAGGAATACGTTGATGAGACCGTAGCTGCCCGAGAAAAAGCCATAATCGTCATACGACCAGCCCAGTCCGCCTTCAGAGACAGGCTTGGTGAGCAACACCTCAAGAGGCGACATGACGTCGGTGATGAAATAGCCCATCATCATTGTGAAGGCCACAATGAAGAGAGCTGTCCATCGTGCGCTCTTGCTGTCACTCAGAATTGTTTGAATCTTTTCTACCATGTAAGTGTATTGTGTTTGTGTTATTTCTTAAGCCATTTGTCGAGCCAGTTGAAGAACGTGCGTTGCCAGAGTATTCCGTTTTGTGGTTTCAGCACCCAGTGGTTCTCGTCGGGGAAGATGAGGAGTTCTGCGGGAATTCCTTTCATCCGTGCGGCATTGAATGCTCCGAAGCCCTGGTTGGCGTTGATGCGATAGTCCTTTTCGCCATGGATGCAGAGGATAGGCGTGTCCCACTTGTCGACGAAGCGGTGGGGGCTGTTCTCGTAGGTGCGACGGGCAGCGTCGGTCTGGTCCTTGTTCCAGTAAGCATCGTCATACTCCCAGTTGCTGAACCAGGCCTCCTCGGTGTCGGTGTACATCGACTCAAGGTTGAAGGCTCCGTCATGTGAGATGAAACACTTGAAGCGCTTGTCGTGATGACCAGCAAGATAATAGACCGAGAAACCGCCGAAGCTGGCACCGACGGCACCCAGACGGTCGCGGTCGACAAACGGCAGATTGGCCGTAGCATCGTCGATGGCCGAGAGGTAGTCGCGCATGCACTGTCCTGTCCAGTCGCGGCTTACAGCCTCATTCCACTCGTTGCCAAATCCGGGCAGACCGCGGCGGTTGGGCGCTACAATGACATAGCCATGCGAAGCCATGATGCTGAAGTTCCACCGATAAGACCAGAACTGCGATACAGGGCTCTGCGGTCCTCCCTCACAATATAATAGGGTAGGGTATTTTTTAGTGGCATCGAAGTGGGGTGGGAGAATGATCCACACCAGCTCCTGCTTGCCGTCGGTGGTCTTCACCCAGCGTTGCTGCAAGGTGGGTAGAGCCAACTGGCTGAAAATGTGTCCGTTCTCGTCGGTGATAGCCTCTACAGTAGCCTTCTTCTCCTTTTTGGCCGGTGTTACCACATAGAGCTCATCGGGATGAAGCATGGAGTGGCGTGTGGCGAGCAACTGCTTTCCGTTGAGCATGGCTATCGACCCGAAGTCGTTCCAGCTGTCATCGGTCAACTGTTTGGTCTCGCGCTCCAAGTTCACTTGGTAGATGCGCACCGTGGCATGCCAACATGCCGTCAGATAAAGGCTCTTGGAGTCGGGTGCCCAGCAGAATCCGTCGACATTGGTCTCCATGTTCTTGCTGTCGCAGAGGTATGTCTTTTTGCCCGTTGCCAACTCATAAAGGCAGAGCCGGTTCTGGTCACTCTCGTAGCCGTTGTGCTCCATACTCTGCCAAGCCAGATATTTGCCGTCGGGTGAGAACTGCGGGTTCTGGTCGTAACCCACCTGCATGTCGCCTTCCTGATGGTTCACTTGCTGGTTGCGCATGCTTTTGGAGGGGTCGATGGCCGGCTCCGTGTAGCCCTCGGGCTTGCAGAGGTTGCGGGTCGTCTTGGCCGTCACATCATATAGATAGATGTCAGAGTCGGTGGATATGGCATAGGCCACTCCCTCTTTCTTACGGCACGTGTAGGCAATCTGCCGTGAGTCGCGGCTCCATGCCAACTGTTCGATTCCACCAAAGGGTGCCATCGGGCACTCATACGGCTCGCCCTTAAGGATGTCCTCACCTTCGCTGACCTTGTTGCCGTTGACGGTGGCTACATAGGGGTGGGCAATGTTTTCGACGTAGTGGTCCCAGTGACGATAGTTGAGGTCAGTAACCAGTCGGCCCGTGGCTTTGGGCAGATCCTCGGGGTTCTTTTGTATCGAGCCGTGGTAGGGGATGCTCTTGATAAGAATGACTTTTGACCCGTCGGGCGAGAAGCTGAACCCCTCGATGTCGATGGAAGAGTTGGTCAGTTTGATGCGGTCAGAGCCGTCAGGGTTCATTTTCCACAGTTGTCCGTCGCGGAGAAAAGCAATTTTAGAGCCATTCTCGATCCAGGCGGGGTCGCTTTCGCTCACGGCATCCTTGGTCAGGCTGGTAGGCTGGGCAATGGTCTTGCCCGTCTTCACCGGCTGCACATAGAGCATGGTGTGACTCTTGTTCTCTTTGACACTATAGTAGGATACCTGGTAAGCTACCTGTTTCCCATCAGGTGAGGGAGTGGCGCCGCCCAGTCGTCCCATAGCCCAGAGGGCTTCGGGAGTCATCAGGTCAGAAGTTAACTGAATATTGTTTTTCTGGATCATGTTTTGGGCTTCGGTCACATGTGCGCACGAGAGCATGGCTCCGAGCGCCAAGGCAATAGCTTTGTTCATAGTCTATTAGCTTATAGCGGCAGAGCAGCTTCGTCTGACCGACGAAGCCACCCTGCCGCCGAGTTTTGTTTTATCGTTTGCGATGATTGTTTGCCGACTGTTGTTGCTGCATTTGCTGCATTTGCTGTTGTTGCATCTGCTGCAATGCCTGCAGACGGGCTGCCATTCCCTTCATCTTCTGCGGATTGCTGGAGTTCTCTTTGTAGCGGGCTTCCAAAATAGCCAGCAGCTTGGCGTCGTCGGTGGTGTGGCGAAGCACAAACATGATGCCGGCAGAGAGAATCAGTGTGACAAAGTAGTAGAAATTCAGACCCGACGAGTAGTCGTTGAAGATGAAGAAGAACATCAGTGGCATAAGGAACATCATCCACTGCATGACCTTCATCTGTTCGGCCTGCTGCCCAACCATCTGGTCCTTCTGCATCTGCATGGTAATCCAGGTGTAGAGCACCATGGCAACGGTGTAGAGCACGCAGGTCAGACTGAGGTGGTCGCCGATGAGCATGATATTGGTGCTCCACTCGAAAATCGGGTCATAGGTCGACAGGTCACTCATCCAGAGGAAGTTCTCTCCGCGGAACTGTATAGCGTTAGGCACAAAGTTGAACATGGCCACCCAGATAGGCATTTGGATAAGCATGGGCAGGCATCCTGACAGGGGGCTGACACCGTACTTGGAGTATTCGGCCATCATCGCCTGTTGTTTCTGCATCTGGTCCTCGGGCTTGTTGAACTGCTTGGTAGCTTCGTCGAGTTTTGGTTTGAGCACACGCATCTTGGCCGAGCTCATGTAACTCTTCTTCACCATGGGGAAAGTGATGAGCTTCAGCAGGATGGTGATGAGGATGAGCACCACACCCATCGGCAGTCCCCAGTCGCTCAGCCAGGTGAACACGGGCAACGTGAACCATCGGTTGATGTAACGGAAGAGCGGCCACCCAAGATATACAATCCTCTGCATATCAAGTTCTTTGCCGAAGGTGCTCTGCTTCTCCACCTGTCGCAGGATGTAGAAATCGTTAGGGCCATAGTAGAACTCAAACTCCGAGGCCTTGGCGCCAGTCGGGTCAAAGCTTGTGCGCACCTGGGCGGTGAGGTCCTTGAGGTAGCGTACGGGCCAGTTTTCCTGATCCTTCTTGTCGAAGAGCGTGCTCTCCAGCTGTCCGCCCTTCTGGAAGTTGTCCTTCGAAATCATGACAGCAGAGAAGAACTGGTTTTTGAAGGCGATCCAGTCGATGTCTTCCTCAGTGGTTTCCTTCTTGGTCTTGGCTTCGCTGATATAGTCGGTACCTCCGTCACTCTCTTTCCAGTCGAGACGCGCATAGCGGTTTTCAAACGTGAAGCCACGTTCCTGCTCTTTCACCTTCTCGTGCCAGTCGACACCCAGTGTAGATGCGTTGGGGTCGAAGAGGCCAGCCATGCCCACCGCCCGCAGGCTCATGTGGAGCATGTAGTCGCTGCCCAGCCGGTATGTCAGGATAAGCGACTTGCCCTGTCCGGCCTCGGCGGTCAGTGTCACAGTGCTGTCCGTTTGGTTTGTAGGCACGAAATAGAGGTCACCCGTGTTGATATTCATCTCCTTGGCCACGAGTGTGAAGTTGAGTTTCTGGTCCTTTCCGCTGAAGAGAGTCACGCCGCCGAGGTCATCACTTTTGCCTGTCTTGTCGGCAATGTCATGTCCCACATAGCGCTTGCTGCCCTTTTCGTTTTTCACATAAGCCTTGGTGACCGTGCCGCCCTTTGTGGAAAGGGTGACGGCCAGTTTCTTGTTTTGCAGCACGACATCCTGCGCTGTACCTGTGAGGGCCTTGTGGAAGAGGGCAGTGGTGTCAGCAGCAATTTTCTCTTTGGCATTTTGCTGGCGTTTGAAGGCAGCAGCTTTCTCAGCCTGTTCCGCCTTCTGCTCAGCGACCTTTGTCAGCGAGTCTTGTACTGCCTGTGCACGCATTTCCTCCTGTGAGGGCTGCGAATACCAGCTGAAGCCCACGAGCACCACGGCGATGAGCACAAAACCTATCAGTGAGTTCTTATTCATTTTTACCTTATTATACTAATACTGTCAACAGCCTCCGCTGTTACTTTGTTTCCTGTTTTTGATTGGCGATGGCCGTCTTTACAAAATCGACGAAGAGCGGATGGGGCTTGAGTACGGTCGACTGGTACTCGGGATGAAACTGTGTACCGATGTACCACTTGAGCGACGGTATCTCGACAATCTCCACGAGGTCACTCTCAGGGTTTCGGCCTACGCAAAGCATGCCGTTGCGTTCAAACTCTTTCTCGAAGACATTGTTGAACTCGTAGCGGTGGCGGTGGCGTTCCTGGATATGTTCCTGCTTGTAGATGTTGAACGCATGCGAAGTCTGGCGAAGCAGACACTCGTAAGCGCCGAGGCGCATCGTGCCACCCATGTTGGTGATGTTCTTCTGCTCCTCCATGATGTCGATGACGTTGTGGGGAGTCTTCTCGTCCATTTCGCGGCTGTTGGCATCGGCATAGCCGAGCACGTTGCGTGCAAACTCGATGACCATCATCTGCATGCCGAGGCAAATGCCGAAGGTGGGGATGTTGTGTGTGCGGGTGTAGTGAGCCGCTACGATCTTGCCTTCGATGCCGCGTTGTCCGAAGCCCGGACAGATGACGATGCCGTCTTGTCCGGCGAGTTTCTCCGCTACATTCTCTTCAGTGATATATTCTGAATTGATGAATGTGAGGACAGTCTTGTGGTCGTTGTATGTGCCAGCCTGTGAGAGGCTCTCGCGGATGCTCTTGTAGGCGTCCTGCAAGTCATACTTGCCCACGAGGCCGATGTGTACCTCCTTGGTGGCGTTGTTGCGGTGCTCGAGGAAGGTGCGCCACGGTCCGAGTCCCGGTTTCTCGCCCGGTTCGATTCCCACCTTGCGCAGGATGGCCGTGTCAAGACCCTGGTTCTGCATGTTGACCGGCACTTCATAAATGCTGGGCAAGTCTTCGCTCTGGATGACGCAGTCGAAGTCGACGTTACAGAAAGCCGCAACCTTCTTGCGGACCTGGTCGGAGAGATGCTTCTCCGTGCGCAGTATGAGCACATCTGGCTGTATGCCGACGCTCTGCAGCTCCTTCACGCTGTGCTGCGTGGGCTTGGTCTTCAGTTCGCCGGCGGCGCGCAGGTACGGCACGTAGGTCAGGTGCACGTTGATGGCATTGCGTCCAAGTTCCCACTTCAACTGGCGTATAGCCTCCATGAACGGTGCACTCTCGATGTCTCCGATGGTGCCGCCAATCTCTGTGATTACAAAGTCATAGTGGTTCTTCTGCCCGAGATACTTTACGTTGCGCTTGATCTCGTCGGTGATGTGGGGCACCACCTGGATGGTCTTGCCGAGATAGTCGCCACGGCGCTCCTTGTCGATTACTGCCTTGTAGATGCGACCCGTGGTGAGCGAGTTGGCCTTGGTGGTCTGTATGCCGGTGAAACGCTCGTAGTGGCCGAGGTCAAGGTCGGTTTCCATGCCGTCAACTGTGACGTAGCATTCGCCGTGCTCGTAGGGGTTGAGCGTGCCCGGATCGATGTTGATGTACGGATCAAATTTCTGGATGGTGATGTTGTAGCCTCTGGCCTGCAGAAGCTTGCCAATGGACGAGGAGATGATGCCTTTGCCCAGTGAAGACACAACACCGCCCGTGACGAAGATGTACTTTGTTTCTGCCACAATCGTAAGTGTTAAAATGGGTAATTCAAAATTTGCAGCAAAGTTACCACTTTTTTATGATATGGGCAACAAACAATTGTGAAAGTTTCTTCGCGGGCTGCACAAATGCTTATTTATCCAAGTTTCGAATTTGCCGTCGCTAAACGCCCAATGGCTCTTGGTGGATACGCGATTTGTCGTATGATTTCTGAAAAAACAAGTTGTTGCGGAATCCTCAATCTGGAGCGTGGCAGGGTGCTTTTGGAGCTGTGAAAGAGCGAATCGGCTGCGACAAGGACACTGGCAGGCAGGTGGGACGCCTCGAAAGACGGCAAATCATGTCGGGATTGACATCTTATTGACGCACGATGTGGTGCTGATGCAGAGCCGATACGGCATCTTTCGATGGTTGATATGGCATCTTTCGCAAGAGCAAAAGTGCTCACGGCGTTTGAATTGTCTGCCTGTCGGTTGTAACGGTCGGATTATCAAGTTGTTGCGCAAGTATTCGTCAGAATCGCGTATTTGCATGCTTGCGCATGCTGCGTTGCAAATACTCGATTCTGAGAACGTTTGTTGTTCGCTTTTTTCTCAAGTTTCCCTTCTCATGCCCACTGTCGTTAGCCAGTTCTCTCTGGTCGGATTTGAGTCATTCGCGATAAATCCACGAGAAGATGTCGTTGAGCCAACCGGGCATTATCCTGAACCAACGGTAGGAGCTGGCCGGCTTGCCGCCAAAGGAAAGGATGAAGTCGCGAAACGGACTGCGCGGCACGGGAAGCCCCACGTCCAGGAAGATGATGTGGGCATAATTGTGCTCCCAAGCCCAGTTGATGGCGTGCCAGATGGTCATCATGTTCGGATGCAGATGCGGGTAGCTCTTGCGGCGTGAGGCGAGATACCATAGATAGCAATTTCCCTCGGAGAAGAGGCACAGGCTGCCGCCGATCACCTTTCCCTTGTAAAGCGTGATGAAAACCCGCGCGCAATCGCTTAGGTCAAACTGCCGAAGCTGGGTCTCGGAGGGGATGACGCGGCGCATCTTGAACCGGTAGAAGCCATTGAGCAACTTGTAGAACTGGTGGAGCTCCTGCTCGGTCTCCACCTCCCGCGTCTCCACACCCATCCTGCTGATACGGTCGATGCGGTCAAGCATCTTCTGGCTCAGGCGGTCGCGCGGCGGCATGGAGTGGAGCGAGTTGTAGACTTCCAACCATGAGATGGGGAAATAGCCGTTCTCACGAAACAGACGGTAACCGAACATTTTTCGGGAAAGGTCGCTGAACTCGATGATGAAACACAGGCGGCGGCGCAACCTTTGCGTCATAGCCTTCAGCAAGACTCCAAATACCTCCTCCCGCCGCGTATCATCGGCATACACGCCTTCGCCATAAGCGCGGCCTGTCGAATAGCGGAAGGGGGGGAGCCACATGCTGCGCACACGCGCAAAAGCCAGCAGATGCCCCAGTTCGCGGCCGTCTTCATCAGTCGCGACAGCCATGAAAGGTCGTTGCCCGTGCGATTTCTCGACAATGTGGAAAAGCTCGGCACTATGTAAGAAATTGCTGCCGATGAGCGGCGGCAAGGTCTCACCACGCGAATAGATGGTCACACGTATGGAGTTCACGATGGCAAAATTAGTAAAAAATATGGGGATGGCCTAGCAATTTTCGCGTGTTTTTTTGTAACTTTGCGATGAAATGTAACAAATCGCAACCATGAAAGATTTCAAGACATTGGTACAGATGCGGCGCAGCCACCGCAAGTACACCGACGAGAAAGTGAGCGCTGACGATGTGCGCCTCATCCTTCGTGCAGCACTCATGTCGCCTTCAAGCATGAACCAGCGCGCATGGCAATTTGCTGTGACCGACGACCCCGTGGCCATCGCTGCCATGGCCGAAGCCAAAGAGAGCGGCGGCGATTTTCTTAAGGGAGCACCCTTGGCCATTGTTGTCATGGGCGACCCGAAAACCAATCCCTGCTGTATTGAGGACGGTGCCATCGCGGCCACCATCATGCAACTGCAGATCGAAGACCTCGGACTGGGCTCCTGCTGGATACAGATGCTGGGCAAGCACCAGAAAGACGGCACACCCGCCAACAAGGTCATCCACGACATTCTCGGACTGCCCGAGGAGCAGGAGGTGCTCTTCGTGTTGTCTGTCGGCCATCCCGCCGACGAGCGGAAGCCCCAAAACGAGGCGAAACTGAAGTGGGAGAACGTCATCAACAAGTCGAGCTACGAGCTCTAAAACACACGTATCCCCACATCATCATGATCAATTACGACCTGAAGAAAATCCGTGCCATCATCTTCGACGTCGACGGAGTCCTGTCGGCCTCGACCATCGGCATGGACGATGAGGGTATGCCCATGCGCACCATCAACATCAAGGACGGCTATGCCATACAGCTGGCGCAGAAGGAGGGCATCCGATGCGCCATCATGACGGGTGGGCAAGCCGAGGCCATCGGCAAGCGCTACAATTACCTGGGTGTGACCGACATCTACCAAAGGTGTGCGGTGAAGATCAAGACCTACGAGCAGTTTGTCTCCCAGTATGGTCTCAGTGACGATGAGATTATCTACATGGGCGATGACATCCCGGACCTGCAGGTCATGCACCGCGTGGGTTGTCCTTGCTGCCCCGCCGATGCCTGTGCGGAGGTCAAGGCTGTGTCTGTCTATGTGTCTGACCGGCAAGGCGGGTACGGATGCGCCCGTGATGTCATCGAGCAGGTGCTCCAGGCACAGGGCAAATGGCTGAGTAACGCACGCGCCTTTGGCTGGTGAAGTGGCATGCAACAATCTGCCGCCCTGCGTCATGGCCCAGAACGTAACAACACCAACAACATGATGAACCCCATACCCTACAAAATCATCCTGGCGAGCAACTCGCCGCGCCGGCGCGAACTGCTTGCTGGTCTGGGCGTCGACTTTGAGGTCCGCGTCATCAAGGGCATCAGTGAGGCTTATCCGCACGACTTGCCCGCAAGCCAGATTCCGCAATTCATTGCCCGCGAGAAGGCGGCCGCCTACCAGGTCAAGCCCGGCGAACTTGTCATCACAGCCGATACGGTCGTAGTGGTCGACGACGAGCAGCACGGCAGCAGCGTGCTCGGCAAGCCCAAGGATGCCGATGAAGCATGGCAGATGCTCCGCACCCTGAGCGGCAGGGCACACCACGTCATCACAGGTGTGTGTCTCACCACCCATGATGACCAGAGGCTGTTCTCGGTCACGACTGAGGTCAACTTCCGCGAGCTGAGTGATGACGAGATTGACTATTATATCACCAACTACCGTCCGTTTGACAAGGCGGGAGCCTACGGCATCCAGGAGTGGATCGGCTACGTCGGAGTGACTGGCATCCGTGGCAGTTACTTCAATGTCATGGGACTGCCCGTGCAACGCATCTGGCAAGAACTTCGCCAGATGTGAGACAAGCGGAAGACAAAACGCGCCCACAATAAGACTTAAAGCCATAAAGCACATATCCCCACACCCGTGAAATTGGTTTCATGGGTGTGGGGATATTGTTGTGTCTCTTGGGTTCAGAGCTGGCAGTGGAACGTGAAGCAGTCGGCAAGGGTGTCGGCGAGTGCCACAGGTTCCTTTCGGAAGATACCGAAGAGCGCTGATCCCGATCCGCTCATGGCGGCATAGACGGCGCCCATACCATAGAGCTTTTCCTTGATCTGCGCCAGCTCGGGGTGCTGGGCGAAGACGGGACTTTCGAAGTCGTTGACCAGTTCGGTACGCCATGTGTCGATGGGCTGCCGCACGATGTCGCGACAGCTCTTCGCTGGCTTGCGGCAGACGATGCGGCTATAGGCGTCGCGCGTGGAGACCGCAATGTCGGGCTTGACGATGGCGATGTGGTAGCCTGCGAGGTTGCCCTTGGGACCGTCGGCAGGCTGGAGCACTTCGCCGCGCCCGGTGGCAAAGGATGGCTCGGCGGTGATGAAGAAAGCGCAGTCAGACCCCAACTGGGCAGCATAGCGTTCCATCTCGGCATTGCCGATGTTGAGGCGGAAACGCTCATCGAGCAGCCGGATCATGAAAGCACCGTCCGACGAGCCTCCGCCCAGGCCTGCCTGTGAGGGTATTCGCTTGTAGAGATGAGCATGGATAGGGGGGAGACTGTAGTCGGCGGCCAGCAGCTCATAGGCGCGTACCACCAGGTTCTGCCTCTCGTCGCATTCCACATGGTTGCCCGTGACCTTCAGGTCGCAGGGTATGTCGTGGGGGAAGCGCTGGTCCATGTGCTTGATTTCCAGTACATCGGTGAGTGGCACGGGATAAAAGACGGTCTCCAGGTCGTGGTATCCGTCGGCCCGCTCGGCGGTGATGTTGAGGCCGAGATTGATTTTAGCGCAAGGGAATGTCAGCATAGTGGGTCTCGTTTTACTTGTCGATGTTGATGATTTTATATTTCTTGGAGCCCAGTCCAATCTTCTCCGCCCAGTCGATGGTGTGCGTCCCGTGCTGCTTGTCGATGCGTTTCAGCAGGTCGGTGGGATCGCTGTCTGCCGTCACCTTCTGGTTGTTGATGATGTCGACGCAAGCCTGGTCGAGTGCCACGGGGTCGGTGGAGGCGAGGATACCATAGTCCTTGAGCTTCACGGGGGCGGGGTGGTCCACACAGTCGCAGTCGACCGACATGTTGTTCATAACCGATATGTAGATAATGCCGTTTTGCTTCTCGAAATAGTTGACCACGGCTTGTGCGGCCGCAGCCATCGACTCCAGGAAGCCGTCCTGGTCGCCGATCATCTCTGGCGTCCACAATCTTTGAGCGTCGAGTTTGTTCATTTTGCCCGCCGAATGGATGTATGCCTTTCCGTTCTGGCTTGCACAGCCGATGGAGAGATTCTTCAACGCGCCGCCGTAGCCTCCCATAGGATGTCCCTTGAAGTGGTTGAGCGTCACCATGAAGTCGTAGTTGGCCAGGTGTCCGCCAACTATATCATAGTTGAGGTGTGTATGGTCGCGCACGGGGATGCGTATCTCGTCGTATTCATCCATGATGTCGACTGGGAAATAACTGGTGAAGCCGTGTCGGTCTATGACCTTCCAGTGGTTCTCCGTATTGTTGCGCACATCGTTGGGGTCGCCGCCGTAGGCTGTGTTGTTCTCCACAATCGTGCCGTCGACCTCGTAGACGAGGTCCTTGATGAGTTCCGGCTTGAGGTAGTTGGGGTTGGAGCCTTCGCCGGTCGACACCTTCACCGCTACGCGTCCCTTGGCTTTCACGCCCAACGCTTTGTAGATGTTTACAAGCGCCTCAGGCGTGATTTGGCGTGTCAGATAGACTTTCGACTGTGCGGAAGCCGTGAGAGCCATCAATATAGCGATGGCGGCAACAATCGTTCTTTTCATAGTCATGCGTGTTATTTGTAGATAACTGTTTCTGTATGCAAAAATAATATTTTCCGCACGAAAACATCCTTTCGCAGTCCTTGTTTTTTCATCTGTGGCCAAAAAAACGAGCGTAGTGCCGTTTGGCGCATCGCCCTGTCAGAACATCAAGTTGACACCGTAGGCTATGATGATGTAGCGGATGGCTTTTCCGATGCTGATGCTGGTAAGAGTGATGGGAATGTTGGCGCGCATCAGTCCCAGGACGATGGTAATGGCGGAGCCCAATATGGGTAAGAATGCGAAGAAACCCATCCATGCTCCGTGACCGCCAAGGAAGCGTCGGGCCTTGTCGAGGTCGCTTTTCTTGACGTGCAGGTGATGCTCGATCCAGTCGAGACGTCCCATTCGTCCCACACCGTAGTTGAACATCGATCCGGCCACATTGCCGATGGTGCCATAGATGACCAAAGGCAGGGGCTGGAGTCCGGCGGCAAGCAGAGCGAGCATTACGGCCTCACTGCTGAAAGGAAAAAAACTGCCTGCCAGGAAGGCAGCAACAAGCATGCCCCAGTAGCCGTAGTCGAGCAGTAGACTAGTCAGGAAATCCATACGTTGAAAACGGTGAGCAATAGTGCGATGGTGATGAGGGAAAAGAACGTGATGTTGGACAACCGCGAATGGGTGAGCGACAGAAAATGACCGATGAGTGGCGAAACCACCACAATCAGCAAGGAGAGCAACATGTCGAAATGCTGAGGTTGCAGGACTAACAAAATCATGAAGCACACTTCCAAAGCTATAAACATTTCGTAGAGCATGCGTGTGCGTATCTTGTCCTGGTAGCTGTAGGCCAGGAAATGTGCGGTGCCGATGATGCCGAGCACAACTGCAAATGCCAGGGTCGCCAGTCGATGGACATCAAGCGGGGTAAAGTCGAAGGGAGGCTGCCAGTTGCCTATTTCAGCGAAGTGGTCGACGAGTGTCTGCGTCTGGCCTGCGTAGAGACAATAGGCACCCATAAACCAGTAGGGCATGAGCACACCGAGGATAGAAGCACAATAGGTGCGGGGACTTGCGGCCAGCACGTTGGTGGCCTGAAGCACCCACAGGATGGGCAACAGGAAGAGCATCTGCACATAGAGAATACTGGCTATGCCCAATGCAGCATAGGCATAAAACACCCATCCTACTGCACGCTTGTCCTGATAGGCATGGAAGATGAAGAAGAGGAAGAGAATAAAGAGCAGTTGGGCCAAACTCTCATTGGGCGAACCGTAAAGAAAGGGCGACATGACCATCAGTACAGCAAAGGAACACGACACCATACGGCTATAGATGCGTATCAGTGAGTGGGTGTTGTTGAGAAGAACCATCAGTATGGTGGATGCGCAAAGTATGGGCAACTGAACCCACTGACCCTGAGCGGCCACCTGCGTCAGGACAAACACCAGAACGCAATAGATGGCCGTCATCGGCAACGTCCATCGTGACTGCGCTATTCGGTTTTGGGCGCGTTTGATCATTACGTCTTTCTTTAGTAGAGGGACTGGCGGTCACCGCCTTATGTTATATTCAAAAGGCAGTGAGGCCGTAAGGCATTGTGCACATGCCGGTCTCACTGCTTGGTCATATCCTGAAAGATATAGTGTCCGTCACCTGTGGGTCAGAGGTCCTGACCGATGTCGCGACGGAAGTACATGTCTTTGAAGCTGATCTTCTGAGCCTCGGTGAAACTCTTGCGGAGGGCCTCCTCTTTGTCCTTTCCGTAGGAAGAGACTGCCATCACGCGGCCTCCGTCAGTGACAACCTCGTTGTCAACGAGTGTTGTACCCGCATGAAACACGATGCTTCCATCCACCTCGTCGAGACCACTGATAGGATAACCCTTCTTATAGGCTTGCGGATAGCCGCCGCTGACCAGCATCACGCAGACTGCGGCACGGTCGTCAATCTCCACCTTGCATTTGTCAAGGTCGCCCTTGGCCACGCCTTCCAGAAGGTCCACGAGGTCACTTTTCAGGCGAAGCATCACCGTCTCCGTCTCGGGATCACCCATGCGGCAGTTGTACTCGATGACCATGGGGTCGCCTGCCACATTGATAAGCCCGAAGAAGATGAAGCCCTTATAGTCGATGTCTTCAGCAGCAAGGCCCTCCACTGTGGGGCGGATGATGCGGTCTTCCACCTTCTGCATCCACTCCTTGTCGGCGAAAGGCACTGGTGAGACGCTGCCCATGCCGCCTGTGTTGAGGCCCGTGTCGTGCTCGCCGATGCGCTTGTAGTCTTTGGCTTCCGGCAGAATTTGGTAATGCTTGCCGTCGGTCAGCACGAAGACGGAGCACTCCACGCCACTCAGAAACTCCTCGATGACCACCTTGGCCGATGCCTGTCCGAACATGCCGCCCAGCATGTCGCGCAACTCCTTCTCAGCTTCCTCAAGTGTGGGTACGATGAGCACGCCCTTGCCGGCAGCCAGTCCGTCGGCTTTCAGCACGTAGGGAGCCTTCAGGGTCTTGAGGAATGCCACGCCTTCCTCGATGGTCGTACCGTCGAATGTCTCGTAGGCGGCGGTGGGAATGTTGTGCCGTTTCATGAAACCTTTGGCGAAATCCTTGCTTCCTTCCAGCTCGGCACCTTGCTTGCTGGGACCAATGACGGGTATCGTTGCGGTGCGGTCGTCTGTGCGGAAGGCATCGACGATGCCGTTGACCAGAGGCACCTCCGGTCCCACGACCACCATATCGATGGCGTTCGTCACGACAAAATCCTTCAGCTTCTCAAAGTCATTGACTCCGATGGCCACGTTTTCTCCCACGGCAGTCGTTCCGGCATTGCCGGGAGCAATAAACAGTTTGTCGCATTTTTCACTCTGGGCAATTTTCCATGCCATGGCATGTTCGCGCCCGCCGCTTCCTAAGAGCAATATCTTCATGATCTTCCTTGAGTTATTTTGTTTCTTGGACGTGCAGCGGCTGCCGATCGTCTGCCGCTGTTGTCGGTAGGTAATCAGTTAGTTTCGAGATAACGGTTTATGAGATTGATAATCTCCGTCCGTGTGGGCTCGGGGAACGAGTTGATGCGTGTGGCATGGCTTCCGCCGGGCAACATATACACCTTGATGAGTTTCTTGTCTTTCAGAAACTTCAGTCCGGCTACGCCAGAAGAGCCCCAGGGGTCGATGCCTCCATAGATGTAGACCATCTTTTGGTCGTTGTGTTTCAGCCAGTCGATGGTCTTGTTATAGAGCGTCTTGTCAAATTTGAGTCCTGCAAACTGCTCGGGCAACATGACGCGGTGCATATAGTCCTTGGCGGTCTTGATGGACATCCATTTCTTGAAAGGCTTGATGTCGTAGCCATAGTAACCCAGTTCCCGTGCGGCCTGCACATTGAAGGACAGGTAGGGCGTCTGGTCGGAGAAATAATTGGGGTCTGTGGTCTTGATAAAATGGTCGAATATTTCTTGGTCAGAGGCCGTGGTGTTGGGGATTTTCGACATTGGCGTTCCCCACTGCCATATGGCAAACGAGTACTCAAGCACGCAATAGTCGTAGATGTCCTCCAGTGACACACGGAAGGTATAGCCCTTGTCGTCGCAGAACTTCTTGAACATCGGCATGAAACGGGCCTTCCGCTTCAGCACCTCCGTTTGGAAATCTTTCACGTGCTGGCGGTTGGCTGCAGTCGATACCTGATGGTCGATGAAGGGCTCATGGCGTCCGTCCTCAAGGCTTTTGTTGAGAGGCGCCACGTAGGGTACTGACAGGTCAACGTCGTTGGGGAAAAAGACCCGGTAGACCATGCAGGTCTGTCCGCCCTTGCTGATGCCTGTCGATATCCACTTGCCCTTATAGAGCTGGTGGAAAGTCTGGTTGACATGATGCAGGTCGTAAAGCGAATTTTCCACGGTGAGATAGTCCCAGTTACAGGGCGACGGTGTCGACTTGTCGAAATAGCGGTACTCCACAACCACGAGGTTGGCATTGAGTATCTTGGAGAGTTCTTCCTGGTATCCCTCGCGCAGGGCATAGTTGCAATCGTATCCTTCCGTGACGAGTACTGTCGGGCGGTCATAGCCCACATGGCAGACCACGACCCGCTGCTTGAACGATCCTGCCTGATGGTGGATGGGGTCCACCTCCTGGGTGATGTTGAGCACGTACTTGTCGTCGTAAGCCGTGCTCTTCAGTTCCTGCACGTCGCTCACGCCAGGCAGGGCTTGCAACCTTGCCAGCAACTCCTTGTCGGCTGCTTGAGCCAAAAGAGGCATCAAGAGTACAACGAGAAGCAATAAACGCTTAATCTGTTTCATGTTGTTGTTATGGTTTGGAAAGAGTTATATAGTCTGCTTGTCGAACTTTTATCGTCACTTACTTCAGGTAATCGTCGAAATATTGCGAGATGCGTTCGTGCAGATGTGTAGATTGGTGGCCGCGCATGTTGTGCGGTTCGCCAGGATAGACGAAGAAGTCGGGCTGCGTGCCGTCCTGTATGCACTGCTTGATGAACGACAGCGTGTGCTGCGGCAGGCAGACGGGGTCGTTGAGGCCAATGATGATCTGCAGTTTGCCCTTGAGGTTCTTGGCCTTCGGTATCAGACTCGACGATGCGTAGCCGTCGGAGTTTGTCTGTGGCGTGTCCATATAGCGCTCGCCATACATCACCTCGTACCATTTCCAGTCGATGACGGGTCCGCCGGCAACGCCCACCTTGAACACCTCGGGATGGGTAGTCATCAGGTTGATGGTCATGTACCCGCCGAAACTCCATCCGTGCACGCCGATGCGGTCTGCGTCAACGTAAGGCAGGCTCTTCAGATATCTTACGCCTTCCATCTGGTCCTTCACCTCGTTGTCTCCAAGGTGGCGGAAGGTCGCTTGTTCAAACTCCTTACCACGATGCTCACTGCCGCGGTTGTCGAGAATGAAGAGCAGATAGCCCTTCTGTGCCATGTAGGTCTCCCATGAGCGTGAGCCCCAATGCCACGAGGCATCCACGTTGTGGGCGTGGGGACCGCCGTAGACATAGATGATGGTGGGGTATTTCTTGTTGGGGTCGAAGCCGACAGGCATCACCATGCGGTAGTAAAGGTCGGTCGTTCCGTCGGCAGCCTTCACCGTGCCGCTCTTGTATTCAGGCACAGTGTAGCCCTTCCAGGGGTCGGCGGCTGTGAGGTAGCGCGTCTTCTTGCCATTCTCCACATTGGCAATGGCAATGTTGCGTGGGACGGTCGGTGTGGAATACTTGTCGACCAAATACTGGCCCGAGGGGCTTATGGAGGCCGTGTGCCATCCCTCTCCGTTGTCATCTATCAGCGTCCGCTTGCCGTTGTCGATGTTCACGCTGTATAGGTTGCGCTGGATGAGGTTGCGCTCGTTGCTGGCGATGATGGCACTATGGTGCTTCTCGTTGAAGCCCAGGAAGTCCATCACGACCCATTTGCCGCTGGTGATCTGTTTCAGTTGCTCTCCCTTCGTATTGAAGAGGTAGAGATGGTTGAAACCGTCTTTCTGGCTTTGCAAGATGAACTGGCTATGGTTCCAGGGCAAAAAGACTATCGGGTGCTGGGGTTCCACATACTTTGCGTCGGTCTCGTGGTAGATGACGCCCTTTCTATCGCCTGTCTCCGCGTCGTAAGCCACCAGTTGGCAGTCGTTTTGGTCGCGGTTGAGTTCAAACATGTAGACTGTCTTGTCGTCGGGACTCCACGCGATGTTGGTGAAATATCGGTCGGTGGGGTCACCCGCCTTCAGCCATAGGGTCTTGCCTGCCGTTACGTCATAGATGCCGACCGTCACCTTGTGGCTGGTTTCTCCGGCCATGGGGTACTTTTCAGGAGCCTCCTTGGCTATGCGCGATCCGCTTGTGGGCACCCACGATGGATCAGGTATATCGGTCAGCGGGAAATCGGTCACCATGCTCTGGTCCATTCTGTAGAAAGCCAGCTTGCTTCCTTGGTTGCTCCAGTAGAGGCCGCCCTTGATGCCGAACTCGTCGCGGTGTACGCTCTGTCCGTAGACGATGTTGCGGCTGCCGTCGGTCGTCAGCTGCCGGGTTTGTCCGTCGGCTGTCTGCACATAGAGTTGGTCGTCCTTGACGTAGGCGGTGTTGCGGCTGGTGTAGTTGAAGTCCCAGGCCTGTGCTGCCATACGGTCTCCATTCTCGATGGTCCACACCGCCTTGCCCGTTTTCCAGTTGAACAGTTGGGTGTGCTTGCTGTCAGAGAGTAGCACCAGGGACTTCTTGCCCTCGGGGAACGACACGTTGAAGAGACTGTGGATGTTGAGACCGCTCTTCGCCTTGATGTCATCCAGCGTGAAGATCAGTGTCTCCTTGCCCGTATTCTTGTTGATGAGTTTGCAGTCTTCGGCGTCCGTGCGCACCAGTTCGTCGCCCCACCAGGTTGTCCAGCGGTTCTCGGCTATCATGTTGTGATAGTTGTTGCCGCCGTAGTTGAGGTCTTCCAGTGTAAACTTTTTCAATTCCTGCGCCTGAATGCTGGTGGCACCCTGTGTGCACAATGCCGTCATCATGCCCAGCGTCACCATGAGTTTGTTAATCTTCATGACCAAACTTATTCTTGTTTCCGAATTTCTTGTTTCCGCCGAAGCGTTTGTCGCCTCCGCGTCCTTTGCCAAATGAGGAGCCGCCACGGTCCGCATGGCCTCCGAAGGGCTTGCCGCCACGGTCTCCGAAGGGCTTGCCGCCACGACGGTCCCGGTTGTTGCGGTCATCGTCGCCAAAGTGCTTGGGGCGGCGGTCGGCGCGCTTGCGGTCATCGCCGGAGAAGGCCTGTTCGTCGAACTTGTGGAAGCGGAACGTACGGATGTCTCCTTCCTCGTTGTTCTCTTCCTGCTCCAGTCGCTGCTTGAATTCGCGGTTTTTCTTGAAACGGTGTTTCTGCGCCATCTCGCGTTTCTCCTCGTCGGTCTTCACCACACCGCCTTCCGAGCGGAAATCCTTCATCTTTCCGTCGAACATGACATATTTGCGGAACTCACACTCCAGACTGCCATTGAAGACGGGAATCTTGATGCTGGGCTTCAGACCTATCTGTTCGAAGCATTCCTCGCGGTAGCTCAACACCCAGGCCTCGTTGCCGGCAAACTCCTTCTTCAGCTTCTCGCCAATCATCTTGTAGGTGCCCAGCAGGTTGGGGGTGGATATGCGCTCGCCGTAAGGCGGGTTGGTGATCATGAGGCTCTTTTCGCTGGGCTTGGTGAAGTCCTTGAAGTCTTGCTGCCTTATGGTGATAACCTTCGACAGTCCGGCTGCCTTGACGTTGAGGATAGCCGTGTTCACGGCTTTCATGTCCACATCGTAGCCGTAGATATGGTGGTTGAACTCTCGCTCTTCCGAGTCGTCGTTGTAGATGGTGTCGAAGAGATCCGAGTCGAAGTCGGGCCATTTTTCGAAGGCATACTCCTTGCGGAAGACACCCGGCGAGATGTTCTGTGCAATGAGTGCGGCCTCGACAACCAGCGTTCCCGAGCCGCACATGGGGTCGATGAAGTCGGTGTCGCCCTTCCATCCTGTCATGAGTATCATACCTGCGGCCAGCACCTCGTTGAGCGGTGCCTCCACCGTCTCCTGCCTATAGCCTCTGCGGTGGAGGCTCTCTCCGCTGGAGTCGAGGCACAGCGTGGCGTTGTCCTCTGCGATGTGGATGTGGAGCCTGATGTCAGGGTTGCTGATAGAGATGTTGGGGCGGTCGCCTGTTGACTCGCGGAACTGGTCGACGATGGCGTCTTTCACCTTATATGAAACAAACTTGGAGTTGCGGAACTCATCCGAGTAGACCACAGAGTCGACCACGAAAGTCTTCCCCTTCATGATGTATTGGCTCCAGTCGATCTTCTTCACCTCGTTGTATACGTCTTCTGCCGATTTTGCCTTGAAGTGCTTGATGGGCTTCAGAATGCGGATGGCTGTGTGCAACTGGAAATTGGCACGGTACATCATCTCTTTGTCGCCTGTAAACGACACCATGCGCCGGCCTATCTGCACATTGTTTGCGCCCAGTTTGGTAAGCTCTTGTGCCAGAACGGGCTCCAGGCCCATGAATGTTTTGGCGATGAGTTCAAATTCCATTGTCTTATGTTTGTTATGATATTCTTGTTCGTTATGTTCCTTGTCATGTATTGCCAGCAGTGTCACCCGCTATGGGGAGAGGGGGCATGCGTGTCATTTCTTGTAGACGGTGGTCTCGGGCGGCATGTCGTCGAGCACCCAGGTGTTGGCTCCGACTGTGCATCCGCGTCCTATGTGGATGCGCCCCAACAGCGTGGCGTTGGCATAGACGATAACGTCGTCTTCGATGACGGGGTGTCTGGGGATGCCCTTGATGGGGTTGCCCTGCTCGTCGAGGGGGAAGCTCTTGGCTCCCAGTGTGACTCCTTGATAGAGTTTCACGTGGTTTCCGATGACACAGGTCTCGCCGATGACGACGCCTGTGCCGTGGTCTATCGTGAAATAGCTGGCGATGGTTGCGCCGGGGTGTATGTCGATGCCCGTCTCCGAGTGGGCCAGCTCGGTCATCATGCGAGGTATGAGCGGCACACCCTGGAGAAACAGTTCGTGGGCCAGCCGATAGCTTGTCAGTGCCTTGATGACCGGGTAGCATAGCAGAATCTCGGCTATGCTCTTGGCTGCAGGGTCACCGTTGTAGGCAGCCTCGACGTCTGTGGCCAGCACCTTGCGTATCATGGGAAGTCTCGCCACCGTCTCGTTGGCTATCTCGCGTGCCTGCTGTTTCAGTTTGTCCCTGTCGCTCTGTGGCTCACACTCCTCCGTGAAGCACAGTCCGGCCAATATCTGTTCGGCCAGCAAGTGGTTTAGTTTTTCCACTTCTACGCCGATCTGATATTTGATGGTTTGTATGTTGACTTGTGATTTTCCGAAGAAACCGGGGAAGAGTATGGAGCGTGCCAGACGCACGATTTCCTCTAGCACCACGCCCGACGGCAGCGGGTAGCCTTCCCTGTGCTGGTGGAAAAGCCCTTTCAGCGTTTTCGGATCTGAAAGCTGGTCCACAGTCTCTGTCAATAAGTGAGTCGTATTTTGGGTGCTCATCTTCGGGTTACAATAAACTTTTGGCAAAGTTACAAAATTATTTAAAAGCAGAAAAGCAAAGCGGTAAAAAAGTCCATGTTGCTTTACTTTTTGTCGTTCCCGAAGCCTGGCGGATACCAAAAAGCGCACGGCGTGGCGTCAGCCTGTGGCGTGACGCCTCCACGCCATGCGCTTCGGTTATTCTGCGGGTTTGTCTCGTGTCGGTTTCAGGCGATGCTGTCAAGGAAGAGGATGAGGCGGTTGGTGACATTCACGGCCGACACGCCTGCATCGAAGTCGAGCGACACGAGGTTGAGCTGCGGATAGTCTGCCTTCAGCCGTTTTTCGATGCCCTTCGAGATGACGTGGTTGGCGATGCAGCCGAAAGGCTGTAGGCTGGCCACATTGTTGACGCCCTGTTTCACCATGCCGATGATGTCGCTGGGCAGGAGCCATCCTTCGCCGAACTGTGCGGCAAGCGACACCACGCCGTTGACTTCGCGTGCATCGTCGAAGATATTGGTGAACGGACGGAAATAGCGGAAGCGTGCTGCCAGTCGGTTGATGCGTTTCTCGCGCCTCCAGATCAGGTTGTAGACGGCTTTCACCACGAAGTCGGGCACCGTGGTGCACTTGAGGGCCAAGTGCTTTTGTGCAATGACATTGACAAACTCCTGGAGGAAGAATGGCGAGAGCAGTGCCGGCACCACTTCGAAGCCCCGATCGATGATCTTCTGTGCCAGGAACTGATGGGCGAAGGGATTGAACTTGAGGAAGATTTCGCCGACGATGCCCACGGCCGGGATGTCCTTGTCGGCTGTGATGTCGTCGAATTCTCCGGCAGCGCGGGCGATGAGGTCCATCAGTCCGTCTGCGTTGTTGGCGCGGATGGGCTCGTTGGCGAGGTTCATGTACTTGTCGCGCAGGGCCTCGGCGGCATTGGCAGCCTTGCCTACGGGCATGGCATGTTCCGGTTTCAGTCGTGCCACGGCAGCGTGGTACATCTTCGAGATCGTGTCTCCATAGAGGAAGGTGGTCACGATGATGGCCGCGTACTTCACCCAGGGGATGTCCATCTCGTCGCTCTGTGTCCGGTCTTCGGAGGCACTGGTCGACACGCCGAGCGTGATGAGCGGTACCTGACTGAACCCATTGGCATCCATGGCACGCCGGATGAGCGCCGCGTAGTTGGTGGCGCGGCACTGGCCTCCGGTCTGGCTCATGGCGACAGATATCTTGTCGGGGTCGTATCGGCCCGAGCGCAGGGCCTTGACGATGTCGCCGATGATGAGCGTGGCAGGATAACAGATCTCGTTGTTGGCGTATTTCAGTCCGAGTTCGGCACTCTCCGCGTCGCTCATGGGCAGCACCTCCACATCGAAGCCGATGGTGTGGCAGAGCGAGGTGAGTACGGGCGTCAGGTACTCCGTGAAGTAAGGCGCAAGGATATGTCGTCCGGCAGCTCCCTTTATGGGGCGTGTGGCAAACGGTTCGCGGGCAGGCTGTGCGTCGGCGACTGCCTGGCCGCGCAGCGAATCGATGAGTGAGCGCACGCGCAGCTTGAGGCTTCCCGTGTTGCTCACGTCGTCAATCTTGAGCAAGGTGAACGGCTTGCCGTGGTTCTTCATGATGGCTCGCAGCTCGTCTTGAATGAACGCGTCGGGGCCACAGCCGAAGGAGGTCATCTGCACGAGCTGCACGTCGCCCGGCTGTTCGGCGCACCACTGCGCTGCCTTGATGATGCGGTTCACGTAGGCCCACTGCCTGACGAGGTAGGTCTCGCCAGTGCCGGTGGTGGTGTCTCCACGCACGATGTCGTCTGAGATGACGTTGGCACCCAGCGAGGCAATCATCTCCGACAGTTTGTGCTGTACGAGCGGGTCGGCATGGTAGGGCCGTCCCACAAGCAGGATGGTCAGCCTGCCTTTCCGGCGGCTGTCGTCCAGGATGGCTTCCGCCCGCTTGCGAAGGCTCGTGACGTGGCTCTCCTGTGCGGCCACAGCCTTGTAGAAGGCTCGTCGGATGGTAGTGCTGTCTACGCCCAGCCCCTTGAGATAACGGCTTGTCTGCTTGTATAGCAACTTGAAGTCGCTGAAGTTGATGACGGGCGAGTCTACCCGTTTCTTCAGGGTCATGGCACTGCGTATGACATCCGAATAGGCTGCCACGATGGGGCAGTTGTAACTGTTGGTGTTGCGCTCGTCGTCCTGCCGCTCAAACACCACGTAGGGCATGAAGATGAACGACACGTCGCTGTTGTCGAGCTCCTTTATGTGCGAGTGTACCAGTTTGGCCGGGAAGCAGATGTTGTCGCTCATCACCGTGCTGAGGGCTGCCTCGTAGCGCTGGAACGTGCTCTCGCTGCTGAGCGTCACCTGCATGCCTGCTTCGGTGAAGAGTGTGAACCAGAAGGGATAGTCCTCATACATGTTGAGCACACGGGGTATGCCGACGCGCAGTTGTCCCTTGGCCAGCGGCTGTTGGGGCTGGGTGGGCAGGGCGACACCTGGCCATGGCCGGATGACCTTCTGCTCAAAGATGTTTTCTCCCTTGACGGCTTGGCTTCCCTTGTTGTTGAAGACGCTCTCACACTTGTTGCCGGAGTAGAAGCGGCGGTGCCCGCCGAAGTTGTACATCGTCACCGCACAATGGTTTTCGCAGCCCTTGCAGTTGAGCAGGCGGGTGTCGTAGGCCGACAGACTGAGCAGGTCGTCGACCGTGCGTGCCGCCGGCTTCCGGCCATCGTCCTGCGACAATGTGTGTAGGACATGAAGGGCACAACCGTAGGCACCCATCATCTCTGGCATGTTGCTGCGTGCCACGTCGGTGTGAGTCAACAGTTCGAAAGCGCGCACCACCGAGTCGTTTTTCATCGTGCCGCCCTGCACCACAATCTTGCCTCCAAGGTCATCGTTGCCGCGTAGTTTCAGCACCTTGTACAGGCAGTTGCGCACGACGGAGTAGGAGAGGCCTGCGGCGATGTCGGCCACGGTGGCTCCCTCGCGCAGCACCTGCTTTACCTTCGAGTTCATGAAGACCGTGCAGCGTGTGCCCAGGTCGCAGGGGTTCGTGGCGCTGCAGGCCAGCGAGGCGAAGTCGGCCACGCCATATCCGAGGCTTTTGGCAAATGTCTGGATGAACGTGCCGCATCCCGACGAGCAGGCCTCGTTGAGTTCCATGCGCACCACGGCGCCATGGTCCACGAAGATGGCCTTCATGTCTTGTCCGCCAATGTCGAGGATGAACGACACGTCGGGCATCAGCCGTTGGGCAGCCCGGTAGTGGGCCATCGTCTCTATGATGCCGTCGTCGAGGTTGAAGGCCGTCTTGATGAGTTCCTCGCCATAGCCCGTGGCGCACGATCCCACCACCTGCAAGTCGGAGCCGGCCTTGCGGGCCGTGTCCTGCAGTCTGGCGAAGCCGTCCTTCACGGCCTTGATGGGCGAGCCTAGGTTCATCGAGTAGTCGGCAAACACGATCTGCCCTTCCTCGCCCTCATCGGCTCTCACGGCGACAATCTTCGTGGTGGTGGAGCCTGAGTCGATGCCGATCACCACACGTTCCACGCCTCGCCTCATGGGATGGACGGGTGTGGTGTGGCGGTCTTTGCGGCTGAGCCACTCGGCATGCTCTCCGGCATTGCGGAACAGCGGCATCAAATGTTCTTCCTTGGCAGCTTGGCATGTGCTGCAGCCGGAGGATGCGTGCGGTGCCAATGCGCGGCCGGCAAAGGTCTGGCGGAGCTGCGCGAGTGGCACGGCCTTGCTTTTCGCGGCACGTATGGCGCATCCCAGTGCAGGGATGAGGTTGCCCTCCTTGAGCACGATGAAATCGTCGGGTTGCATCTTCAGATAGTCGGCAAAGGCCTTGCGCAGGGCTGGCAGGAAGGTGAGCGGGCCGCCGCAGAGCAGGATGGGTGCCGCAAAGTCGCAGCCATGGCTCAGCGTGGTTACCGTCTGCACGGCGATGCTGTGGAAGATGCTGGCGGCTATGTCGGCCTCGGGCAGGTTGCGGGCCATGAGGTTCTGTATGTCGGTCTTGGCAAACACGCCGCAGCGGGCGGCCATGGGGTAGAGCGTGGTGGCCTTCATTGCCATGTCGCTCATGTGGCGGTTGTCGCAGCCCATGAGCACGGCCATCTGGTCGATGAAGGCGCCCGTACCGCCGGCGCAGTTGCCGTTCATGCGCAGTTCGGTGTTTTTGCCGTTGAAGAACACCACCTTGGCATCCTCGCCGCCGATGTCGATGAGTGCCTTGGCTTCGGGATGCCTGGTGCGTGCGAAGACGGTGGCGGCCACGACCTCCTGCACGAAGGCGGCCTGCAGCTGCTCGGCGGTGGCCATGCCCACTGATCCCGTGACACAGACGCTGACACTGCAGTCGCCCAACAATTTCCCGATGTCGTCGAGATACTCAAGTACGAGACTGTTAACCTTGGCGTTGTGGCGTTCATAACGCGAGTAGACTAATGCGCCCTGCTCGTTTACAACGGCTACCTTGGCCGTGGTGGAACCCACGTCAAGTCCCATCCTGTATGTTTCTTGCATGATGTTCCTCTTGTAATTTTGCTTATGCAAAGTTAGTGATTTTTTGAAACCTAAGGAAATCCGTTGACGTTTTTAACCGTCACTAAGCAAAATTACGGTGGTAATCTACTGAGGCATCCTTAAGCCCAAGCGTGTTTTATTTCTGTTCCTCCAAAAGACAAGGGCGTACTTTTGCCACAACGGTTCCTTCCACATGAACGGTTCCCACAAGCGGTTTGGTGTCGGCAGCGTTCTTGGCTATCAGTATTTTGTAATCGCCCTCTTCCACCTGCCACTGGCTGGCTGCCTCGTTGAACGACGCTAAGTCGCTACAGGCGATTTCCAAGGTTACTACTTGTGATTCGCCAGGGGCAAGGCTGCGGGTTTTGGCAAACGCCTTCAACTCGCGCTCCGGCTTGTCCATATCCTTGCCTGGAGCCGACACATACACCTGGACCACTTCTTTGCCAGCTCTGCGCCCTGCGTTCTTCACCTCTACAGAAACCTTAATGTTTCCGTTTTCGCCGATGCCGACTTGTGGTTTGCCATACTTAAAGGTGGTATAGCTCAGTCCGTAGCCAAAGGGATAGGCCACGGGCACATGCTGTGTGCTATAGTAGCGGTAGCCTACATAGATGCCATCCTTGTAGTCGGTATAGTCAAAGTTTTTGAGAGGTTCCTTCTGCCGGTTGCCACCGTCAGCGGTCATGCTCGAAGTCAAGAGGTCATCACTGATTTCGTCGGTATTGGGGAAATTGTCTTTCGAAGGCACGTCGTCGTAGGTCAAAGGCCATGTCATCGGAAGCCTTGCCGAGGGCGACTCATTACCGATAAGCAGGTCTGCCACGGAGTTTCCGCCCTCTTGCCCCGGCAGCCAGGCCACGAGCACAGCATCAGCCTTGTCCGTCCAACTTTTCACTTCTGTCACACCGCACACATTGAGAATGACTACCACCTTTTTGCCTGCATGATGGAAAGCGTCGGACACCTTGCCAATCATCTGCTGCTCAGCATCCGTGAGGTAGAAGTCGCCAGTAATTTTGCGGTCGGCAAACTCACCCGATATCTTTCCCACAGTAACAATGGCAATGTCGTTGTCTTCAGCCGACCGTTCCAGCATGTTGTTGTCTAAAGCCATCTCGGGCACGAGTGGCTTGGGAAGCAATGCGGCAAGTGGTCCCGTAGGCACTGGCAGGAGTTTCTTTTGTTCGGGTATGTAACTTTCGTAAGCATTGCGCGCCGTTTCATCTACCGCAAAGCCCGCCCTTTTCAGTCCGTCAAGAAGGCTCACCACGTAGGCATGGTTCACATCGCCCGACCCTGAACCACCTGCAATGAAATCGTAGGAGGTGCGTCCGAAGAGAGCCACATTCTTTATCTTCATGGTGTCGAGGGGCAACACACTCTTGGCGTTCTTCAAGAGCACCATGCCCTCCAAAGCCGCACGGCGCGTAACAGCGGCATTGGCCGCCAGATCAGGGGCGTTGTCGGCTTGATAGCCGTCGAATCTTGGTGTCTTGAGAATATATTCCAGAACGTGCTTTACGTTTCGGTCGATGATTTCGAGTGAAAGCCTGCCGTTCAGCACGGCTTTCTTGATGGCTTCCCGCTGCGAACGTTGCCCGGGCATCAGCAGGTCGTTGCCGGCTTCCATCTGTGCCACTGCGTTCTCACCGCCAAGCCAGTCGGTCATCACCATTCCGTCAAATCCCCATTCATGGCGCAGGATTTCGGTAATCAAGTCACACCGTTCGCTCGCCATCGTTCCGTTTATCCTGTTGTACGAAGTCATCACCGTCCAGGGCTTGGCTTCCTTCACTGCCATCTCAAATGGTTTGAGATAAATCTCGCGGAACGTGCGCGGAGAGCCAATCACGTTATTGCCCGAACGGTTGGTCTCCTGGTTGTTGAGGGCGAAGTGCTTCAGACAAGTGCCCACACCGTTGCTTTGCACGCCACCTATCATGGCGGCGCACATCTTGCCGGAAAGCAGTGGGTCTTCTGAATAATACTCGTAGTTGCGGCCATTCAGCGGATTGCGTTGTATGTTGGTCGACGGGGCTAACAGCACATCCACTCCATAGTGTTTAACCTCGCTGCCCAGTGCCTTACCCACCTGCGCCACAAGTTCGGTGTTCCATGTGGCGCTCATCACGGTAGAGATGGGGAAGTGGGTGCAATAGAACGTGCTGTCAGTGCCCTTGCGGGTAGGGTCGATGCGCAGACCTGCCGCACCGTCGGCGAGCACCGTTGACGGGATTCCCAATCGGGGAATGGCATTGAGCTGGCCGGCAGCGCCTGGCACAAGGGTTGACGAGTTGCCAACGGTAACCTTAGCGTCGGTCTGCTCATTGCCTTCCGACCCTATCAGCAAATCCAGTTTCTCCTCTAAGGTCATGGCCCCAATCACTTTGTCTATTGGGTCAATGCCTAGTTGTGGAGTTTCGGAAGATTCCGTCTTGCCCGATTGCGCCGTTCCATGCATGCAGAGTGCGGCAAGCGCTGCGGAGGTGATGATTTTCTTGCAATTCATTACATTTCGTTTTTGGTAGGTGATACTGTCTTTCGGCTCTGCCTTCTTCCACAGGCATGGGCGTGGTTTTCCTCTATGCCTTGGCCACAGTGCCGCAATCACTTTATGAAACACAAAACTTATGCCAAATTGCATAGCTAAATGCAAGAAAGATATAATGTTCGCTAAGAGATGATAACAACTGCAAAAGGCAAGTGCGGCACCCGCTTGGCGTGATGGATTTGTATGTGAAAATATGCGACAAACTATATGCTGAAAAATGGCGCAGAAGCCTGCGAAGATGTCTTTGGCCCGAAATGCGCTAAAATCAGACGGTTTTCGTAATACGCTGTCTGTCCGCGGTTTACGAAAATTCAGTCTTCAGAAACTTGGCCATTGCGATTTCCCGCGTCATGACAGATGGTCTATCGAGCCATGATATGCGTCTTGTCGCGTCTCGTTTTGGTGCCCGCCGGCTCTCGATATGCCCCTTGTCGTCACTCGACAAGCCGTCTTCTCCCGGTCGCAAGCGCCGGTCGGGATGCGCCGAATGGGCAAAAACGGCTTTCCCGTGCTCTATTTCTGCTGAAATTGCGTGCCTGTTTTTTGGACAAAGATGTTTACCATAACGTGATGCGCAAACCACCGTCTGGCAAATATAAGCACGCTCACTCCCTGCACCCGCAACATGTGCTGGCCATGCCGTCTTGCCGCCGATACGCCGCACCCAAAGACAACCGCAGCCAGTCGCTGATGTCTCCAATGTGTTTCAAATGGTAACATCCGCGCAAATCGACCTCCAATCCTTTGGCAGCTTGCCCGAGGATTGATACATTTGCATCGTGGAGCTGCACAGCCTAAGGCCACGCTGAGGCTCCCGTAGAAGAGAGAACGATCAAAAACCATAGAAACATGAAACAAATCCTTAAGCAAACCGTGCTGGCTACACTGCTGCTCCTGGGAGGGCTGCCTGCCGTCGCGGAACAGCAGGAACAGGTGACCCTGCCCAAGCCTCTGCCCACGCTCAAGGTGGACGGACGCTGGCTCACCGACCAGCACGGCAACCACGTGGTGCTCCATGGTGTGATGGACACGCCTAACGCCTATTTCAACGGCGGACGGTGGGGATGGAGCTACAGCAGCGTCACACCCTGTATCAGCTACTTTAAAAAACTGTTTGCCGGGCTGGAGGAGGCACGCTGCAACGTGTTCCGGCTACACATGGACCCCGCATGGACCAACGATCCCGCGTCCGACTACGTCTACTCAGGGTCCGAGGGGCAGGCTGACGACGCCACGGGCGAGGCCGACATCAAAAAATTTAACCCTACACGACTGCGTTCTTATCTCAAGAGCCTCTACTTCCCGCTGGCCAAGGCGGCCATGGACCACAGCATGTATGTCGTCGTGCGCCCGCCGGGAGTGTGCCAGGGAAAGGTGAAGGTGGGCGACTACTACAACCAGTATCTCATGACCGTGTGGGACCTCTTCACGCAGAACGACTCCATACGCAAGTATTCCGGACAGATCAGCATCGAACTGGCCAATGAGCCCGTCAGTCTGCTCAATGCCGAAGGCAAGGACGACCCGCAGGCCCTCCACGACTTTTTCCAGCCTATCGTCAACAAGATACGCGCCAACGGATTTACCGGCATCATCTGGGTGCCCGGAACCGGATGGCAGTCCAACTACACGAGCTACGCCACCTATCCCATCGAGGGCTATAACATCGGATACGCCGTGCACGACTACTGCGGATGGTACGGATGCAGCGACGACACGCCCAACGCCGACAACAACATCAAGCAGTTTGGACAGCAGGTGCCCGTGGTCGCTAACAGTCCCGTCATCATCACCGAGGTGGACTGGAGCCCCGAGAAGCCCGGAGCCGGACACTACAACGAGCACGGCACATGGGTGCCCGCCAACTATGGCACCTGGGCAACAGGATCGACATCGAAGTGGGGCAAGGCCTATAAGGCTCTGCTCGACCACTACGGCAACATCTCCATGACCCTCTCGGGGACGGGATGCCTCATTGACATCGACACGCTTATCGCCAAGAGCAAGGTGGTGCCCGCTTTCGACGGTCTCGAAGAGGCTTGCGGCAAGGCATGCATGGACTGGTATGCCGAATACTACAACAAGGACTGGCCGCACGCTGACTTCACAGGCGGCTCGGTCAGCGACCTCGGCAACGGCAAATACAAGAACCCGGTGGTCTTCGCTGATTTCCCCGACCCCGACGTCATACGCGTGGACGACACCTACTACATGATTTCCACCACCATGCACCACTTCCCAGGTGCCACGATACTCAAGTCGAAGGACCTCGTCAACTGGGAATACTGTGCCAACCCTCTCGTCCAGTTGTCGACGAAAGACGACTACTCGCTGCTGGACGGAAAGAATGCCTATGCACGCGGCATGTGGGCCTGCTCGATGAAGTATCATGACGGTAAGTTCTACATCCTTATCAACGGCAGCGATGCCGGAGGCTTCCTGCTGACAGCCACCGACCCCGAGGGCAAGTGGGACATGAAGCAACTGTCACGCGTCTACTATGATCCCGGCATGCTCTTCGACAACGGCAAGGTCTATGTGGCCTGCGGCATCGGAAACATACAGATGTGCGAGCTCGACGAGGACTTCAACTACATACGCGAACAGAACGTCATCGCCGACAGGCAGGGGCTCGAGGGCAGCCACCTCTACAAAATCGGCGACTACTACTACATCTACGCCACCTACGGCGGATGGCCGTCGGGTCAGGCTGTCTTCCGCTCGAAGAACATCTTCGGCCCCTATGAGGAGAAGATGCTGGTGGAGAAGACCATCAACGGAAAGCCCAACACCGTGCACCAGGGTGCCCTCGTCGACACGCAGAAAGGACAGTGGTGGACCATCCTGCAGGAAGACCTCGGCTGTCTGGGCCGCATGCCCAACCTGCAGCCCGTGGAGTGGACCGACGATTGGCCCGTCGTGGGCAACGACGGTGTGCCATACGCCACCTACACCAAGCCTGTCACAGGATCATGCAGCCCTGCACAGGCGCTGCCCACCAACGACAATTTCCGCAGCTATCCGCTCGGCATGCAGTGGGAGTGGAACCACAACCCCGACAATGCGGCATGGACACTCTTTGAGCGTCCGGGATGGCTGCGCCTCAAACCGGCGGGTACGGCAGAACGACTCACCGAGGTGCGCAACATGCTCACGCAGCGCATCTTCGCCTTCACCGACAAGTCGTCGAAGGGAACGGTGCGCCTCGATGTCAGCCATCTGGCCGAGGGCGACTATGCCGGCATCAGCGTCTTCCAGGACCCCTATGCCATGCTGACCGTGGAGCGCAAGGACGGCAAGCTCCAGCTGCACTGGAGACAAGACACGCTGGGCAATGTCGACGGTTTCACGCCAGCCGAGAAGATCGTGGAACTGCCCGATACCGACATCATCTACCTGCGGGGCATGGTCACCTACAAGACCAGCAAGTCGCAGTTCTTCTACTCGCTCGACAACAAGCGCTTCACCGCCATAGGCGGCCAGACTCCGCTGCGCTACAACCTTAGCGTCTTTGTCGGTGCACGCTTCGGACTCTTCTGCGCCTCAACCACGCCCAACTCGGAGGGCTACGCCGACTTCGACTGGTTCACCACCGAGAACAGCTTTGACGAGGCCAACTATTACCCTGCCGACTTTAACGGCTACAGCGAGGATATGCTGACCGCAGAGAGCCTCGACCTCGACGCATCGGCTAAGGAAATCCTCGTGGGCAACAGCACGCAGCTGACGCTCACCGCCACCTACCGTGACGGTCACACCGACAACGTGGCTGCACAGGCACACTACACTGTCCGCGGCGACTGCGTGGAGATCAGTGGCGGACGCATCAAGGGCCTCAGCGAGGGCACAGCCGAGGTAACCGCCACCTACACCGACCCGTTGGGCAATGAGCTTAGCGAGACCTTTGAGGTGCGATCCACCTTCTTCCCCTTTGCCGCCTCGTGCATCAAAACCTCGTTCTACGGACAGGGCGTCTACACCGAGGAAACGCGCAACTTCAGACCCGGACAGTGGGGACAGATGGGATGGGAATACAGCAACGGAGCCGACTTCTCCGACTACAAGTACCTCGTCGTGAAGCTCAAGAAGACCAGCAGCTCATCGCATCTCAACATCTTCACGACACACAGCATCTGGAGCGCCTGCCACTCTACATCCGAGTTTGGCACACGCAAGCAAATCGTGGTCAACCTGCAGACGGCAAAGTATACCTCAGACGACAAGAAGGGGCAGAGCCTTGACGCAACGAACGTGTGCATCGTCAGCTTCTGGGGTACAGGCGGACAGGACATACAGGTTGAGGACGTATACCTCACCAACAACGAAGACTACAGTCCTGTCACGGGCATTGCCGACAACCAGATGCCCGCTGCCAACGGTCTGCAGCAGCCCTGGTATGACCTTATGGGGCGCCGCATGCCCGAGGGCGTGAAGCTACGTCCCGGCATCTATGTCAGCAACGGAAAGAAGATTGTTGTAAAATAGGCAATGCAAGTTTCTATAACACTTCCTCTGTTTTAGTCCTTGCTGTCGCTCAAAGTTTGTGAGCGCAAAAAAAACGGGCTGGATTCCTCGCTTGGAATTCAGCCCTTTTGTTGCTCAAGTTTCGGATTCAGTTTTTACCCCAGTTCGGGATAACGTTCTCCTTTGAAAAATGTCATTACGTTATCAAATA
>CAVDNW010000029.1:0-37753 GCA_963610435.1 Oscillospiraceae bacterium | reverse complement strand
CAAAATTGACATCAAACAGTTCGCAATTTAGTAGGGTTCTGCACGCTAAGCCCCGCAGGGGCGACATAACATAGGATAGGGGCTTCTTGCTAGGGCAAGCGACAAAGTCGAGCGCAGCTCGCTTTGTCTAAATCCGAAACTTAAATAAAATAGAAGACTGGCGCGCAAGCCCTAAGAATAGTGGTGCCCCTGTGCTTTTGTAACTTTTTTATTTGGAATTCGCCGAATAATGAAGTAATGGTCGGTGCTCACTCGCCAGAGGATGCACCACTGTCATAACACCGCTTGACCATGGGGATGATGGCGGGCGGCACAAGGCCGTCGACGGACTGTCCGAGCGCCACGCGACGGCGGACGGCAGTGCTGCTGACAGGATAGAGGCCCGTGTCGACAAGGGTGACACGGGGCGGCAGCGAGGCACGGTCGATGGGATACCCCTCACGCGGATAGACGATGATGGGATGGTGGCGCAGGATGTCGTCGGGATGGGCCCAGCGGTCGAACGCCAGCCAGTTGTCGGCCCCGATGATGAGCGTGAATAGCCGGTCGGGGTAGTCTTCGCGCAGGTGGGCCAGTGTCTGCCACGTGTAGGACGGGCGGGGCAGTCCGAATTCATAGTCGGATGCCACGAGGTCGGGCTCTGTGGCCAGTGCCCGGCACACCATGTCGAAGCGCAGGCGGTCGGCTATCAGGTCGCCGGCCTGCTGCTTGAAGGGGTTGAGAGGCGACACGAGAAACCACACCTCACGCAAATGGGTGAGGCGCAGGATATCGCGCGCCAGGCCTATGTGACCCATGTGGATGGGATTGAACGACCCTCCGAAGATACCTGTCGGAACCTGCTCGGCCATGGCGCTCACCGCTTCAGGAAGTCGCTGACCAGACGGTAGGCCTCGGCCTCGGCGGTGGTCAGGTCGTCGTTGACCACGATATGGTCGAAGCGCGGAGCGAAGGTCAGCTCGTAGGAAGCCTTGGCCAGGCGTTGCTCGATGACCTCGGGCGCATCGGTGGCACGGCCCACCAGACGGCGGCGCAACTCTTCGACCGATGGTGGCTGGATGAAGACGCTGAGGGCGCGGTCGCCATAAAACTGCTTGATGTTGCAGCCGCCCTTCACATCGACGTCGAAGACCACATTCTCGCCCTTGCGGCACTGTGTTTCGACCTGCTCCTTCAGGGTGCCGTAGAAGCGGCCAGGGTAGACCTCCTCGTGCTCCAGAAACTCGCCTGCAGCAATCTTGTCGCGAAACTCCTGCTCCGTCAGGAACAGGTATTCGATGCCGTGGCGCTCGGTGCCCCGTGGGGCACGTGTGGTGGCGCTCACCGAGAAAGCCAGCCGCAGCTCGGGGTGCTGCTTCATGAGCCACTGCACGATGGTGCTTTTGCCACTGCCCGACGGCGCTGAGAAGATCAGCAGCCGGCCCTCGCCCGACTGGACGGGCGCAGCGGATGGTGTGTTTAAGATATTGTTGTTGTCTGCCATAGTGCTTGTGATGTAGGTGATAAAACGTAAAAGGCAGGCTCCTCACCGGAACCCGCCTGTGGGTTTAGAGCGCATTGAGCACCTGCTCCTTGATTTGCTCCAGCTCGTCTTTCATCTTGACCACGATGTTCTGCATTTCCGCCTGGTTGCTCTTTGAGCCTGTGGTGTTGATTTCACGGCCCATCTCCTGTGCGATGAAGCCCAGCTTCTTGCCGTTGGGCTGGTCTTCGGCCATGGTCTCACGGAAATATTTCAGGTGGTTGGCGAGGCGTTGCTTCTCCTCGCTGATGTCGAGTTTCTCGATGTAGTAGATGAGCTCCTGTTCCAGCCTGTTCTTGTCATACTCCACGCCGGGGATCATCTCGAGCCCCTTGACGATGGTCTCGCGGATTTTTGCCACACGACTCTGCTCATAAGGCTCTATTTCGTGGAGCAGCCGCTCGATGTTGTCGACTTTCTCGTGGAACTTGCGTTCGAGTGCCGCACCCTCCTGGTGGCGGAAGTCCGTGAGGGCATCGAGTGCCGTGCGGACAGCCTGGAGCACTGCCTGCCACTCATCGTCGTCGAGCTTCTCCATCTCGGTCTTGGTGAGCACGTCGGGCATGCGCATGAGTGTGGTGAGCCAGTCGGCCGGCTCGGGTATGCCGGCATGCCCGGTGATGGCCTTCAATTGGTGGTAATAATTCTCCACAAGGGCCGCATTGACCGGTGTGGCGTCGACAAGGGTGTCCTTCTCCACCCAAATGGAAAAGTCGACCTTTCCTCTTGTCAGCGAGCGAGCGATGAGTTGCCGGATCTCCATCTCCTTCTCCCGGTAAAGCGGCGCTATGCGCGTGGAGAGGTCGAGGGCCTTGCTGTTCAATGATTTAATCTCAACATTAATCTTCTTGTCCTTGTAGGCCACGACCGCCTTGCCGTAGCCAGTCATTGATTGTATCATGCTTCTTTCGCGTTAAATTTCTGCAAATGTACTAAGAAATCGTGGGAAAAAGTGTAAATTTGCATTTTATTTAGATAGAATTTTCAAAACTATGTCGTGCATCTTGAACATTGAAACGAGCACCAATGTGTGTTCAGTGGCCGTCAGTCATGACGGTGCGTGCATCTTTGACAAGGAAGACCACAGCGGCCCGAACCATGCCGAGCACCTCGGCACGTTTGTCGACGAGGCGCTCTCGTTCACCGACAACCACGCCATCCCCCTCGATGCCGTGGCCGTGAGCTGCGGTCCCGGGTCCTATACGGGCCTCCGCATCGGCGTGTCGATGGCCAAGGGCATCTGCTATGGGCGTGGTCTGAAGCTTCTGGCGGTGCCCACGCTGGAGCTGCTCTGCGTGCCGGTATTGCTGGAAGAGCTGGTGGCTGACGACAACGCGCTGCTATGTCCCATGCTCGACGCCCGCCGCATGGAGGTCTACGCCCAGCTCTTCGACCGCTCCCTGCATGAGGTGCGGCCCATCCGCGCCGATGTGGTGGAGCCCGACACCTACAAGGAATATCTGGACGAGCACCCCGTCTATTTCTTCGGCAACGGTGCCAAGAAGTGCCAAGACGTAATCAGCCACCCCAATGCCCACTTCATCAGCGGCATCGAGGCTCTGGCCAAGAACATGCTGCCCCTGGCCGAGAGGCGCATGGCCGAGGAGCGTTTTGAAGACGTGGCCTATTTCGTCCCCTTCTATCTCAAGGACTTTGTGGCCAAGCAGCCGCGCAAGCTGCTCTGAGCACCCCTGCGACATACCCCATAACAACATCCCCACAAGACACATGAACATCAACGGATTGGACTACAACACCCAGCGCGAGAAACTCATCTTGCCGGAATATGGGCGTGAGATACAGAACATGGTGGACCACTGCGTGGCCCTGCCCACCAAGGAGGAACGGCAGCGCTGCGCCGCCACCATCGTCGCCACCATGGACCGCATGGTGCCGCAGAACCGCAACAACGCCAACTACAAGCAGAAGCTGTGGGACCATCTGGCGCTGATGAGCGACTTCAAGCTCGACATCGACTGGCCCTATGACATCAGCGAGGCACGGTTGATGCAGGCACGGCCCCAACCGATGAAGTATCCCTCGGAAAACATACGTGTGCGCCACTATGGACGATACATCTTCAAGCTCTTCGACAAGCTGAAGACCATGGAGCCCGGCAGCGAGCGCGACGACCTGGTGCGTCTCACCGCCAACCAGATGAAGCGCGACCTCATGCTGTGGAGCCACGGCTACACCGACGACGAGAAGGTGGCCGACGATCTGGCACGCTACACCGACGGCAAAATCCAGCTGGACCTCACCAACTTCAAGTTTGCCAAGGTCGACACGCGGGACACGGAGAAAAAACGTAAAAGAAAATAAGCAAGCGCATGGAGTCATTCATCATCGAAGGCGGGCATCCGCTTAGTGGCGACATCACGCCGCAAGGTGCCAAGAACGAGGCATTGCAGGTAATCTGTGCCACCTTGCTTACTGCCGACCCCGTGAGGATCAAGAACATACCCGACATCCTCGACGTGAACAACCTCATCAAGCTGCTTGCCGACATGGGGGTGAAAGTGACACGCAACGGCGAGGGCGACTACACGTTCCAGGCCGACGAGCTCAACCTCGACTATCTGGACAGCCTCGAGTTTGTGCGCAAGTGCTCATCGCTGCGCGGATCGGTGCTCATGATTGGCCCGCTGCTCGGACGCTTCGGCAAGGCTACGGTGGCACAGCCGGGCGGCGACAAGATCGGGCGGCGACGGCTCGACACCCATTTCCTCGGTTTCAAGAACCTGGGGGCGCAGTTTGTGCACGATGACAGCCGCAATGTCTACCAGATACGCGCCAAGCAACTCAAGGGCACCTACATGCTTCTCGATGAGGCCTCGGTGACCGGCACTGCCAACATCATCATGGCATCGGTCTTCGCCAAGGGCACCACTACCATCTACAACGCCGCCTGCGAGCCCTACATCCAGCAGCTGTGCCACCTGCTCAACCACATGGGTGCCAACATCAGCGGCATAGCCAGCAACCTCATCACCATCGTCGGAGTGGAGAGACTCCATGGCGCCAGCCACCGTGTGCTGCCCGACATGATTGAGGTGGGGTCCTTCATCGGCATGGCGGCCATGGTGGGCGACGGCATACGCATCAAGGACGTGTCGGTGAGAGACCTCGGCATCATTCCAGACGCCTTCCGGCGACTGGGCGTGCGCATCAAGGTGGAGGGCGACGACCTCGTCATCCCGCACCACAGCCACTATCAGGTGCAGTCGTTCATCGACGGCACCATCATGACCTTGGCCGATGCACCCTGGCCGGGCTTGACGCCAGACCTGATCTCGGTGTTGCTCGTGGTGGCCACGCAGGCACGCGGTTCCGTGCTCATCCACCAGAAGATGTTCGAGAGCCGTCTCTTCTTCGTCGACAAGCTCATCGACATGGGCGCACAGATTATCCTCTGCGACCCGCACCGCGCCGTGGTGGTGGGACAGGACCACCGCATCCAGTTGCGGGCAGGCAACATGACATCGCCCGACATCCGGGCCGGCATTGCCCTGCTCATCGCGGCCATGAGCGCACGCGGCACCAGCCGCATTGCCAACATCGCACAGATTGACCGCGGCTACCAGGACATCGAACAGCGCCTCAACAGGCTGGGTGCCAAGATACAACGTGTGAACGACTAACCCCCCCATCGGACATCATGATCAAGCAAGAGGACGTGTACCGCATAGGACGGCTGGGCAAGCCCCACGGAGTGAGAGGGGAACTGTCATTCCAGTTCGACGACGACATCTTCGACCGTGTGGATGCCGACTATCTGATTTTTGACATCGACGGCATTCTGGTGCCGTTCTTCATCGAGGAATACCGCTTCCGCTCCAACGAGATTTGCCTGCTGAAGCTCTGCGACATCGACAGTGAGGAGCGAGCCCGCGAACTGACGGGATGCGACGTGTTCTTCCCTCGTGCCTTGGCGCAGGAGGAGGAAGGCGGTGCCTCATGGGCAGAGATTATCGGTTTCCGCGTCATCAACGAGGCTTCGGGCGAGGTCGCGGGGACCATCCGGCATGTGGACGACAGCACCATCAATGTGCTCTTCTCCCTGGACACGCCGCAAGGACAGGTGCTCATCCCGGCCAGCGATGACCTCATATGCGACGTTGACCGGCAGGCACAGACCATCACCATGACCATTCCCGAAGGCCTGCTGGACCTCTGACGCACCGCAGACCCACGGCCGGCAAGACGGACCGGCCTCACCGCACGGGTGGGCTTACCTTATTATATAGCGCAAGATGCGGGCTTTCATGACCCGCCATTCCCATTATCAAGAAATGAAGAAACAACAAATATGCGTCTTGGGCAGCACGGGATCCATCGGCACCCAGGCGCTCGACGTCATCAGTCAGCACCCCGACCGTTATGAGGTGTACTGTCTGACGGCTAACAACAGTGTGGAGAAACTGGCTGGGCAGGCCCGCCAGTTCAACCCCGCCGCCGTGGTTATCGCCAACGAGGACCACTACGAGGCGCTGCAGGCAAGCCTTGCCGACCGCCCCGACATCAAGGTCTATGCCGGACGCCAGGCACTCAACGAGGTGGTGGAAGCATCGCCCGTCGACATCGTGCTCGCTTCCATGGTGGGTTTCGCGGGGCTGGAGCCTACCATTCACGCCATCAAGGCCCACAAGAAGATATGCCTGGCCAACAAGGAGACACTCGTTGTGGCCGGCGAGCTCATCCTCCAGTTGGTGAGCGAGAACCATGTGGACCTGCTGCCCGTCGACTCGGAGCACTCCGCCATCTTCCAGTGTCTGGTGGGCGAGGACACCAATGAGGTCGACAAAATCCTGCTTACCTGTTCGGGCGGCCCGTTCCGCCTGATGGACCATGAGCAGCTGCGCCACGTTACGGCAGCCGATGCCCTGCGCCATCCCACATGGGACATGGGTGCCAAGATTACCATCGACTCGGCATCGCTCATGAACAAGGGCTTTGAGGTCATGGAGGCCAAGTGGCTCTTCGGCGTTCCTGCCGACCGCATACAGGTGCTCATTCATCCCCAGTCGGTGGTCCACAGCGGTGTGCAGTTCAAGGACGGCGCCGTCAAGGCTCAACTGGGAGTGCCCGACATGCGGCTGCCCATCCAGTATGCGTTCTCGTTCCCCGACCGTCTGGATCTGCACGGCGACCGTCTGGATCTCTTCAAGACGCAGAAGCTCGAGTTCTTCGAGCCCGACGTGGCGAAGTTCCCCTGTCTCCAACTGGCTTACGATGCCATCCGCCAGGGGGGCAACATGCCCTGCGTGCTCAATGCCGCCAACGAGGTGGCCAACGCCGCCTTCCGCAAGGGGCAGTGCTCCTTCCTGGGCATGGCCGACATCATCAGCAAGACCATGGGCCGCGTGTCCTTCGACGCCAACCCCGATCTCGATGTCTATCTCAGCACCGACCGCGAGGCACGGCAAGTGGCGGCATCGCTCCTTTGAGCATCTACCCTATGTCATCCCAACCCTATATTTTTTTAATCGCATAGCGCATCATTCGAAATGGAAGTATTTTTCATAAAACTCCTACAACTTATCCTTTCCATCTCCCTGCTCGTCTTCCTGCACGAGGGCGGTCACATGCTGGCCTCCAAGCTCTTCGGCGTCAAGGTGGAAAAGTTCTTCATCTTCTTCGACGTCTCCGTGGGCAAATGGAGCGGCAAGCTCTTCAGCTTCAAGCCCAAGGAGGGATCGACCGAGTACGGCATGGGATGGCTGCCTCTGGGCGGCTACTGCAAAATCGCAGGCATGGTCGACGAGAGCTTCGACACCGAGCAGATGAAGCAGCCCGTGCAGTCATGGGAATTTCGCAGTAAGCCCGCCTGGCAGCGGCTCATCATCATGATTGGCGGCGTGACCGTCAATTTCCTGCTGGCACTTTTCATCTACTCGATGATCATGTTCCACTGGGGAGAGAGCTATGTCAAGGTGGCTGACATGTCGCTGGGCATGAAGTTCAACACCGAGGCCAAGCAGTATGGCTTCCACGACCACGACATCCTCGTGGGCACAGACATCCGGCCGTTCAAGGACTTCAACGTCGACGTCTACCGCGACCTGTCCGAGGCCCGCTACTGCGATGTCATCCGTGGCGGCAAGAAGGTACGCGTCAACCTGCCCGGTGACCTCAACCTGCTCAGCATGCTGAAGGTGACGCCACAGTTCCTGCGCCCGTTCATCCCGGCAGTCATCGACTCTGTATGCAAGGAACTGCCTGCTTCCGATGACAACAGCCGCATGGTGGCCTCGCCGGCCTGGTCGATAGGTCTCGGCAAGGGCGACACCCTGCTGGCCGTCAACGGCAAGGCCATCGACTCCTACAATGAGTTCACCGAGGAAATCGGGCGTGTCGGCGACGAACTGACAGCCGCCAAGACCCACAAGGACAGCCTCCGCGTGCGCACCATCGGCCTCGTGGTGGCCAAGGCCGGCACAGGCAAGCGCGACACACTGCGTGCCACGCTCACGCCCAACCTGATGATGGGCTTCACCATCCCGAGTGTCATGGGCCTCTATAAGGACAACATCACACACGACGACTATAGCTTCTTCGCAAGCTTCCCTGCCGGTGTGAAGTACGGATGGGGCGTGTTGGCCGGCTATATCAGCGACATGCAGTATGTCTTCACGGCCGACGGCGCCAAGTCGCTGGGAGGCTTCGGCTCCATCGGCAGCCTCTTCCCCGATACCTGGGATTGGTACATGTTCTGGAAGATGACGGCCTTCCTGAGCATCATCCTGGCCTTCATGAACATTCTCCCGATACCGGCCCTCGACGGCGGACACGTGCTCTTCCTGCTCTATGAGATCATCACACGGCGCAAACCGTCGGAGAAGTTTATGGTCCGTGCCGAGTATGTGGGCATCACCATCCTGATATTGCTCATGGTGGTGGCCAACCTCAACGACATCCTGCGATGGTTGGGCATCATGTATTAACATTCAGTAATCACTAAACCGACAGACAATGAAACACAGACTGACGCTTCTCATGGCGCTCGTCGCCTATGCCATGACCATGATGGCCGATGGCTGGACGACCATTACCAACGGCATCTTGTGGTACGATACCGACGGCAATGTGGTGCAGGCACATGCACCCGGCTTCCTTCGCGAAGGCAACACATGGTATATGGTGGGCGAGGACCGCTCCGACTCTTGGAACCCTGATGTCAACCTCTATGCAAGCGAGGATTTGCAGCACTGGCGCTTCATGGGCAAGATTATCGAGAACGGCAAGACCACGCCCGAGCTGGGCACGTCGCGCTTCATCGAGCGTGCCAAGATTCTGCACAACAAGAAAACCGGCAAGTATGTCGTCTGGTGCCACTGGGAAGGCAACAACTACGGTGCCTCTGAGGCGGCATGCTTCGTGGCCGACCGCATCACGGGACCCTATCGCCTGCAGTGGAGCGGCCGCCCGCTGGGAGTGAAGAGCCGCGACTGCAACGTGTTTGTCGACGACAACGGGACGGCCTACTTTATCTCCACCACCAACGAGAACACCGACCTGGGACTCTTCCGCCTCTCGGCCGACTACCTGAGCGTGAAGCAGCACACGACGCTCATGGCGGGCGAACGGCGCGAGGCACCTGCTGTGGTGCGTGTCGACGGACAATACTATATGCTCTCGTCGGCCTGCACGGGCTGGGCTCCCAACCAGTGCAAGCTGAGCGTGTCGAAAAACCTGCGCAAGGGCTGGACACCCCTCGAGAACATCGGCGACAACAGGGCCTTCGGCACACAGGCTGCTGCCATCCTCAAGGTGGAAGGAACCAAGCAGACCACCTATCTCTATGTGGGCGACCGGTGGATGGACCCCGACCTGCCCCAAACGAAAACCATCATCTTCCCCGTGACGTTCAAAGACGGAAAGTGCGTCTTCGAATACCGCGATAACTTCAAGATAAACTTCGAGACAGGCGAGGTGGAATGACCGGCCTGCGGAGGCACCGGAATACACAACGGTGACCCGCCGCAGACAACACAAGCCCCGAAGGGACGACATGCTGCATTCGGTGCAGGAACAGCTTCCTGCACCACTCATGCACTGCGGCATATCCTTCCTGCGGGATTTTTCGTGTAACGGAGGCTTGTCATTTTTGTACCAGCTTTTTCACACGCATGCATCACGGCTGAAATACAACGGCTGTATCTTTGCCCCTGTCATTCAGGGACTGTGTCCGCAAGGATGCAGACACCATTAATCAATGTAACACAAAAAGCAACAACAATGATTGTCAGAAGCAACGCGAAAGGCATAAGCGCCTTCGCATGCCTCGCCCTGCTGGCGTGGGCCGGAACCGTAGAGGCCGGGACACTGAAAGCAAAGGGCGTGGAAAGAGATAACAAAGCGTGGACAACGGCGGGCAACACCCGCGACGGCAACAGTCCACGCACAACGCCCAAACTCAGCGGTGTCATCACGGACAAGAACAACGAAGAAGCGATTGCGGGAGCCGTGGTGATACCCGACGGCAACGTGCAGGCTGCCGTGGTGACCGATGCCGAGGGCGCTTTCAGCATCGACCTGAGTGGCGTGAAGAGCCTGAAAGTGACATGCGTAGGCTACACGCCAAAGACCATACTGGTGGACGGCAACGGCGTACCCACAGCAAAAGGGATGGTGAAGAAAGCCGACACATACGTGATACCGCTCGACGAGGACTACTTCAAGATCAACGAGGTTGTCGTCACCGGACAAGGTGCCGAGATCAGCAAGCGGCGACTGTCGTCGAACATCACGACGGTGAGCGCGGCCGACCTCGCCAAGGTGAAGGTGGGACGCGTCGACCAGATGCTGCAGGACGCACTGCCCAACGTGCAGATCAACCTCACCAACGGACAACCCGGATCCACATCGGTCATCAAGTCGAGAGGATTGTCATCGGCCTACACCAATTCCACACCCGTCATCTATGTGGACGGCGTACGCGTAGACAACATGAACACCGGCGCCGCGCTCAACAACTCGCTCAGCGGCAACACCGCCGTGTCGGGTTCCATAGGCGACATCCCTATGGAGAACATCGACCACATCGAATATGTGACAGGAGGTGCGGCCACCACGCTCTATGGTTCCGACGCGGCCAACGGTGTCATACAGATCTTCACCAAGAAAGGCTCCAACAACAAGACATCCTTCTACGCCGGCGTGGACATGGGAGCCGACATCGCCTCCAGCCAGTTCTATCACTTCAAACGGACGAAAGACCTGCTGCACCAGACGGGGTTCCAGCAGAAATACCGCTTCGGCTTCGACGGAGGCACCGACCGCTACGGATACAGCTTCGGAGCCAGCATGAGCGAAAACACCGGGACGCTGATACACAACGGTAACAAAGACCGCAAGTATGACCTGCGCTTCGGTTCGCACGTGAAGTTCAACAAGATGCTTGAGTACCAAAACTCCTTCGGCTTCGTGGTCGAGGATTTCAACCGGAGGCGCAACGGCAACCAGGGCGGATACACTGGCCTGTGGTTCACCGAGGGTGCCGCCTGCGTGAACTTCCACTATACCGACGAGAACGGAGAGACGAAGAACTACGGTGCCGACATCGACGCGCTCGACGACTACAACTATGCGAAGATGAAGGAGTTTGTGAGCAAAGCCGAGAGCCTGCAGAACAACACCGAGTCGGTGAAACGCTTCCAGACCTCGCAGAGCCTCACGTTCAAGCCGCTGGCCAACCTCACCGTGAAGGGGACCATCGGCGTCGACTACCGCGTGAACAGCAACAAGAACATCACCACCAACGAGTATCTCATCTACACGCAGCAGAAACCCGAAGGCACGTCGAATGCCGGAAGCATCAGCAACTTCGACAGGAAATACTTCGGGCTCACGGCCGACGTGAACGGGCAGTACCGCCTGCACTACAAGGAGTGGCTCAGCTCGGTGACCACCGCCGGCTTCCAGTTCTTCAGCACCTACGACCACCAGTCGGTATACAACGGCTCCAACGTGCGCGACGGCGCACAGATCATTTCCGGCGCCGGCACGCTCACTGCCGACGAATGGCTCAGCTATCTCTACAGCTATGGCGTGTTCGCACAGGAGAACATCGGTTTCTTCGACAAGTATTACATAGACCTCGGCGTGCGTTCCGACTACAATACTGCCTTCGGCGACAACGTGGGATGGCAATACTACCCCAAGGTGGGACTGTCGTATGTGATGAGCGAAGAACCGTTCATGAAAGCGCTGACACGCAGCGGACTGGTCAACAACGTGCGCATCATGGCCAACTACGGTGTGGCGGGCAGCTATCCGCCCGCCTTCGAGTACCAGCGCACGGTGTCGTTTGGTGCCTACAACGACCAGCAGGCTGCCTATTTCGGAAAGTACGGCAACCCTGACCTCGCTCCCGAAAAGAAACACAGCTACGAGGCCGGCTTCAACGCCACCCTGTTCCACCAGGTGATCAATGTCGGGTTCACCTATTATTATGCCTTGACCAAGAACGCCCTTTTCAACGTGCCGTCACTGCCTTCCTCCGGACAGGCGGCCAGTTATCTGGCCAACGTGGGCAAGATAGAGAACAAAGGCATCGAACTGAGCGTCAGCGCACAGGTCGTGAACACCAAGGACTGGAAGGTGCGCCTCAACGCATCGCTCAACACCAACAAGAACAAGGTGCTCGACATCGGCACGGCCGTGCCGTTTGCCGTGGGAGGCTTCTCCTCGCGCACGGTGCAGACGGTGGTGGCCAAGGGCGAGCCCGTGGGCTTCCTGCGCGGCTACAAGGCTGTGCTCAACGACGACGGGTCGCTCAAGGAGGTGCTGCCCCTGCAGAACCTGGGTTCCACACTGCCCACCAAGTACGGCAACTTCTCGGTGACGGGCAACTGGCGCAAGCTGTCGTTCATCATCAGCGGCGACTGGCAGACCGGCGCTTACGTGCACTCGTTCGACAGGCAGTTTCGCTTCTCCAAGGGGCTGAAAGACCCGGCCGTGCCCGACAAGGCGCTCGAAGGCACCACGCAGGCCCAGCAATGGCTCAACTTCACCAATTTCTTCGTGGAGAAGGCCGACTACCTGAAGATCCGAAACATCGGCGTGAGCTACGAATGGGACTTCAACCGGGTCATCAAGACCATGACGGTGGGCTTCAACGTCTATAACCCCTTGGCCTTCACGTCGGCTTCGGTAGACCCCGAGGCATCGCTCTCGGGAGCCCGTTCGCAGGGTGCCGTGGCGGTGGGCGGACTCAACTACTCCTGCTATTCCACACCGCGCAGCTTTGTCGGATCCATCGCCGTGACCTTCTGAGGCGGCAACATGACACACACATCCATGACACACACGAAATCAACATGACTACAATGAAATACCGCATACACACCAAGGCCCTGGCAACCTGCACACTGGCCGTCATGATGCTGGCCTCGTGCGACCTGCTCCAACCCGGCGACATCATCAACCCCAACGTCGACGAAGACACGTTCAAGAAGACCGACAATGCCCTGCAGACATGGGTCAACGGAACAAACAGCACATTCGCCACAACCGTCAGCAAGTTTGTGGAACTCACCGAGATACTCTCGGACAACTATTTCAACAACTACAGCATGAGCAGCAAGGTCTTCGACTTCCCCACCGTGCTCTATACCGACCAGGATGTCACCACACTGCAGCGGGGCGTGGGATCGCTGCGCGAGATGGCGCTGAACGGCATCAACAACATCGCCAAGACCGACAAGACGATGACCGCCGCCCAGGAGTTCAACCTGCGCTACATAGAGGGCTACTCCTATCTGCTCGCCGGAGAACTCTTCACCGGACTGCCCGTCGGGAACGGGGGCGAGGTGAAGAGCTGGAAGGACAACCTCGACAAAGCCGTCGAGACCTTCACCGGCTGTCTGCCACTGGCACAGACCGACGACGACAAGGCTTTCGTCAACACGCTGCTGGCAAGAGCCTGCTACAAGCTGGGCGACAAGCAGCGGGCCGTGGACTACGCCCATGCCGCCCTGCAGCTGTCGGCAACCTTCGTCAAGCAGGTGACGTTCGACGGGAAGAACAGTGTCGACAACAGTTTCCAGGGATACATCTACGGGTCGCCCTACGGCACCGCCTTCCAGCCGCTGCCGCGCCTCGACTTCCTCGACCCCAAGTATTTCCAGACCGACGACCCGTTGGAGCAGCGTCCCATCTGCATCGCGAAGGCTGAGGAGCCTTACCTCATCATTGCCGAGGCGCAGATTGCCGATGGCGACCTGCCGGAGGCCAGGCGCACCCTCGGCAAGCTGCTCGACCTGGTGAAGGCGCGGCCTGTGCAGCGAGGCATCAACGACCAACTGGAGCAACGCGACAACGGCGGATACAAGAAATATCCCGACGATGCCCGCTTCAAGGTGGCGGCCTCGGCGGCCGACAGCCTGCGCAGCAACCTGATACTCGACAGAAAGGCACCGCATCTCATCGACATCCCCTATGTGTCGGGCACCTCTGTGACCAGTGCCATGATCAGCGGCTGCGACAGCCAGGACGACCTGCTGCAACTGCTCTACCTGATGCGCCAGGAGATATTCTTCGGCGAGGGACGGCGGGCGGCCGACCTGGGCCTGCGCTTGCCCTTATGCGAGATTGAGGCTGCCAACACGCCGGCCGGCAACTACACGCAGGCACAGATCCCGTCCTTCATCCCGCTCAACCAGGACATGGATGCCTTCACCATCGACAACGAGGCGAAGACCGTCGTCATCAAATACAACATGAACAAAGTAATCGTGGAAAACAAAAACTCCGAATATGTCGCACCGTTCTTTCATTAGCACTCTGGCGGCCGCTCTCCTCGCGGTCACCGCCGCCCCGGCACAGCAGCAGCCCCATGCCGCACACGTGATGCTCATCACCATCGACGGCATGCGGGGCGAGATGATCACCGACCCCACCGCCGCCACCGAGAACCTGAAGCAGATGAGGGCCGGCGGGCTCTATGTGGAGCGCATCGAGGGCGTCACGCCGTCGGCCACCTACCCGTCACACACCACCATCGTCACCGGCACACTGCCCTCGCAGCACCACATCTACTACAATGCGCCGTTCACGGGCAACCATCCGCGCACCGTCAGCTATTGGTATGCCGACTCCATCAAGGCCGAGACGCTGTGGCAGGCCGTCAGCGACCGTGGAGGCGCCGTGGCCTCACTGTTCTGGCCCGTGTCGGAGGGGGCACGATACATCCGCTACAACGTGCCCGAATACTGGTCCATCGAACCGGGAACAGACCAGATGGCGTTTCTCCACGGCCACTGCACGCCTGCAGGACTGCTCGACACGCTGGAGCTGCACGCCACGGGCAGGCTCGACGACGAGAACTTCTTCGCCGGATCCATCAACCGCGATGTGCGCGAGGCTTACATGGCCAACTACATCATGAACCACTACCGTCCTGCGCTGCTGACGCTCCACCTCATCACCACCGACTATGCGCAGCACCAGACGGGCACCTCCTCGCCGCGCACACGGCGCACGGTGGAGTCGGTCGACGCTGCCGTCGGCGTGATGCTCGACAACCTGCGCACCACCGGCATGCTCGACAGCACGGTCGTCATCGTGACCGGCGACCACGGCTTCGTCGACACCGACCGGCAGCTGGCGCCCAACACGCTGCTCGTGAACGACGGTCTGCTCGGTGCCGAATATGGCAGCGACTGGAAGGCGTGCTTCCACGGGGCGGGGGCCATGGGCTTCCTCTACCTGAAGAAGGCGGGCGACACCAAGACGCTGAGACGCGTGGAGCGGCAGCTCGCCCAACTGCCCGACAGCGTGAAGAGCCTCTTCCGCATCATCCGGAGCGATGAGCTGCAGCGGCTGGGATGTGATCCCAAGGTGGCCCTGGCCATCGAACCGGTGGGCGGTGTCGACATCTCCAACGCACGGCAGGGTGCCTTCGTGCAGCCGCGCAAGGGCGGCACACACGGCTACTCGAGCGGCATCGACCATACGGCGCTCGTGGCCTACGGTGCCGGCATCGGCCACCAGACGGTGCCGGTGATGAAGCAGACCGACATCAAGGCGTTCGTCCTCAGTCTGCTCTACGGCAAACAATAGCATACCCCAAATTATTTTCGGGGAAAAGTTTGGAGCAATCGAAATTAATTGCTAACTTTGCAGCAATTGAGACAATAAACACTTCAAGGATACGGAATTCCGACATTGACAGGATGTCGGAATTCTTTTTCGTTTTATCCTCGTTGAAACTTAACAACAACTAAAAAGCAAACATTATGGCATATATGTCACAAGAGGGCTACGACAAACTCGTGGCCACCCTCCACCAGCTGGAGGCCATCGAGCGTCCCAAGGCTTCGGCCGCCATCGCTGAGGCTGCCGACAAGGGCGACCTGAGCGAAAACTCCGAGTATGACGCCGCCAAGGAGGCACAGGCCCACCTGGAGGAGCGCATCAACAACCTGAAACTGACCCTGGCACAAGCCAAGATCGTCGACATGAGCCGCCTCTCCACCGACTCCGTGCAAATCATGTCGAAGGTGGAGATGACCAATCTCACAGTCAACAAGAAGATGACCTACACCATCGTCAGCGAGAACGAGGCCGACCTCAAGTCGGGCAAGATCTCCATCAAGACCCCCATCGCACAGGGCTTGCTCAACAAGAAGGTGGGCGACGTGGCTGAGATCAAGATTCCCAGCGGCGTCATCAAGCTGCGCGTCGACAACATCAGCATCGACGCCTGACCGTCCCCACCGCGCCGACAACAGTCCATCAACAAAACACACACACGACTATGGCTACCATTTTCAGCAAAATCGCTGCTGGCGAGATACCCAGCTACAAGTGTGCCGAAGACGACAAGTTCTATGCCTTCCTCGACATCAACCCCATCGTGAAGGGCCACACACTGGTCGTTCCGCGTAAGGAGACCGACTACATCTTCGATATGGACGATGACGACCTGGCCGCCTTCGAGGTCTTCGCCAAGAAGGTGGCGAAGGCCATCCGCACCGCCTTCCCCTGCAAGAAGGTGGCGCAGGTGGTGCTCGGCCTGGAGGTGAACCATGCACACATACACCTCTTCCCTATCAACAATGAGGCCGACGTCGACTTCAAGAAGCATGTCAAGCTCTCCGACGAGGAGATGAAGGACACCGCCGACAAAATCCTTGAGGCCTTCACAAGTATCGGTGCCCGGTAAAAAAAAACAATAGGAAATCCACTCCGTTTGGGGTGGATTTTTTGTATCTTTGCAAATGCAAGGTCTTCGGTGACACTGCGTGCATCGCGTCCTTGCCGTGCCAGCGCGTACCGACCAGCGTGCCGGCGCCGTCCGACAACCATCACAATAACCATAACTAACATGAAACAACGACAATTTCTGACAACCCTGGCCGCCGCGCTGATGATGTCTGTGGGCGCCCATGCCCAGCAGCACCAGTTCACGGTGAACACCAAGCCAGGCGCGCCCGTGCAGTCTACGATGTACGGCATCTTCTTCGAGGACATCAATTTCGGAGCCGACGGCGGTCTCTATGCTGAGATGGTGGAGAACCGCAGCTTCGAGTTCCCCGACCGACTGATGGGGTGGGGCACCTTCGGCAACGTCAGCCTCAGCGACGTGAAACCGGCCTTCGACCGCAACCCCCACTACGTGGTGCTCGAGAACGCGGGCCACAACCAGAAGTTCACGGGTCTGGAGAACCGCGGCTTCTTCGGCATGGGCCTGAAGGACGGCATGACCTACGACTTCTCGGTCTACGCCCGTCTGCATGACCTGCAGGGCAAGCAGACCAAGATACGCGTGGAGATCGTCGACGACGAGGATGTGCCCATCGACAAGAAGAGCATCACCATCGAGGGCAACAAGTGGCAGAAATACTCCGTGCAGCTCAAGTCGACGAAGACCGTGGCCAAGGGCCTCATGCGCATCTTCCTCGAGAGCAACGAGGCGGTAGACCTCGATCATGTGAGCCTCTTCCCCGGCGACAACTGGAACGGGCTGCGCGCCGACCTCGTGAAAGACCTTGAAGACCTGCACCCGGGCATCTTCCGCTTCCCCGGCGGATGTATCGTGGAGGGCACTGACCTGGAGACGCGCTACCAGTGGAAGAACTCTGTCGGACCGGCCGAGAACCGTCCGCTCAACGAGAACCGCTGGAACTACACCTTCCCCCACCGCCTCTATCCCAACTATTACCAGACCTACGGACTGGGCTTCTACGAGTTCTTCCTGCTCTCGGAGAAGATTGGGGCCGAGCCGCTGCCCGTGCTGAGCTGCGGACTGGCCTGCCAGTACCAGAACGGCGACAACGACAAGAATGCGCATGTGGCGCTCGACGACCTGCAGCCCTATGTCGACGATGCCCTCGACCTCATCGAGTTTGCCAACGGCGACACATCGACCAAGTGGGGCAAGCTGCGTGCCGACATGGGTCATCCCAAGCCCTTCGGACTGAAGCAGGTGGGCATCGGCAACGAGCAATGGGGACCGCTCTACCCCGAGCGGCTCAAGAAATTCGTTGAGCAGATACGCGCCAAGTACCCCGACATCAAGATTTGCGGTTCGGCCGGTCCCGTGGCCGGCGGCGAGGGCTTCGACTACCTGTGGCAGGAGATGCGCAAGCTCAACGTGGACCTCGTGGACGAGCACTACTACTGTCCGCCCGAGTGGTTCCTGAAAAACGCCAACCGCTACGACAACTACGACCGCAAAGGCCCGAAGGTGTTCGCCGGCGAGTATGCTTCGCACGTGCGCGGCGTCGACAACCAGCCCACCGTGGCCAAGAACAACTGGGAGGCCGCACTCTCCGAGGCTGCCTTCATGACCGGTCTGGAGCGCAATGCCGACGTGGTGTGGCAGTGCACCTATGCACCGCTCTTCGCCCATGTTGACGGCTGGCAGTGGCGTCCCGACCTCATCTGGTTCGACAACCTGAAGAGCGTGCGCTCGGCCAACTGGTATGTGCAGATGCTCTACGGCACCTACAAGGGCACCAACGTGCTGCAGCTCACCGAGAACGGCAAGGCCGTGGCCGGCGACGACGGCCTCTACGCCAGTGCCGTCTACGACAAGACCACCAAGAAGGTCATCGTGAAGATTGCCAACGCCAGCGACAAGCCGCAGCAGGTCAGCCTCACCCTGAAGGGGGCCAAGGGCCTCGCCAAGGCGCAGGTCATCTCGCTCCACGCCGACGACAAGCACGCCACCAACTCGCTGGAGCAGCCCAACAACGTGGTGCCCAGTGAGAGCGAGGTCGATGCCTCGGGCAACGGTCTCACACTCACCGTTCCCGCACAGACGTTCCAGGTGGTGCGTCTCTGATGCCTTGCAAGCATCGGGCTTACCTCTGACCCCAGCATCATCCGCTATTCGTAGCCCCTGTAGGGGGCGCATATTTCAACCTTATACAATGAATTATGCGCCCCTTACAGGGGCTACGTTGTTGATAACCCTATCAAAACGTAGGGGTGACCCCCTACGCTATAATCTGTCGTCCCTACGGGACTCTCCAGTTGCCCCTTCATCCTCATCCGTGTAATCCGTGTTCGAAAAAAAACGATCCGTGTTCCCGTCAACCATCCGCGTCCCCAACCCTCATCCGTGCAATCCGTGCAATCCGTGTTCGAAAAAAAACGATCCGTGTTCCCGTCAACCATCCGCGTCCCCAACCCTCATCCGTGCAATCCGTGCAATCCGTGTTCGAAAAAAAACGATCCGTGTTCCCGTCAACCATCCGCGTCCCCAACCCTCATCCGTGCAATCCGTGCAATCCGTGTTCGAAAAAAAACGATCCGTGTTCCCGTCAACCATCCGCGTCCCCAACCCTCATCCGTGCAATCCGTGCAATCCGTGTTCGAAAAAAAACGATCCGTGTTCCCGTCAACCATCCGCGTCCCCAACCACCATCCGTGGATGTCCTACTGGCCGTCGGGGCCGAGATAGTATCCCAGTTCGGGCGGCTGGTTGTAGCCCACGTTCTCGGCGGCCACACTCTCGCGGTAGGGAACGTCGGTCATGAGGCAGGGCACGCGGTGGCTTGTGGCGAAGGGCGTGAGGTAGATGCGCAGCTCGGTGCTCGCGTCATTGCGCACCACCACCTCCTCGCGCCAGTCGCCCAGGATGTCGGCCGAGAGACAAGGGTTCGACTTCGTGCCGTTGTTGAACGCTCCGTCGAAGTGCTGCACCACCTCCATGTCTTTTGTCGCCGGGTTGTAGCGCGTCACCGTCTCATGGTCGAGCAGCTGGCGTGTCAGTCCGCCGTCCCACCACACGGCGAAGTTGCACGAGAGGCGCGCGCGTGACCGCCGCGTGTCGCTGTAGTCCACCTCCTCTCGCTGGCCGTCGTCACCGGTTGTTGCCGCAGCCGTGTCGAAGGGCGAGGTCAGTGCCACGTTGGCGCTCCACACCTCCGGCCCGTAGTGTGTGGAGTCGATGTCGGCCGCCATGCCGCGCCCCACGTCATAGTCGGCCTTGCGCTGCATCACCACCTGTCCGGTGGCGGCGTCGCGCAGCTCCGATCCGTCGCGCCGGTTCTCGTGCACGTCCCAGACGTAGAGGCGGTGGGTCACCGGCTCCGCCACGAGGTGCAGGGCATCGCCGTGGCCGAAGCCCGTGTTGTAGAGCGTCGTGCCGTCGTGGTCCACGCAGAGCGCACCGTAGACGATCTCGTCGCGTCCGTCGCCGTCCACGTCGGCCACCCGCAGGTTGTGGTTGCCCTGTCCGCCATCCTCGTGTCGCGCGTGGTTGGTCAGTCCGAGACTGTCGGTCAGCGCCACCTGTCGGGGTTGCGGGTCAGTGTCGTAGTACCACTGCAGACGGAGGTCCTTGCCGTCCCAGCGCCAGGCGGCCAGCGTGGTGCGCGTGTAGTATCCGCGGCAGAAGACCGCCGAGGGATGGCGCCCGTCGAGGAAGGCCAGTGCTGCCAGGTAACGCTCCGACCGGTTGGCGTGGTCGTCGCCCCAGCAGTCGCGCGGCCCGCGGTCGGGCACGTAGTCGACGGTCTTCAGCGCCGCTCCCGTCCGTCCGTCGAACACCGTCAGATACTCGGGCCCGTCCATCACGCGGCCATAGCGCTGCGTGCCCGCCTCGGTGTTGCGCCAGTCGGCCGAGGCGTCGCCCAGGGAGCGTCCCGTGCCGTCTATGGTGCCGTCGGCCGTCTTCATCATCACCTCCGCCCGTCCGTCGCCGTCGAAGTCATAGGCCATCATCTGCGTGTAGTGGGCACCGGCGCGTATGTTGCGTCCGAGGTCGATGCGCCAGAGCCGTGTGCCGTCCAGGCGGTAGCAGTCCACATAGACCGCCGATGTCTGTCCGGCCTGCGAGTTGTCGTGGGCGTTGCTCGGCTCCCATTTGAGGATGATCTCATACTCGCCGTCGCCGTCCACGTCGGCCACCGTGGCGTCGTTGGCATGATAGGTCACAGGCACCATGCGCAGCCGCTGGGGTGCCGTGTCGGATGCCGTGCCGCCCTGCGTCGGCCGTCGGGCCACCTGCCGCCGGGGCCACAGCGCCATGCTGTCGGCTGTGACGGGTGGTGTGAGCGGTATGCGGAGGTAGCCGTCGGGGGCATCGGCCGCCAGGGTGAACGTGCCGTCGTGGCCGCCGCCGCGCACGGCATAGGTGGCGCCGCCGGCCGGCGGTGTCTTGTCGACGAAGCAGGTGCCGCCCTCCGTCAGCGGCTTAGCGTTGAGGCGCACGCCGTTGCGGTAGATGTCGAAGGGCTCGCGCGCCTTGTCGGTGGGCAGCGTGCGCCACGACACGATGACCGTCGCTCCGCTGCGGTAGGCCACCACGCCGCGCCCCAGCCGTTCGGTCTGCATCTGTCCGTGGTCATAGCGGGTCTGTGCCGCGCCTGTCATGGTGCCCGTCATCAGGGCCATGGCCAGTAACCATTGTTTCATGAGCTTTCGTGTAAGTTTGTTTTCTGTGTGTGTCTTCGACAAGCGCAAGTGGGTGGCGTTGCCATTGCGCCCCTCACGTCTTGCCGCCGATGCAAAGTTACTACTCCCGTTTCGGATTTGGAAATGTTCCTTGAAAAAAGTGTCCCCGAAAGGGGCAAACACACTTGTGCGGGTGTTTTGAATGATGACACACCCAGCCCCGTAGGTAAATCCGATTTTGTGACATCCAGCCCCTGTAGGTAAATCCGATTTTGTGACATCCAGCCCCGTAGGTAAATCCGATTGTGTGACATCCAGCCCCGTAGGTAAATCCGATTGTGTGACATCCAGCCCCGTAGGTAAATCCGATTGTGTGACATCCAGCCCCGTAGGTAAATCCGATTGTGTGACATCCAGCCCCGTAGGTAAATCCGATTGTGTGACATCCAGCCCCGTAGGTAAATCCGATTTTGTGACATCCAGCCCCTGTAAGGGGCGCATATTATAGGATAGGGGTTTACCCCTATCTCTAAAGGCATGTTTCAACCATTGCCCCTGTAAGGGGCGCATATTTCAACCTGTTACAATGAATTATGCGCCCCTTACAGGGGCAGCGTTGTTGATAACGTAACCATAAACGTAGGGGTAAACCCCTACGCTATAATCTGTCGTCCCTACGGGACTCGCCAGTTGCCCCTTTGTCCCCATCCGCGTCCCCAACCGCCATCCGTGCAATCCGTGTAATCCGTGTTCGAAAAAAACTATCTGCGTCCCCAACCGCCATCCGTGCCATCCGCGTAATCAAAACCGATCTTGAACACCCGTCCCCGTGTGGGGGCTACTCGCCTGTCGCTCCGTCTTTCCCTGCCACCCATAAAAAAAACTTTCCCCAAAAGTGTTTGCCGTTTCGTCAATATCCTATACCTTTGCTCCATCATCAACAAAAACATTAACAACATGGCAGAAATGGAAGTGAAAAAGCTTGAGGACGTCGTCGTGCGCTTCTCGGGCGACTCGGGCGACGGCATGCAGCTCGCCGGCAATATCTTCTCCACGGTGTCGGCCACGGTGGGCAACGGCATATCGACCTTCCCCGACTATCCGGCGGACATACGCGCACCGCAAGGGTCGCTCACCGGCGTGTCGGGCTATCAGGTACACATCGGCGAGGGGCGTGTCTACACGCCGGGCGACCAGTGTGACGTGCTCGTGGCCATGAACGCCGCTGCGCTCAAGACGCAGTACCGCCACGCCAAGCCACAGGCTACCATCATCATCGACACCGACGCCTTCGGGCCCAACGACCTGCGCAAGGCGCAGTTTGAGACCGACGACTATCTCACCGAGATGGGCATCGACCCCGACCGCGTGGTGGCCTGCCCCATCACCACGATGGTCAAGGAGTGTCTGCAGGGACGGGGCATGGACAACCGGTCGGTGCTCAAGTGCCGCAACATGTTCGCACTAGGACTGGTGTGCTGGCTCTTCGACCGCGACCTGACGCTCGTCGGGCAGTTTCTCCGCGAGAAGTTCGCCAAGAAGCCGGCGGTGGCCGAGGCCAACATCCTCGTGGTCCGTGCGGGCTACGACTACGGGGCCAACACACACGCCTCGGTGCCCGCCACCTACCGCATCGAGACACGCCACAAGGTGCCCGGCCGCTACATGGACATCACCGGCAACAAGGCCACGGCCTACGGACTGATGGCTGCCGCCGAGCGTGCGGGCATGCGCCTCTACCTCGGCTCCTATCCCATCACGCCGGCCACCGACATCCTGCACGAGCTGTCCAAGCACAAGTCGATGGGTGTCATCACCGTGCAGGCCGAGGATGAGCTGGCGGCCTGCGCCTCGGCCATCGGCGCGTCGTTTGCCGGTGCGCTGGCGGCCACCAGCACCTCGGGACCGGGCATCTGCCTGAAGAGCGAGGCCATGAACCTCGCCGTCATCGACGAGCTGCCGCTGGTCATCGTCGACGTGCAGCGCGGCGGACCGTCGACAGGACTGCCCACCAAGAGCGAGCAGACCGACCTGCTGCAGGTGCTCTACGGGCGCAACGGCGAGAGCCCCATGCCGGTCATCGCCGCCACCAGTCCCACCGACTGCTTCGATGCGGCCTACATGGCCTGTAAGATTGCGCTCGAGCATCTCACGCCGGTGGTGCTGCTCACCGATGCCTTCATCGCCAACGGGTCGGCGGCATGGCGGCTGCCCGACATCGCCGCGCTGCCCGACATCAGGCCCCACCGTGTGACGCCCGACCAGCAGTTCAAGTACTCGCCCTACCGCCGCGACCCCGAGACGCTCGTGCGCTACTGGGCGGTGCCGGGACAGGAGGGCTACACGCATATCCTCGGCGGACTGGAGAAGGACGGCGAGACGGGAGCCATCTCCACCGACCCCGACAACCATCACCGCATGGATACCCTCCGCGCGGAGAAGGTGGCGCGCATCCCTGTGCCCGACCTCGAGGTGGAGGGCGACAGTGATGCCGACCTGCTCATCGTCGGCTTCGGCTCGACCTACGGACACCTGCACGCGGCCATGACGGAGCTGCAGCGCATGGGGCACCGTGTGGCGCTGGCCCAGATGAAATACATCAACCCGCTGCCTGCCAACACGGCGGAGGTGCTGCTCAGATACAAGAAGGTGGTGGTGGCCGAGCAGAACCTCGGACAGCTGGCGGCCTTGCTGCGCATACGCATCAACGGCTTTGCGCCCTACCAGCTCAACCGTGTCTACGGTCAGCCCTTCCGGGTCGACAAGCTCGTCGCCATCTTCGCCGACATCATCAGCGGCAGGACAAAGGCCGACGGCGAGACCTTCGCCTCATGGATGATCTGACCCCGTCACCTGCTCACCATACCATACACTCTTAACCTTCCCTTACATCATGACTTACACAGCTAACGATTATAAGAAGGGCCAGCCCCGATGGTGCCCGGGGTGTGGCGACCACAGTTTCCTGGCATCGCTGCAGAAGGCCATGGCCGAACTGGGTGTGCCGCCCTACGAGACGGCGGTCATCAGCGGCATCGGCTGCTCAAGCCGCCTGCCCTACTACGTCAACGCCTATGCCATGCAGACCATACACGGACGGGCGGCGGCCATCGCCACGGGCGTGAAGGTGGCCAACCCGAAGCTCACCGTCTGGCAGGTGTCGGGCGACGGCGACGGACTGGCCATCGGCGGCAACCACTTCATACACGCCATGCGCCGCAATATCGACATCAACATCATCCTGCTCAACAACCGCATCTACGGCCTCACCAAGGGACAGTATTCGCCCACCAGTCCGCGTGGCTTCGTCTCGAAGTCGAGCCCCTATGGCACCGTCGAGGACCCGTTCCGCCCGGCGGAGCTGTGCTTCGGCGCTCGCGGACGGTTCTTCGCACGCGCGGTGGCCAGCGACGCGCAGGGCACCGTGGCCGTGCTCAAGGCGGCGGCCGCGCACCGGGGAGCGGCGGTCTGCGAGGTGCTGCAGAACTGCATGATCTTCAACAACGGTGCCTACGAACCGGTCTACACACGCGAGGGACGACAGAAGAACGCCATCTACGTGGAGCACGGACAACCGCTGGTCTTCGGCGAGAACCACGAGTACGGACTGGTGCAGGAGGGCTTCGGACTGAAGGTGGTGCGCATCGGTGAGGACGGCTACACGCTCGGCGACATCCTCGTGCACGATGCCCACTGTGCCGACAACACCCTGCAGCTGAAGCTGGCGATGATGGACAATGCCGACGGCTTCCCCGTGGCGCTCGGCGTCATACGCGATGTGGAGGCACCCACCTACGACGAGGCCGTGCACGCCCAGCTCCAGGAGGTGGCCGCCGCCAAGCCCTACCACTCTTTCCAGGAGCTCCTCGAGACCAACGACATCTGGGAGGTGAAGTGACGGCCGACGCGCAGCGGGTGTTTTGAATGATGACACACCCAGCCCCGTAGGTAAATCCGATTGTGAAACCTAGCCCCGTAGGTAAATCCGATTGTGCAACATCCAGCCCCGTAGGTAAATCCGATTTTGTGACATCCAGCCCCTGTAAGGGGCGCATATTATAGGATAGGGGTTTACCCCTATCTCTAAAGGCATGTTTCAACCATTGCCCCTGTAAGGGGCGCATATTTCAACCTGTTACAATGAATTATGCGCCCCTTACAGGGGCAGCGTTGTTAATAACGTAACCATAAACGTAGGGGTGAACCCCTACGCTATAATCTGTCGTCCCTACGGGACTCTCCGGTTGCCCCTTCGTCCCCATCCGTGTAATCCGTATAATCCGTGTTCAAAAAACCCATCTGCGTCCCCAACCTCCATCCGTGCAATCCGTGCCATCCGTGTTCGAAAAACCCATCTGCGTTCCCAACCCCCATCCGTGCCATCCGTGCCATCCGTGTTCGAAAAAAAAACTATCTGCGTCCCCAATCCCCATCCGTGCCATCCGTGCCATCCGTGTTCAAAAAAAACATCTGCGTCCCCAACCCCCATCCGTGTAATCCGTATAATCCGTGTTCAAAAAAACTATCTGCGTCCCCAACCCCCATCCGTGCCATCCGTGCCATCCGTGTTCGAAAAACCCATCCGCATCCCCGCCAACCATCCCCGTCTCCGCCAATCCCCCTTTAATTTGCTTAATGTCAATGGTTTTTCTTGTTTTTTCTTGCTACACTCCCGAAATCTTCGTAACTTTGCACCCATCGGGGGGGGTATACTCCGATATGCACACCCAAGAAGCGTTTCGCATGGTCGTCCAGGCACGGGGATTACGTCCTCGCGCGGCAGGCGGCTGAGCGAGATCGACTCACACTTCTTCCTTGTGCATCTCGTTTTTAAAAGGATAATGAATTTTTCTCACCTCTGGGTCGATGGGTGATGACGAATCGGCGCACCGCCATACATGACCGGTGCGCACAAACAGCACAAAAGGAATGAAACAAGGTTTACTCAAACGTCATTTCAGACTTCCGGTTCTCGTCCTCATCGCGCTGGCGGCGGTGCTTCCCACGCACCTCTTCGCCGAGACGGGCACCACCATCGTGTTCGACAAGAGCTCCAGCCACGGACTGTACAGTAACGGTGCGTTGAACAATGACAAGACCCAACAGTGGTTCGCTTTCCTGCGCCACGACATCGCCCACGTCCAGATCATCGCGAGCAACCAGACCACGCTGAGCGACAACGGTACGGGCTCCTTCAAGCAGAACGCCAACAACCTGCTGTTCTCCGACAATCTGGTGAAGGTCTCCAACTGGGCTGGCCATTACGGTGGCATCTATCTGGCTGTTGTCGCCCCCAAGGGCTACCGCTTCACGAAGTACGAGTGGAATATCGACGGCTCGACCGAAAACATGTCGGATGCCTACATCCAGCAGTACACCTACGACGGCACGTCGACCAGCGTCGTCAAAAAGTATGAGCTGACGAACAGCAGCGACGGCGAGTCCTTTAAGGGTACGCTGGCCAACGGTAGCAACGTGCTTTATTTCTACCTCAACACAGGCCAGGCGGACGGCACCGGCTCCTCAACAACGAAGAGCTTCCTCTTCAAGAGCATCAAGTTCACCTATGTCATCGACACGCCTTTCGAGGGCGCGCTGCCTGCCACCGACCTCAGCAACAACGTGCACACGGGTCTGCTCGACCTCGGCACGTTCACGAACAATGGCAAGGGTGCCGGCTACAACAGCTTTGATGAATACCGCGCCGCCACCGACACGCAGGAGGCTAAGTTCTACAGCGAGAGCGACGGCAGCCAGACGACGATCGATCCCACTGCCGTGACGGTCGACAACGACCAGTACTACGTGGCGGCCACCAACGGCACCTACTATGTGGAGGCACCCGCCAAGTTCCGCATCATCGGCGCCACGCTCAACTTCCTGAAGAGCGATGCCACCAGCACCACCTATACTTATAAGGACGCTTCGTCCATCAACGAAGGAAGCACCTACCTCATCACCGATGGCAAGGGCCACTACCTCAACAACGACAACGGCGCCATCTCAACGGGCTCCGACCCCAATACCGCCACGCTGTGGACCATCACAAGTAAAACTCAAAACAGGACTACCACATGCACCATCAAGAATGGCAGCTACTACTTGACTACAGGTCTGGAACTAAGCACGACTTCTTCTTCGTGGTCGTATAGTAGCAGCTACGGTTTCCATTACACCTCCGGCGGATCGAGTTACTACTTGACATACGGTGCCAGCTGGACCATTTCGACCAGTAGCAGCAACATCAAGCTGCAGACCCGCTCATCCTCGTCTACCTCTTACACGGGCGGCAACTTCACCGCTTCTGTCTACGGCACGGATGGCAACACCGCCACGCAGACCGTGAGCGTGAGCGATGAGCCCACCACGCAGAGCGTCACCCTAACCGGCCTCAACAACGATGCCGTGAAGTTCAGCATCAGCGGCCTGACCAACGGTGCCAACGCACTCTACAACGTCACCCTGAAGCTCCTGCCGCTCAACCCCGAGCTGCAGAACCTCTCAGTGGCCACAAAGCTTAAGGACGGCGACGTGACCGGTGCCTCGAGCTACACTCCCGAGAACTACACCTTCAACAGTGGCGACGGTGTCACCGTGGTGGTGCCCTCAAGCGAGAAAAAATTGGAGCACACCCTGGTCTTCAAGGATGCCTTCAACGAGAACCGCACCGAGTGGTACACCGAGGGCACGAACACCTCTGCAGGCACAGCCGACTACTCCAACTACTTCCTCGTGAACAGCACGGCCGACAACGGCGGCACGAGCGACGTGAGCCTCAACGTCAACAGCACCAGCTATCCCGCTGACCGCACCACGGCCACACAGGCCGGCACCGAGAAGCTCGTGGCCACCAACATCGAGAAGGTCTACGATGGAACCGCCACCACGCTGCAGGACAACGCCTTCAGCAAGACCGACGCCAAATACCAGATTGCCAAGGTGACTCCCGATGCCACGACAGCTTCCACCTATTATATATATACGGCTGACGTGCCCACCTACACCCTGCTGACCGGCGGCACCAAGCACATCGACTACCGCTACTACACGCTCGTGGTGAGCTGCAAGTCGGTGAGCGAGGAGCCCACCGCCACCGTGGTGCCTATCTACACGAGCACCCTCAAGGGCCGCAACCACAAGAACACCGGCATCCTGGCCGACAGCGAGAAGGATGACTACGACATCAAGGCCGACGAGAAGACTAAGTTCTACGGTGTCAAGGTGACCATCGAGAACCAGAAGTTCGGCTACCTCACCTCCGAGCAGGTGGTGGATGCCGTGAAGGCGGCTGTGAAGAAGCAGTACGGCATCGACTCTCTGCGCGGCATGCTCTATCTCGACATGAGCTCGCTGAAGAGTGTCGACTACGACCAGTTCGATGCTGACTTCCACAACTCCACGGCCGACAACTGCCTCTACTTCATGTACCCGGGCTTCCACCGCTCCGGCATCACCAACGCCATCGCCAAGGAGTCGGCTACCAGCAATAAGTTCGAGGCCGTGAGCGACATCAAGATCTACGACCAGCAGCCGTTCTTCACGCCTTATGCCTTCACCACCGACACCTACAGCGCCATCTACGAGCGCGAGGGCACGGCGAACAACGAGGGTGCGGCCAAGGACAAGGTGACGAAGATGGCCGTGGTGCTGCCCTTCGACGTGCAGCTCGACGAAAATGGCCACATGAAGACGGCCAGCGACCAGACCGACGCGGACATCACCTATTATAACCTCACGGGCACAGGCAAGGTTGACCATGTGTCGACAGAGGACGGTCATGCCGAGATTACCTTCGGCTTCACCAAGACGCCTGTGACCAGCGGCAAGGCCGAGGCCAACAAGCCTTACTACGTGGAGACCAGCAACAGCGAGAAGGGCTTCTCCTACAAGGTCCTCAACGCTTCGTTCGCCGCATCGGGCACCGTTGCCACCGAGGAGACCACGCATGAGGCCTCTGCGCTCACCAACGTGATGAACAACAAGTTCACTGCCACCGGCACCTACGCCGGCGAGGTGATCAGCAAGGACGACAGCGAGTGGTACTTCGCAAAGGACCTCTTCTGGAAGTCGGGCGCGCTCAGCAAGTACAAGAAGTTCAACGTGCGTCCGTTCCGTGCCTACTTCACCCTCACAGATAAGACCAACGAGGCCAAGGCCATCGCTGTCGACGCCAGCGAGCTGACGGGCATCAGCGAGGTGACCGCCACCAGCCTGCTCGACATCACCGCCAACCACGGCACCATCACCCTCAAGGCCCAGGCCGACACGCGCTTCGCCGTCTACACCGTAGCCGGACAGGTCGTGGCTGCCGGACAGATCGCCGCCGGCGAGACACGCACCGTCAACGTGCAGCAGGGTGTCTACATCGTGAACGACAAGAAAACTGTAGTCAAATAATCAATTATTCTCTTATACCATGAACAAAAAAATGTACAGCGCACCTGAGACGGAGATCATCTCTGTCAAATACGCTTCCCATCTCCTGACAAACTCTGTTCCAGAGGATCCCAACGCTGATGCCAAGGGAAACAACTTCATGGAGCCGACGGGCGACGAGAAAAGCTTGGGCCAAGGCAGTTCTAATCCGTGGAGCGCATGGGATGATGATGACAAGTAAGCTCAGGAGACAACATGACATGCACTGGATAACAACGGAAAAATCCTTATAAAAACATAAGCTGGCCCTATGCTCGCCACACGGTGAGCATGGGGCTTTATGTTTCTTCACAAGCATGACCATCCGTCTGTCTGCGCGCCGCGCAACCATTAGGGCCTGGGGGGGACCGAATGGATGGCGCGACCGCATCAGGGCTTGCCGCGCATCTGAGCATGCCCAGCATGCCAGACACGCCCAGCCCGTCGACAGACCGGGCATCCTTATTTTCCAATCATTCTGATGACGAACAATAATCATCAACAATAAATTATCAACTATGAACAAAACTACAAAATGGCTAACCCTCACCCTCCTCTCCGCCCTCATGGCGGTCAGCCAACAGGCATGGGGGCAGACTACTTTGTACACCACTGTGAAGGGTAGCGGGCAGGATGTCTACCGCATCCCGTCCATCGTCCGCCTTCCCAGTAGCGGCAACTTGTGGGCATTTTGCGACCTGCGTTACGACAACAACGGCAATGACCTCGGCTTCAACCACCGCATCGACGTGGTGGGCAAGCTCTCTTCTGACAACGGCTCGTCATGGGGCGACAGGCAGGACATTGCCAAAGGCAACAGCAGCTCCTCGGGCTACGAGTTCGCGCACGGCGACCCTGCCTCGGTGGTCGACCGCGAGAGCGGCCGCATCATGGTGCTCTCCGCATCGGGAAAATCGGGATGGAACTCTAATGGTGCTCCCCTGATCGCCCGGTCGCTAAGCACCGACAACGGCAGCACCTGGACCAAATCAGAGATTAGCAGCAAACTCTATGTCAACGGTTTCAATCCTCAGTCCATCTTCTTCTCGAGCGGCCGCATGATACAGAGCAGCCTCGTGAAGCAGGGAAGCTACTATCGCGTGTATGCTGCCGTCGACACCTACAGCAATGGCAGTTGCGTGGTCTACTCCGACGACTTCGGAGAGACCTGGTCATACCTCGGCGGCATCTCCGCACGCCCGGCTTCGGAGGGCGACGAGTGTAAGGTGGAGGAGCTGCCCAACGGCAACATCCTGCTCAGCTGCCGCATAAGAAACGGTGCAGGCCGCCTCTTCAACATCTTTACTTTTACCGACAAGGAGAGTGCCACCGGATCGTGGGGCACGGCGGTGAACGGCAACATCACGGCCGCCAGCTGCAACGGCGAGGTGCTGCTGGTGCCCGCCAAGCGGGCCAGCGACAGCAAGCAGGTGTATGTGCTGCTGCAGTCGGCTGCCATGAGCACCAGCCGCGAGAAGGTGGGCATCTACTGGAAGGTGCTTGAAAGCGAAAGCGACTATGACGAGCCGTCCGACTTCAGCAAGGGCTGGACCGGTTATCAAGTCACCTCAAACTCGTCGTGCTACTCCACCATGGTGCTCGACAAGAACGGCAATGTGGCTTTCCTCTACGAGGATGAACAAATCTATGTCAACACCGGTTCTGCCTACCACATCAAGTTCAAGTCCCTTCCGCTCTCGACCATCACGAGCAACCAGTACTCCTACTCGGCCAACACCAGCGGATACCGCACCACCTCGGAGCTGGCCACCACCACGAAGTCGAGTGGCAGCGACGACATCATCGTGACGGCCAAGGCTCCTGCGTTCTCCGTGGCCGCCGGCACCTACGCCAACGCGCAGACGGTGGAGCTGACGGCTGCCGATGGCGCCACCATCTACTACACCACCGACGGCACCGAGCCGACGACCGAGAGCACGAAGTACACTGAGGCCATCACCGTCGACCAGACCATGACGATCAAGGCCATCGCCGTCGATGCCGACGGCAACCAGAGCGCGGTGGCCACCGCCTCCTACAGCATCGTCAACGCCGACCAGACCACGAAGAAGGGTGTCACCATCTCGCTCGACAACAGTTCAAGCCATAGCCTGTATGCAAGCAATTCGAATGGCGGCAGCTATTTCGGTTTCCTCCGCCACGACATAGCCCATGTGCAGGTCATCACGTCGAACGACTCGACACTCTCTACCAAGGGTGACAGCCTGTTGGCCAATATCGACAACGACATGACCTTCACCACGGATGATGGCTCCACATATCTGTCTGTCAATACCCCGTCTTGGGCAAAGTCTGTCTATGTGCAGGTGGTGGCGCCCAAGGGCTACCGTTTTGCGCGCTACCAGATGGAGTTCCTCACCGACAAGTGTACCAGCGGGTCGTCGGTGGTACAGTACACCTACGATGCCGATGGCAATGTGGTGATAAGTGACTCGAAGGCCACCTCCAACGGTTCGTGGGACAAGACTCTGGCCAACGGTACGAACGTGCTCTACTTCCGCTTTGACATGGGAACATCGTCGGCCGTCGTACTCAAGTCGCTTCACGTTACCTATGTCATAGACCAGCCCATTACTGGCCAAATACCCTACACCGACGGTACGCTCAATCTGCATACGGGCCTGCTCGACCTCGGCACGTTCAGCGAGAACTCGCTGGCAAAAGTTTGGTCGTTCAACCGCAATGGTGTCACCGATCTGCAGGCTGTGAGCCTCGTGAACAGCGAAGGCACAGCGCAGACCCAGACCTTCCAGACCGATGACGGCCAGTATTTCGTGCTTACGGCCAACGGCGACTACTATCTGGAGGCACCCCAGAAGTTCCGCATCGTGGGTGCCACACTCAACTTCTTGCGCCATTCGGCAACCAGCTCTACCACTGGCACAACCTATACCTATACCAATGTGTCATCGCCGATCAGCGGCAGTAGCTATATCATTACCGATGGCAGCGGCAACTACTTGAACCTCAGCAACGGCAGCCTTGTGAACGGCACCGATGGTAGTGAAGCCACTCTGTGGACTGTGACAAGAGAAAGTAGTGGGAGAAGTACTAAGTACACCATCTACAACAATGGTTACTACATTGTGTGGAATAACGGCTTGAGCGCATCTACAAGTTCTGATAAAGGTAAATGGTACTGGGCAAATAGCCATTTCTATGGTTCATCCTCAAGCCAGAACAGTAGCTGCATAGGCTACAACAACGGCTGGACGGTAGGTTCGTCTACAAGCAAGCTGCAGACACGCACGGGCTCGACGGGTACTACTACCACTACGCTTGCTGCCAGCGACTTCACCGCTACGGTCAATAACCGCGAGAACACCGCCGCCGCTACCAACGGCACATTGAATTTGACCGAGTCCAACGCCTCGGCCACCCTCACTGTTGACGACTACAACAACGATGCCATCCACTTCAACATCAGCGGACTGGCAAATGGCTCGTCTGCCCTCTACAATGTCAATCTGAAGTTAATGCCGCTCAATCCTGAGGTGCAGACGTTGCAGGTGGCTGCCAAAAACGGAGACGACAAGGTGGTGGGCAGCAACGAGGTGACATCGACCAACTATACCTTTTACAACGGCGAGGCCGTGCCGGTGCTCGTGCCGAAGAATCTCACGTCGCCATATACCATTGTGTTCCGCAACGCAGAGAACGAAGAGAAGACACTGTGGTACACCCAGGGTGTGAATAACAATAATCTGGCCAGCACAGGCGGATACTCTAACTACAGCCTGGTGGGCAGCACGGCATTCGACGCTGACAACGGGCTTTCGACAGATGTCACGCCTTACCCGGGCGCACGTGTCAATGTCGATGTGGCCGGCACCAATAAGCTATCGGCTACCAATATCGAAAGCGTGGCAAATAAGTCCGCCACCCAGCTGCTAGACCGAGATTATGCCAAGGGCGATGGCGACCTACAGACCGTGAGCCTCACGGCCGATACGGAGAAGGAGGTCTACATCTACTCGGCCGACATGCCCACATGGAACATCATGCCCACAGGCATCGGCTCGGGCAACCGCCACATCGACTACCGCTTCTACACCATCACCGTCAAGCCCGTGGTGGAGAAGGAGACGCCCGTGGTGACGGTGAAGCCAATCTACAAGGAGACGCTGAAGGGTGCTCCCAACAAGAAGAGCAGCTCGCTCAGCTCCGACGGCAACACTCTGGACACGATACATACCTATGTGGGTGTGACCGTCACCTCGAAGGCCGACGACAACGGCACGGCTTACGGCGTGCTGACCAACACCGAGATCATCAATGCCATCCGGAAGGTCATGAAGGAGGGCGGCTACGGCTTCGACGGCGATCCCATGCGCGGCATCCTCTATGTGGACATGAGCGGCCTCAACACCGTCACGGGCGAGACCGACAGCGACAACAACAACAAATGGGATGCCTTCAACGACAGCACGGCCGACAACTGCCTCTACTTCATGCCGGTGGGCTTCACACGCAATGTGAAGAACACCGTGGCCAAGACCACTGCCGGCGGCTATGAGGCCGTGGGCGACATCGTGCTGCAAGACCAGCAGCCGTTCTTCACGCCCTACAGCTTCACCACCGGCACGCGCAAGGCGTCGTACACCCGCACGGGCACGGCTGACGGGACGACATCCGTGAAGGCTACCGTGAAGAACATGACATCGGTGCTGCCCTTCAGCGTGTCGCTCGACAGCGAAGGCTATCTGAAGACATCGTCGGATGTCACGGACAACTCGGTGACCTTCCACAACATCACGGGCTACGGCGAGGTGACGGCCGTGTCGTCAAAGACCGGCAAGGACGTCACCTACGCCATGGTGGCCCAGGCCGTCACCGACGGCAAGGCCGAGGCCAACAAGCCTTACTATGTGACGAGCACCACACCGGGCTTCGAGTTCAACATCGTCGGCGCACAGTTTGAGAAGACGCCCGAGGCTTCCGCCACGGCGACCGACTATGTCACCGAGAGCCTCGAGCGCACCAGCAACAACTGGACGGCACACGGCACCTACGCCGGCGTGACGCCCAAGGCCAAGGACAACAGCGGCGTCGGCGTATGGTACTTCGCCAAGGAACTCTTCTGGAACTCTGCACAGCTGACCCAATACAACAACGTCAACGTGCGCCCCTTCCGCTCCTACTACAAGACCATCGACACCACACCGGCCACACAGAACCAGGCCAAGGCCACAGTGGTCTTCGACGAGAACGACGTGACACCGACGGGCATCAGCGACATCAATGCCGCCGAGGGTGACCTCACGGTGATCGTCGGCCACGGCACCATGACCCTCACGGCTGCCGGCGCCACACGCTACGCTACCTACACCGTGGGCGGACAGCTCGTGGCACGCGGACAACTGGCACAGGGCGCAAGCCGCACCATCCAGGTGCCTGCCGGCGTCTACGTGGTCAACAACCGGAAAGTGGTGGTCAAATAGCAGCTCCTCGTATCTCCGGAACAGGCAACGCTGCGTGTCCTACCTTTATGATATATAAGGCTTAGGAACACCACTGCAACCATCTCAGGCCCCATGCCCTCACACGGCATGGGGCCCTTTTCGATTGCGCCCCATACCTACAGGGGCAAAGGAGAAATACAACCCTAAAAACGTAGGGGCGCACCCCTACGCTATAGTGTGTCGCCCCTACGGGACTGGTAGTACAAAGTGGTATTGCAGCCGTCTGCCTTGTTGGCGCACACGACCATACGCATAAGCACCACGCGTTTTTTCCAAGTCGAAGTGGCAAAACGGAAGGTGACAGAAGCGTTTTTAACTTCTTTAACCAAAAAATGATTTAACAGCTCCGAAAAACCAATGCACACGCTTTGCGGCTTGTGCGAAAATTGGTAACTTTGCCAAAAAGTAGAGAATATCCAACATATATAAACTTAAATACATTAAGTAAAATGGCAAAGTTCAACAAGTCAGTTTTAGAGAAATACGGCATCACCGGTACCACCGAGGTGCTGTACAATCCTTCGTACGAGGTCCTGTTCAACGAGGAGACCAAGGAAGGTCTTGAAGGCTTCGAGGTCGGTCAGGAGACAGAGCTCGGCGCCGTCAACGTGATGACCGGTATCTACACCGGCCGCTCGCCCAAGGACAAGTTCATCGTCGACGACGAGAATTCACACGACACCGTGTGGTGGACCTCCGAGGAGTACAAGAACGACAACCACCGCGCCTCCAAGGAAGCTTGGGATGCTGTGAAGGAGATTGCCAAGAAGGAGTTGAGCAACAAGAAGCTCTTCGTCGTCGACGGCTTCTGCGGCACACATAAGGACACACGCATGAAGGTGCGCTTCATCGTGGAGGTGGCATGGCAGGCTCACTTCGTGACCAACATGTTCATCCGTCCCCAGAACGAGGCTGAGTTCGACCAGGAGCCCGACTTCATCGTCTACAACGCCTCTAAGGCCAAGGTGGAGAACTATAAGGAGCTGGGTCTCAACTCAGAGACTGCCGTGGTGTTCAACGTCACCAGCAAGGAGCAGGTCATCATCAACACATGGTATGGCGGCGAGATGAAGAAGGGTATGTTCTCTATGATGAACTACTTCCTTCCCCTGAAGGGCATGGCTTCCATGCACTGCTCTGCCAACACCGACATGAACGGCGAGAACACCGCTATCTTCTTCGGTCTCTCTGGCACCGGCAAGACCACACTGTCTACCGACCCGAAGCGTAAGCTCATCGGCGACGACGAGCACGGATGGGACGACGAGGGCGTGTTCAACTTCGAGGGCGGCTGCTACGCCAAGGTTATCAACCTCGACAAGGAGTCAGAGCCTGATATCTACAACGCTATCCGCCGCGATGCACTGCTCGAGAACGTCACCGTCGACAAGGACGGCAAGATCGACTTCGCCGACAAGAGCGTCACCGAGAACACACGCGTCAGCTACCCCATCTACCACATCAAGAACATCCAGCGTCCTGCATCACAGGGTCCCGCTGCCAAGCAGGTCATCTTCCTGTCTGCCGACGCCTTCGGCGTGCTGCCTCCCGTGAGCATCCTCAACGCTGAGCAGACGAAGTACTACTTCCTCTCTGGCTTCACAGCCAAGCTGGCCGGTACAGAGCGCGGCATCACTGAGCCCACTCCTACCTTCTCTGCTTGCTTCGGCCAGGCCTTCCTGGAGCTGCACCCCACCAAGTATGCTGAGGAGCTCGTGAAGAAGATGGAGAAGAGCGGTGCCAAGGCTTACCTCGTGAACACTGGCTGGAACGGTACAGGCAAGCGTATCTCGATCCGTGATACACGCGGCATCATCGATGCCATCCTCGACCACAGCATCGACGCTGCTCCTACCAAGGAGATCCCGTTCTTCAACTTCGTGGTGCCCACACAGCTTGAGGGTGTCGATCCCGCCATCCTCGATCCCCGCGACACCTACGCTGATGCCGCTCAGTGGGAGGAGAAGGCTAAGGACCTCGCTGCACGCTTCATCAAGAACTTCAAGAAGTATGAGACCAACGAGGCTGGCAAGGCTCTCGTGGCCGCTGGTCCCCAGCTCTAATCGAACACATGGTCCTCGGACGGCATGATGCCCCCGAGATGACTGAAAGATAACACAGGCAGGCCCGTTCTCCGCAAGGTAGGACGGGCCCGCTTTTTTTACGAAGACGCCCCGCTTTTTTTTACGAAGACGCCCCGCTTTTTCTTTTTGACGACAATAGAGACAATAGAGACAATCTTTTTTCCCAGGGGAAAAATACAAATTCATTAATCGATGCCTATTGTCTCTATTGTCTCTATTGTCGTCATTATCTATATTGCCTCCATGTCCTTATTGTCTCTATTGTCTCTATTGTCGTCATTCGTAAAATAAGATATTCATTAACCGATTGATATTAGACGACAATAGAGACAATAGAGACAATCTTTTTTCCCAGGGGAAAAATACAAATTCATTAATCGATGCCTATTGTCTCTATT
>CAVDNW010000028.1:0-38935 GCA_963610435.1 Oscillospiraceae bacterium | reverse complement strand
TTGACGTTGTTCTCGAGTGCACAGGCTTCTATACATCTAAGGAGAAGGCTTCTGCCCACCTGCAGGCCGGTGCCAAGAAGGTTGTGATCTCAGCTCCTGCTGGCAACGATCTTCCCACCATCGTTTACAATACCAACCACAAGACTCTGACAACTGCTGACACTGTCATCTCTGCAGCTTCTTGCACCACCAACTGCTTGGCTCCTATGGCCGACACGCTGAACAAGTATGCCGCTATCCAGTCTGGTATCATGTCTACCATCCACGCCTACACTGGCGACCAGATGATCCTCGACGGTCCTCAGCGCAAGGGTGACCTCCGCCGTTCACGCGCAGGTGCTCAGAACATCGTTCCTAACTCAACAGGTGCTGCCAAGGCTATCGGCCTCGTCATCCCCGAGCTGAACGGCAAGCTCATCGGCTCTGCCCAGCGCGTTCCGACTCCCACAGGCTCAACCACCATCCTGGTTGCTGTTGTCAAGGGCAAGGACGTCACTGTTGAGGGCATCAACGCTGCCATGAAGGCTGCCTCTAACGAGAGCTTCGGCTACAACGAGGACCAGATCGTGTCTTCCGACATCATCGGCATGCGCTTCGGCTCACTGTTCGACGCTACCCAGACCATGGTCAGCAAGATCGACGACGACACCTATCAGGTGCAGGTTGTCTCTTGGTATGACAACGAGAACTCTTACACTTCACAGATGGTCCGCACCATCAAGTACTTCGCTGAGCTGAAGTAATACCTGTAAGACAATTGATATACGAACCGCTCTTCCTCACTGGGAAGAGCGGTTTTTTTGTTATTATTCTTGCTCAATTGCAAGAATTTGGCTACATTTGCGCCATGAAGATGATTACGATCCTCGGTCCGACAGCCTCGGGCAAGACAGCCATCGCTGCCCGGCTGGCCCACGACATAGGCGGTGAGATACTCTCGGCCGACTCGCGCCAGGTGTATCGCGGCATGGACATCGGCACGGGCAAAGATTTGGCCGACTACACCGTCGGCGGACATCCCGTGCCCTACCACCTCATTGACATTGCCGATGCCGGCACGAAGTACAACCTGTTCCAGTATCAGCAGGACTTCCGCACGGCTTACGACGACATTGTCACGCGAGGTGCCACGCCCATCCTTTGCGGCGGAACGGGGCTCTACATCGAAGCGGTGGTCAAGGGTTATGCCCTGTCGCCCGTTCCTCAGAACCCCGCCTTGCGCCAGCGGCTGGAGGGCAAGACGCTCGCCGAGCTGACGGCCATGCTCTGTGATCTGAAGCGGCAGACCGGGTCGGCCATGCACAACACGACCGACGTGGACTCCTGCCAGCGCGCCGTGCGTGCCATAGAGATAGAGACCTACAACCTCGAGCATGCCACCGAGCTGCGGCAGATGCCTGCCGTCGACACCACAATCATTGGGGTGAGTGTCGACCGCGACGTGCGCCGCCGCAAGATTACCGACCGTCTCGACCGCAGGCTCAAGGAAGGCATGGTCGACGAGATACGCGGTCTGCTGAGCCAGGGGGTCAACCCTGCCGACCTCACCTACTACGGGCTGGAGTACAAGTTTGTCACCGAGTACGTGATGGGGCACCTCAGCTACGGCGACATGCGCCGCCACCTGGAGATAGCCATCCACCAGTTTGCCAAGCGGCAGATGACCTGGTTTCGCGGCATGGAGCGGCGCGGACTCGCCATCCACTGGGTCGACGGCCAGCAGCCGATGGACCGCATACAGGCCGACATCAGGAACCTCCTCCGCTGAGGCTCCGCCACCAACAGAACGAAGCGCCCCGTCCCCGTCGGGAGGGCCGAAAGAGATAACTATATGGAAGACAATCGTTGGGGCATCATCTATTGCCCTAAGTCGGGACTGTTCGGAGGGTCTGCCAAGCGGTGGACCAAGATAGAAGCGTGTCTCAAGGAGAACGGCATCCGCTATGACCATGTGACCAGCGAGAACGCCAGCAGTGTGGACCGCCTGGTGAAGATGTTTGTCAACAACGGCTACCGCACCATTGTCATCGTGGGCGGCGACAGTGCGCTCAACGATGCCGTCAACTGTCTCATGCAGGTGGAGAAGAGTGTGCGCGACCAGGTGGCGCTGGGCATCATTCCCAACGGCATGATGAACGACTTCGCCCACTTCTGGGAGTTCGACGAGGACCGCTACGAGCAGACCATCCACTGGCTGAAGGACCGCCGCGTGCGCCGCATCGACCTCGGCTGCATACGCTACACCAACCGCAAGGGCGAGGCCTGCCGCCGCTACTTCCTCAACTGTGTCAACGTGGGTCTCATAGCGGCCATCATGAACCTGCGGCGTCAGACACGCCACTTCTTCGGCTCCCGGTCGCTCTCGTTTCTTTTCTCCTTCATCCTGATGATCTTCCAGCGGCTCGACTACCGCATGAAGCTCCGCATCAATTCCGACCGCCTCGACCGTCGCGTCATGACCATGTGTGTGGGCAACGCCACAGGCTACGGTCAGACGCCCAACGCCGTGCCCTACAACGGTCTGCTCGACGTGTCGGTGGTCTACCATCCGGGCGTGACGCAGCTCTTCGAAGGAATCTATCTCTTCCTCAAGGGCAAGATACTCAACCACCATTCGGTGCATCCTTACCGCACACGCGAGGTCGTGGTCGAGCGTGCCGAGCATGCTCTGGTGGGTGTCGACGGCCGCCTGATGCACACGCCCGTAGGACCGTTCCGCATCACGGTGGAGCAGGAGGTCATCAATTTTCTCATACCCGAGTAGGACCCGCAGAGCCTGTCTGCCTTCATCGCGGAAAGCCCTTTGCAGCTTTCCGGCGACAAAAGGGAGAAATGACCGGCCATGACCGGACAAAGCACAGGGGGCAGTCTATGTCGGTTGCATCCATGCGTTGACCGATGGTTCCGCATTTTTCAGTTGGAAAGAATATGACAAACACTGGCCGAAAAATGCGCCCGCTATTCACCACGCTCCCTTCTTCCCCGAAATACGCAATTTTCAGCCCGTTTACGCAACCGCATGACAGACAGTCTGTTATGCGGTTTTTGTCTTTTGTGTTGCTTCACTGCAACCGATGCAGATGACGATAGACACCTTATCGTACAACGAAAGATGCCGAACCGAAGGACGGTCAGGCACCTGTCGGGGCATGATAGAGGCCGTATCGACAGACGATAGGGCATCTTTCGGGCCACCGCCGGCCGACAGACGGGCTTGGCCGCAGGTTTCGGCATGCGGTGTGGTGCCGTTTTCCCCGGATATTTTTTCCAGATGCCCCGTCTCCCGGAATGTCTTTTTAGGGTATTTTACTTGACATGCGCTTCTGAGTCGTTGTCCGCGCGCTGCGCTGCTCATATGCGCCCCTTACAGGGGCTACGTTATTGATAGCCCTATCAAAACGTAGGGGTAAAACCCCTACGCTATAATCTGTCGTCCTTACAGGACTTGCCTGTTGCGAAAGTCTTTACCGGACACCAAAAGTTCCGTGACAAAGTATGGTGCGCGTGTCCATCCGTCGGAGCTCCGCCCGTCCTGTGTGCGTTGACAATCGGCGCCGCCCGCCACAAGGGTGCCCGGAATGCCGGAAAATGCAATTTTTCCGCTGTTTGTGCAAAAATAAGTTAGTTTTTGCTTTGCGTTCTATCCTATTTTTATTAACTTTGAGCACAAAAGGAGGCCAGGAGCTTACCGCTGACGGTCTGCCCCTTACCTAATGGAAATTAATCTAAACCACATAAAAGCCTGAATTGAGAACTATGAGTTATCTTAGATTCGAAAGAGCGCTGATGACCAACCTGCAAGACTCGTTGGGCAAGGAAATCCTCCGGACCAACCGTTCGGGAGCCTATTCCTGCTCCACGATTGTCGACTGCAACACCCGCAAGTACCATGGGCTGCTTGTCGTTCCGGTCCCCAGCCTGGACGATGACAACCATGTGCTGCTCTCGTCACTCGACTGCACGGTCGTTCAGCACGGTGCGGAGTTCAACCTTGGACTGCACAAGTACCAGGGCAACAACTACAGTCCCAACGGTCACAAATATATCCGCGAGTTTGGCTGCGACACGGTGCCTACCACCATCTATCGTGTCGGAGGCGTCATCCTGCGCAAGGAGGTGGTCTTCCAGCATTTTGAGGACCGTATCCTGATACGCTACACACTCGACGACGCCCACTCGGCCACCACCCTTCGTTTCCGTCCCTTCCTCGCCTTCCGCAGCGTGAGGCAGTTCACCCACGAGAACGCCGTGGCGAGCCGTGCCTACAGCGAGGTCGACAACGGCATCAAGACCTGCATGTATGCCGGCTATCCCGACCTCTTCATGCAGTTCTCCAAGAAGGGGAGCTTTGTTTTCCAGCCCGACTGGTACCGTGGCATCGAGTATCCGAAGGAGCAGGAACGCGGCTACGCTTCCAACGAAGACCTCTACGTCCCCGGCTATTTCGAGATGCCCATCCGCAAGGGCGAGAGCATCGTCTTCGCCGCCTCCACATCCGAGACCAAGACACGCGGCCTGAAGACCCTCTTTCAGAAAGAGGTCGAAGAACGTTCGCCGCGCGACAACTTCTTCCACTGCCTTGTCAACGCAGCACACCAGTTCCATGTAGAAGACAAGAACGGCGACACCTACATCCTCGCAGGCTACCCCTGGTTCAAGCCTCGCGCGCGCGATACCTTTATATCTCTGCCCGGTCTGACACTGTCGATCGAGGAAACCGACTATTTCGATGCCGTCATGAAGACAGCCGAGAAGGGCCTCCGGCAGTTTATGGAGAAGCAGCCCGTCACCGTCAAGCTCTACGAGATCGAACAGCCCGACGTGCCGCTTTGGGCCATCTGGTGCATCCAGCAATACGCCAAGGAGACAAGCGTCGCCAACTGCCTGGAGAAATATGGGCAGCTGGTGTGGGATATCCTTCACTTCATACGCGAGGAGCAGCACCCCAACCTCACCGTCGAGGAGAACGGACTCGTGCGCACCGACGGCCGTCACTGCGCCGTCACCTGGATGAACTCCACTGCCAACGGGCGCCCCATCGTGCCCCGGACGGGCTACATCGTGGAGTTCAATGCCCTCTGGTACAATGCCCTGATGTTCGGAGCCGAACTGGCACGCACTGCAGGCAAGGGCGACACCGCCGGCCGGCTGGAGATGGCCGCCGACAAGGCACGGACAGCCTTCCAGGCCACCTTCGTCAATCCCTATGGCTACCTCTACGACTATGTCGACGGCGACCTGCGCGAACAGAGCGTCCGCCCCAACATGATTTTCCCCGTGGCCTTCGACTATTCGCCGCTGGAAAACGCACAGAAGAAGAGCATCATAGACTTCTGCACACGCGAGCTGCTCACGCCCAAAGGCCTGCGCTCGCTCTCGCCGAAAAGCGGCGGATACAACCCCATGTACGTCGGCCCGCAGGCCCAGCGCGACTACGCCTATCACCAGGGCACGGCCTGGCCGTGGCTCTTCGGCTTCTACATGGAGGCCAGCCTCAAGCTCTACAAGCGTTCGCGCATGAGCTTCATCGAGCGGCAGATGGTGGGCTACGACGAGGAGATGGCATACCACTGCCTCGGGACTCTGCCCGAGCTCTTCGACGGCAACCCGCCTTTCCACGGACGCGGAGCCATGTCGTTCGCCATGAACGTAGCCGAGATACTGCGCGCTTTGGAACAACTCGAAAAGTCTAATTTCTAATCATAAGGAGGACAAGTCTATGAAAGTCTTAATGTTTGGATGGGAATATCCTCCTCATGTGTATGGAGGACTGGCCACTGCCAACTTCGGCATCTCCGAGGGCCTGCACGCCCAGGGAGATGTGGACATCACGCTCTGTCTCCCCAAGCCTTGGGGCGACGAAGACCGCACGTTCGCACACATTGTCGCCATGAACTGTGTGCCCATCGCCTACCGCGACGTCAATTTCGACTATGTCAGCAGCCGCATAGGCAACCTCATGGATCCCCATGAATACTACCGCTACCGTGACCATATCTACGCCGACTTCAATTTCATGCACGTCAACGACCTCGGCTGCATGGAGTTTGCGGGAGGCTATCCCGGCAACCTGCACGAGGAGATCAACAACTACTCGATCATTGCCGGAGTGGTGGCGCGGACTGAGCAGTTCGACATTATCCACGCGCACGACTGGCTCACCTATCCCGCCGGCATACACGCCAAGCAGGTCAGCGGCAAGCCCCTCTGCATACACGTGCACGCCACCGACTACGACCGCAGCCGCGGACACGTCAACCCCACCGTCTACGCCATCGAGAAAGACGGCATGGACCATGCCGACTGCATCATGTGTGTGTCGGAGCTGACACGCACCACTGTCATCAACCAGTATCACCAGGACCCCCGCAAGGTGTTCACCGTGCACAATGCCGTCTATCCCCTCAGCCAGGAGAACGCCGCCATACCGCGCCCCGACCACACGGGCAAGGACAAGGTCGTCACCTTCCTCGGCCGTCTGACCATGCAGAAAGGTCCCGAATACTTCGTCGAGGCGGCCAACATGGTGCTCCACCGCACACGCAACATCCGCTTCTGCATGGCGGGGTCGGGTGACATGATGGACCAGATGATTTACCTCGCGGCAGAGCGCGGTATCGCCGACCGCTTCCATTTCCCGGGCTTCATGCGCGGAAAGCAGGTCTACGAGTGCCTCAAGGACTCCGACGTCTACGTCATGCCATCGGTGTCAGAGCCTTTCGGCATCTCGCCACTGGAGGCCATGCAGTGCGGAACGCCCACCATCATATCCAAACAGAGCGGATGCGCCGAAATCCTCAACAACTGCATCAAGGTCGACTACTGGGACATACACGCGCTGGCCGATGCCATCTACAGCATCTGCCACAACGACAGCCTCTTCCACTTCCTGCAGGACGAGGGCAAACGCGAGGTCGACCAGATCACTTGGGAGAAGGTGGGACGCTGGATACGCGAACTCTACATGCGCACGCTCCACTGGATATAACACCCGGGCGGACCTCCGTCACCCGCGAGACAACAAACAATAACCTTCATCATTTAAACACACCACCCCTCCGCCGCAAAGCCACACATGACCGGACGGCGCGGCGAAGGCCAAATCTCAAAAAGAACAATGAAAACAATCTGCTTATATTTTGAGATACATCAGATCGTCCATCTGAAACGTTACCGCTTCTTCGACATCGGTACCGACCACTATTATTACGACGACTATGAGAACGAGCGCAGCATCAACGACATCGTGGAGCGCTCCTACATGCCGGCTCTCAACACCATCGGAAAGATGATTGAGGAGAACGGCGACTTCTTCAAGGTTGCCTTCTCGCTCTCGGGCGTGGGCATTGAGCAGCTCGAGATGCACGCTCCGCAAGTGATCGAAAAACTGCAGGAGCTCAACAAGACCGGATGTGTGGAGTTCCTCGCCGAGCCCTACAGCCACGGACTCAGCGCACTCAAGGACGAAGAGTGCTTCGCTGCAGACGTCAAGAAGCAGTGTAAGAAGATACAGGACTATTTCGGCAAGACACCGACCGTGCTGCGCAACTCGTCGCTCATCTACAGCGACGACATCGGACTGCAGGCTGCGCAGATGGGCTTCAAGGGAATGCTCACCGAGGGTGCCAAGCACGTGCTCGGATGGAAGAGCCCGCACTACGTCTACCATTGCCCCATCGCGCCCCAGCTGAAACTCCTCCTGCGCGACATCACGCTCAGCGACGACATCAGCCTGCGCTTCAACAACACCAACTGGGAAGGCTATCCACTCTTCGCCGACAACTACATCGGCCACATCGCCTCGCTTCCCGAGGGCGACAATGTCATCAATATCTTCATGGAACTGACGGCACTCGGCATCGCACAGCCGCTCAGCTCCAACATCCTCGAGTTTATCCACGCACTGCCGGCCTGTGCCAAGCAGAAAGGGGTGGCCTTCGCCACTCCGTCCGAAATATTCGATGCCACGCCCAGCGTGGGCGAGCTCTGCGTACCCGACACCCTCTCATGGGTCGACGAGGAGCGCGACATCAGCTGCTGGCTGGGCAACCCCATGCAGCGGGAAGCCTTTGAGAAGCTCTACAGCGTGGCCGAGCGCGTGCGCATTGCCGATGACCCGCGCATCAATGTCGACTGGGACTATCTGCAGGCGAGCAACAATTTCCGCTTCATGACCACCAAGCCCTCAAACGTCGGACTCGACCGTGGCATCTACAGCAGTCCCTTTGATGCTTTCACCAACTACATGAACATCCTCGGCGACTTCATCACACGTGTCAACGACCTCTATCCGCCCGAGATTGACAACGACCAGCTCAACTCGCTACTCACCACCATCAAGAACGAGGGCGACGAAATCATGATGAAGGACCAGGAGATAGAGCGGCTCCAGGCCAAGCTCGAGAAAAGCGAGGCGGCGCTCGAAGCCATGCGCTTGAAGTATGAGGACAAGGCTCCCGCCGCCAAGAAGACTGTCGGCAAGCGTGTCGTTCGCAAGAAGGCCGTCCAGCCCGACGAGCCGAAGGAAGAATAGAAGCAGACGGCCGTCAGGGCCGCCGCATTGCATGCGATTATAAAAGTCGTAGACAGAGACCTGCCAACAGCCGTCCCTGCCTGCGACTTCTTTGTTGGTGTCAGGTAAAAATGTATATTATGACACCAATATTTTTTTCTTTGTCATGCAAGGTTCTGCCTTTTCCTGCATTTTACCATTAAAGGATAGTTATGTCCTTGAAACGACAACAAACAATAGCACATACAAGACAATGAACAGAAAAATCTCTCACATGGGCATCGCTGCTCTCATGGCTGCCACTGCCGCCACTGCGCTGGGGGCATGTGCCACGCAGAATAAAAACCAAGACACCGACGGCCAGCAGGCCGTCAAGTCAGACGACAACATCGACGCCGGCTATCTCGTCATGAGCGACGACCAGCGCGAAGCAGTGGCCAACACCAACGACTTTGCCTTCAACCTTTACCGCACTCAGGCGGGCATGGACTCGCGGGTCGTGTCTCCCATCAGTGTGGCTTATCTCATGGGCATGCTGGCCAACGGAGCCAACGGCACCACGGAGTCGGAAATCATGAAGGCTCTCTGTCTCGACGCCACATCGCTCACGACGCTCAACGAGACCTACAAGGCCATCATCGCCTCGGCGCCAAGCCTCGACAGCCAGACGCAGGTCAACATCGCCAACTGCATCGCCGTCAACAAGCCCTTCGCCCTCAAGGCCGACTACTCGGCAGCGGTCAAGGCCCTCTATGATGCACAGGTGGTGAGCATGGACTTCGCGTCAAAGAAAACACTGGCAACCATCAACGGTTGGTGCGACAAGCAGACCCATGGCATGATACCCAAGATTGTCGACTCGCTCGATCCGGGAATGGCTGCCGTGCTGATGAACGCCATCTATTTCAACGGTTCGTGGGCTGAAAAGTTTGACAAGGCAGGCACGAAGACCGAGAATTTCCGTGGCTATACGCGCGACATCAAAAAGGTGCAGATGATGCATCAGGAAAACAAGTTCATGTATACCGACAACAGCGACTATGCTGCCGTGCGCTTGCCCTACGGCAACGGTGCCTACGCCATGACGGTTGTCCTGCCCGCCGAAGGCAAGTCGGTCAGCGACATCGTGGCCACACTCAACGACGGGAAATTCGTCAAGATGCAGAACGCCATGGAGAAGTGTGTGGTCGACTTGAAGCTGCCGCGCTTCACCACGTCCACCGAGACGCAACTCAACAAGCCCATTTCCGCCCTGGGCGCACCTTCGATCTTCGCGGGCAGTGCCGATTTCAGCAAGATGTCGGACACGCCGCTCTACGTCTCGACGATGTTTCAGAAGGCTAAGATTGAGGTGAGCGAGGAGGGGACAAAGGCAGCGGCCGTCACGGCTGGCATAATGGCTATGGCGTCGTTGCATCACGATGAGCCGCGCCGCGTGACGTTCCACGCCAACCGCCCGTTCCTCTATCTCATCACTGAGCGTTCGACAAGTGCCATCTTCTTCATAGGCCAGTACACGGGCGACACGGAGTGATCCGTCAAGGTAAAGCCCTACCTTCCAGGCCTGTCAAATTATCGGTCGGTGCGTTTTCCGTCGTTTGGCGGAAAAACACTGACTTCTATAGCATGTTCTGCGAAAAAAACTGTACTTTTGTACGGAATATACTTTTGCGAACATGTATACATTTGTTGTCAGTCTCATTTGTCTTGTATTAGGGTATGTCATCTACGGCAAGGTAGTCGAGCGTGTCATGCAGCCCGATGCCAGTCGCACTGCGCCCTGCTACGCTCTGCATGACGGCGTTGACTATACGCCCATGCCCACATGGAAGGTTTATCTCATTCAGTTTCTCAATATTGCGGGTACTGGCCCTATTTTCGGAACGATACAAGGTCTGCTCTTCGGACCGTCTGCCTATCTGTGGATTGTGTTCGGCTGCATCTTCGGAGGAGCGGCCCACGACTATATGGCCGCGATGATATCGCTGAAGCGCAACGGTGCCTCGCTGCCCGAGATTGTCGGCGACGAGATGGGCAATGTGGCACGCAATGCGCAGCGCTACCTTGCCTTGCTGCTGATGATACTCGTCGTGGCGGTGTTTGTCAAGACACCGGCCGGCTTGCTGGCCAATCTGACCTCGGGTGTCTCGGGCGACAGCTATATGTTCTGGGTCGTGGTGATATTCCTGTATTATCTGACAGCAGCCACCCTTCCCATCAACAAGATTATCGGAAAGATATACCCTGTCTTCGGTGTTGTGCTCATCTTCATGGCTTTGTGTATCTTTGTGGGAATATTCCTGCACATGGGCAAGCCTATCCCCGAGATTACCGATGCCTTTGAGAACCACTATCCCGGCGGCAGCCTTCCTGTGTTCCCGTGCATGTGCATCTGCATTGCCTGCGGAGCCGTCAGCGGCTTCCACGCCACGCAAAGTCCGATGATGGCCCGCTGCATCAAGAACGAACGCTACGGACGTCGCGTGTTTTATGGAGCCATGATCACCGAGGGTGTCATCGCACTGATATGGGCAGCCGCCGCATTGCAGTTTGCCAACGAACTGGATGTGGCAGGCAGCACGCCTTACGAGAAAATCTACAACGCCATGCTCGATGCCAACGGAGCTATCAACCCCGCTATCTTTGTCAACCGGATATGCAACAGCTGGCTTGGCTCGTTCGGAGCTGTTCTGGCCATCCTCGGAGTGGTCATCGCTCCGATAACCACAGGCGACACCGCCTTGCGCTGCGCCCGCCTGATCCTTGCCGACATGCTCAAGATCAAGCAAGACAAGGTGATGAAGCGCATCGCCATCTGCATGCCGGTGTTTGTCATCAGCATCATCTTGCTCTTTGTCAAGTTTGACGTGCTGTGGCGATATTTTGCCTGGTTCAACCAGACGTTCTCCATCTTTACGTTCTTCACGATAGCCATCTATTTGGCCAAGTTGCACAAGCCCTATTATCTCGCGCTCCTGCCGGGGATGTTCATGGTGGCGGTGTGCGTATGCTATATCTGCGTGGATCCCAACAGTCTCAACCTCAACTGGACCCTGTCATACGTCATCGCTTTCGCTTGCGCGCTGCTCACAGGCTTCTGGTTTATGGCCTGGAGAAACAGATATCTCAACAATGCGGAACCGGCATAGAACAGACGTGCTGGCCGCAAGAAATCTAAAAACCTAAAAACTACAAAAACATTATGAAAGTGAACCATTACAGAGAAGAGGCGGCCCGCTGTCTTCTGTGCGAGAATGCCCCCTGCACGGCCGCATGCTCCCACGGTGACCCGGCGCGCATGCTGCGTGCCATACGGTTTGACAACTCCCGGAACGCGGCAAAATGGATTGCCGCCTGTACTGATGCTGACCTGGACGCAGCCGAGCATGCGTGCATTCATTATGACCGTCCGATTCGTATAAAAGAAATTGTCGGTTGCCTGCCGCGGACCGAAGGCGACGCTGCTACACCGCAGGCGACAGACGCAGAAGGGAAACCCAGTCTGGAAATAGACTTCTGTGGCATGAAATGTGAGAACCCCTTCTTCCTCGCATCGTCGGCCGTCTGCACCAACTATGAGATGGTGGCGCGGGCCTTTGATGCCGGATGGGCCGGTGTGTTCTACAAGACAATATGCCTGGAGGACATACACGAGGTGTCGCCCCGCTTCGACTCCGTAGGCGAACAGGGCGACACGGGCCGTTTCTATGGTTTCCGCAATATGGAACAGCTGAGCGAGAACCCGGCCGAGGTCGACTTCGACATTCTCAGGCGGCTCAAGCGCGACTATCCCAACAAAATCGTCATTGCCAGCATCATGGGACAGACGCTCAAAGACTGGGCACAGCTGGCTCACATGGCCGAAGATGCAGGGCTCGATGCCGTCGAGCTTAACTTCTCGTGTCCGCAGATGGGGCTCGAGGGGATGGGAAGCGATGTGGGACAGAACACGGAGCTGGTGATGCACTACACTTCTTATGTCAAGCATCGCGTGAACATACCGGTTATTACCAAGATGACGCCGAACATCACGCACATCAGTGTGCCTGCCGTTGCGTCGGCGCTGGCCGGTGCCGATGCTCTGTCTGCTATCAATACAATCAAGTGTGTCACTATGTCCGACTCGTCGATGGTCTCCCATCAGCGTACGGTTTCCGGTTATTCGGGACGTGCGGTCAAACCCATTGCCCTGCGATATATTCTGGAGATGGCGAAGAACCCCATCCTGCAATATACGCCGCTGAGTGGCATCGGTGGCATCGAGACTTGGAGAGATGCCCTGGAATATCTCCAGTTGGGATGCACCAATGTGCAGGTGTGCACGGCAGTGATGCAATATGGATTCCGCATCATCGATGACCTGATTGAAGGAATGCAGACCTATCTGACAGAACGCGGCCTGGACCGTCTGGACGCCATTGTTGGTGAAGAACTGTGCAACTTTGTGCTGCCCTCGGCTATGGACCGCGGCACGGTGGTCTATCCGCGTATCGACCGCGACAAGTGCATCGGTTGCGGCAGATGCCATATATCATGCGAAGACGGCGGGCACCAGGCCATCACCGTAGACACCAATCGTATGCCGCGTGTCAATGGAGCCAAGTGTGCAGGATGCCTGCTCTGCCTTCATGTGTGTCCCACAGAAGCCATCAGCTTGTCTAAGCGTGTGAAGAAAAGAGCTCAGCAAGCGTAGGATATCATACAGTCAAAAAAAGAGCCGCATGGACACGTTGTCCATGCGGCTCTTTTTATATGGTTGCAACAGCCAACTTACATTGCTGCAGCAGTGTTGATCCAGTTGTAGACGAAACTGCAAACACCGAAAGCCACAACTCCCAGGGTGCAGACGGCCAGGGCGAGCTTGGTGTTGACATGGCTCTTGAATGTAGGCAATGGGTTCTCGTTCTCACGGATAAACATGGCCTTCACGATGAGCAGATAGTAGTAGAGCGACAGCACCGTGTTGACCAAGGCGATGAACACCACAGCATAGATAGTGGCACCGATGGTCGTAGTAATCTGTGCGCCATTGGCTGCTGCCATGAACACGAAGAACTTAGAGAACATACCTGCGAAGGGAGGAATACCTCCAAGAGAGAACAAAGCCAGCGTCATCAGGAATGCCAGACGCGGATTGGTCTTGTAGAAGCCGTTGTAGGCATCCATATTCACTTCGCCGCCATTGTGCTCCTCTACGGCTGAGATGATGGTGAAGACGGCCAAGTTGGCCACAACGTAAATCAGCACATAGAACGAAAGGGCGGTGACGCTCATGGAAGTGTTGCCCACCACAGCCAGCATGATGTAGCCGGCCTGTGAGATGGAACTGAAAGCCATGAAACGCTTCAGGTTCTTCTGGTGGATGGCAAACAGGTTACCGATGGTGATAGACAGCACGATGACGACCATCAGCATGACCTGCCAATACACCACAACGGGAGCGAACACCTTCATCAGAATGGCGCATAGGGCAAAGGCTGCAGCACCTTTGGAGGTGACACTCAGATAGCCCGACACGGTGGTGGGGGCTCCCTGATAGGTGTCGGCCGTCCAGAAATGGAAGGGAACCAGGGAAATCTTGAAGCCCAAGCCGCTGAAGAAGAACACCATGCCCATGATGCAGAGCGGTGAGGCGGAGATGCGTGTCATTACGTCGTCGAAATAGAGCGTGCCCGTGGCGGCGTAGAGAAAACTGATGCCATAGAGCATGACACCGCTGGAGAACGTAGCCGTCAAGATGAACTTGGCGCCTGCTTCGGCGGAGTTGTGACGATACTTGTCGAATGCCACCAGACAGGCCATAGGCACCGAGGCCATCTCCAAGCCCAGGAAGAAAAGCAGGAAATGGTTGGCCGAGACCATCATGTTCATACCAAGCAGGGTTGCGATAACCAGCTCATAGAACTCGCCTTCCTTGAAGTTGGTGTCGGGACGCTGCAGCCACTCACGCGACTGGATGCAAACGATGAGCACACTGAAAGCAAGGATGGTCTTGATCACACCCACGCTGGCACCGGTGGCGTACATGCCGCCAAAGGCAGTCATGCTGGCTGTGGGCCAGATATTGATCATGATATGGGCGAGCATCAGCACGCACACCAAGGGATTGAACCAGGCGCGCGTCTTGTCCTCACCGGGCTTCTTGGCCGTGAACAGGTCTGCAATGAACACAATCAGCAAGATGGCCATGAGGGTCACCTCAGGGATCATGTTTAAAAACTGACTATAATCTATATTCATAATTGTTATATTCAAATTTTAAAATTGATACATTACATACCTGCGACAGCGCCTGTGCCCATGATGTGATGAATCATCGGAGCTACGGCATCGTTGATGATGTCCTGTGCCCACAACGGTGCCAATCCAAGAGCGGCAACGCAGAGAATCAGGCCACCGACTGCAAGGCGCTCGTCCCATGTGGCATCGGTCAGTTTCAGCAGCTCGGCGCTGGCCACCTGCTGGAAACAGATCTTGCCAACGACGCGGAGGATGTAGACTGCAGTGATGACAATCGAGGTGCATGCGATAATCGTGCAAGCGCGGTGGAAGGTGTCATTGACCTCGAACGAACCGACGAAGATGTTCATCTCAGCCACAAAGCCGGAGAAACCGGGAAGGCCGAGGTTGGCCAGACCGGCGATAACATAACCTACAGCAAGGAAGGGAACCACCTTCATCAAGCCACCGAGCTTGCGGACGTCACGCGTGCCGGCGCGGTGATAAATCATGCCGATGACGGCAAAGAAGAGAGCGGTCATGAGACCGTGGGAGAGCATCTGAAGGATGGCACCCGTGCAAGCCGTCTGCGTCATCATGCAGAGGGCAAAGAGCACCATGCCGCAGTGAGAGACCGATGAATAGGCATTGATATACTTCAGGTCGGTCTGCACACAAGCTGATAGAGCACCGTAGACCACAGAAATGGTGGTGAGGATCAGGAAGATCCACGACAGCTGCTGGGCTGCTTCAGGCAGCAGATACATGGCCACGCGGAAGCAACCATAGCCGCCGAGCTTCATCAACACGCCGGCATGGAGCATGGACACGGCCGTGGGGGCCGAAGCGTGACCGTCGGGAGACCATGTGTGGAAGGGGAACAGAGCACCGAGGATGCCGAAGCCAATGAAGATGAACGGGAAGAAAATCTTCTGGATAAAGGCTGGGATGGCATGCAGCTGGGCTATCTCAACGACGCTCATGGTGTAGGTGCCGCTATACTGTCCGCTGAAGAAATAGATGCCGAGGATACCGATGATGAGAAGGGCTGAACCGCCCATCAGCATCAGCGTCAGCTTCATGGCTGAATATTCCTTGGGGCCTGTTCCCCAGACGCCAATCAGAAGGTACATAGGGATCAAGGCCACCTCGTAGAACATGAACATGGTGAACAGGTCGACAGAGATGAAGAAACCATACACACCGACGGACAGCAAGGTAAACCAAAGGAAATATTCCTTCTGCATGGGATGCTGCTGCCAGCTGGCAAAGGTTCCCGTAAAGACGATGATGGAACTCAAGAGCAGCATGACCACTGAGATACCGTCAACGCCAGTCCTATAATAAATATTAAGGGGCTCAAACCAAGGTATGGCCGCACCGAAGAGGAACGGATTCTGTTCGGCGGGCATCGTCTCACGGGCGTGAACGAACGCGAAGACGAGGTAGATGGAAAGCGCGAGCAATGCCGTGGAGCCAACCACCATCACGCCACGCACCTGACTGTCGTTGCGTGCCAGCCAAAGGCACACCAACATCAGGACGGGAATAACGACGAAAAGTGTTAAGAATGTCATTTTCTTTTAGTTGTTTGGTGTTGGGATGTTTATTTTAAATGCACAGCAAAACCAGCGTCAATGCCACTGAACCTGTGAGGAACCAGACTGCATACTGGCGCACGTCGCCGCTTTGCCAAGGACGGATAGCCTCGCCACCTTCCTGCGTAGCCCATGCTGAGAAATTGAAGAGCCCATCGATGACATGACGGTCAAACCAAGCGATGGGCATGGAGAAGCAAGTGAAGACAATCTTGTGCGTAAAGAACTGCCATGCGTCGTCGATGTAGAAACGGTTGAGGGCAGCCTTGTGCAGGCCTGGCATAGCCTTGGCAAGTTTGTCGGACAACGGATTGTGCTTGGGCGCATACATGTAGGTGGCCAGTGCGAAGCCGATGCAGGCAACGGCCAGCGAGCACCAGGCTGTGGTGCCGAACTGGAAATGTTGCAATGCAATTTCTTCAGATTTACCGTCCAAAGTAATGAAATGGCCGAAAGGTATCCAACCGGCAACGATGCTGATGATAGACAAGAAAACCAACGGGCCCCACATCACGAAGGGTACCTCTGCCGGCTTGCGGCGATGCTCGGGATCCTGTTCATAGTAGCTGTTGCCCCAGAAGATGACATAATAAAGGCGGAACATATAGAAAGCCGTCATGCCGCTGACTAAGGTCATGAACCATCCCAGATAGGGTGAGAAATGGAAGCAAGCGTCCACAATCTCATCCTTCGAGAAGAAACCGGCCAAGGGCCAGAATCCGCTGATGGCTATCGTGCCGATAAGGAAGCAGATGTTTGTGATGGGCATGTACTTGTGGAGGCCGCCCATATACTCCTTGAAGTTGGAACCGATGATGACGATGATGGCTCCTGAGCAAAGGAAGAGCAAGGCTTTGAACATGGCATGCGTGAACAAGTGGAAAAGTGATGCCATGTAACCGACGCTGCCTTCGCCCTCCATAGCCGTCACCACACCCAGGGCGGTGAGCATATAGGCTATCTGCGAAATGGTGGAGAAAGCCAAGCCACGCTTGATGTCGCGCTGACAACAGGCTACGGCAGCTGCGTAGAACGCCGTGAAGGCGGCGATGTAGGCAATGTAGTGGAGCGTGTTGGGCGCATATGCCACCCAGATAGGCATCAGTGCAGCCACCTGATAGACACCGGCCACAACCATCGTGGCAGCGTGGATAAGGGCCGACACAGGCGTCGGGCCTTCCATGGCGTCGGGCAGCCAGATGTGCAGGGGGAACATGGCCGACTTACCGGCACCGCCGATGAACATCAGGAAGAGCGACAGGGGCAGGTACACGGAGGCTCCCGGCAACTTGGTGACCAATGAGGGATCGGCCGACAAATCGAAATTGAACGTTCCCACGTAGTAGCTATAGAACAAGATACCGATGAGGAAGAACAGGTCGGCGAAACGTGTCACGATGAAAGCCTTCTTCGAAGCGTGCACGGCGGCGTGCTTCGGATAGTAGAAGCCGATGAGCAGATAAGAGCAGACACCCACGAGCTCCCAGAAAAGATACATCTGGAAAATGTTGGTGGCGACCACCAAGCCCAGCATGGACATCGTGAAGAGGCTCAAGTATGCGTAGAAACGCTGGAAACCGTGCTCATATCCTTCCTTCTTATAGTTCTCGTCGCGCTCGGCCATATAGCCGAACGAATAGATGTGTACCATGAAGGAAACAGTGGTGATGACAATGAGCATCATCACGCTCATGGGCGTGAGACGGAAGCCAATGTTGAAGGTCAACAGCTCGGTGAACTTCATCCATGTGAAGTTGAATACCGTCACCGTGGGATAGAGACCATCAGCGCCACGTCCCACCTCAAAGAAATAGGTGTAGGCCGTGTAGAGGCTCATGCACCACAGCACACCCAGCACAGCCGTGCCTATGGCTCCGGCAACAGGCTTCTTCATCTTCATGCCGAGCAGTCCCAGGACCAGGAAGCTGAGGAACGGTAGAAGAAGTATCAAAAATGAATAACTATAGTGTTCCATTGTGCAATTTAGAATTTCATGTTTTCAATACTGTTCACCTGGTCACTGTGGCAGTTGCGGTAAACGTTAATGATGATGGCCAGTGCCACGGCCGTTTCAGCGGCAGCAACTCCGATAGAGAACAGCGTAAAGAACATGCCTTCGAGCTGTCCGGGGAAGAGGATGCGGTTGAACACCGCGAAATTGAGGTCCACGGAGTTGAGCACAAGCTCTATGGAAATCAGCATGGCAACAAGGTTGCGGCGAGTGACAAAGCCAAAGACACCGATAAAGAACAACAGGGTGCTGAGCACCAGATAACACTCTACAGGAATCATTTCTTGTCCTCCTTTCTTGCGATTAACACACCGCCGATGATGCAGGCCAGCAGGAACACTGAAATGAACTCGAACGGCAGAACATACTGATATTTACCTGAGCCGACGATGGCATGTGCCACCTCGCTCATGTCATACTCGGTAATGGGACCGGCCACGGCCTGCTCCACAAACTGGTTCTTGAGCAACACGAGACCCACGACGACCAGTCCGACGAGAGTGATGAGGGCACCGCTGATGAGGCGCGAGCCCTTGAGATGCTCGGTGAGGCCCTGCAGCGTGCGCTTGCTCACCAGTTGGATGGCGAAAACATAGAGCACGGTGATGCCTCCGGCGTAGACCGAAATCTGCGCAGCACCGAGGTAGGTGTAACCCAACATGAAATAGACGCCAGCGATAGCGAAGAGCACAAACAGCAAGAAAGTGGCTGCCCGCATGATACTCTTGGTCATCACCGACAGGATAGCTGAGCCAAGGATGACTACGGCTAAGATGGTGAAAATAATGATATGCGCTAAACTTGCCATAGTCGTTTACTTGGTTTTAGTGTTAAACTCTCCGATGGTAAGGGGTGCACCTCCGTCGATGAGGTTGGGCAGCGAGCCGCCCTGGTAGACCTCCTTGTCGAGATGGAGCACGAGCTTGGAGCGGTCGAACACCGCATTCTCGAAGTCGTTGGTGAAATGGATGGCATCGAAGTTGCAGGCGTTGACGCAGAGCTGGCAGAACATGCAGTCGCCCAGATCATAGATGTAATCGTCGAGCACTTTGCGTTTCTTGCCTGTTTCCTCATCGGTTTCCATGTGTGACACGATTTTGATGGTGTCGTTGGGGCATGCTTTCTCGCACATGGTGCAAGCGGTGCACTTGTAGTCGCCCACCTTCAAGCCACGCTTTTGTGCCTGCGGGTCGTCGAGACTTTCCACACGGCTGAACACGAGGCGGCCACGGTGGCGAGGGCTCACGTGCAACGTGGTCTTCCGGTTTTCGGGATACTGCTCTGTCGACTTGGGCGTGAAGTATTCCTTCATGGTCACTTTCAGACCGGTAGCCAATGTCTTGACAGCGTCCTTTATACCGCCAAAATATGATTCAGACATATTTGATGAATGTTTTTTGTTTACGTTAATGATCCGTGAAAGTTAGAACGTCAGGCCCAATGCTACGCAAGCCGTCATGACGACAAGCGTGATGAGCATGAGCGGCATGAGGTATTTCCATTCGAGCACCAGGATATGGTCAATACGGAGACGCGGGAAGGTCCAGCGCACCCACATAAGTACCCAAATGACGAGCAGTGTCTTGCCGATGAACCAGACGAAGCCGGGGATGTAGTTCATCACGGTGTCGAAGCCAGCCACACCGATATTCAGCGGTGCCCAGCCTCCGAGGAAGATGGCGGCTGCCAGTCCGGAGATGACCACAAGGTTCAGGTATTCGGCGAGATAGAAGTAGCCGAAGCCCATACCGCTGTACTCCGTGTGGTAGCCTGCTGTGAGCTCGCTCTCTGCCTCAGCCAAGTCGAACGGGCCACGGTTGGCCTCGGCGTTGCCGGCGATGAGGAAGACACAGAAGGCCACGATGGCAGGGATATGTCCCTGGATGATAGCCCACTTCCAAGGACCCGTCTGCGCCTCGACAATACCGCTGAGCTGCATGGTTCCGCAGAGCACTACGGCTGTGACCATACAGAGTCCGAGCGACATCTCATAAGAAATCATCTGCACGGCTCCGCGCATGGCAGAGACGACCGAGTACTTGTTGTTGGATCCCCATCCGGAAAGGATGACACCCAGCACACCGATGGAGCTGATGGCAGTGACCATGAACACGCCGACGTTGAAATCGAGCACCTGTGCTCCTTTGTTCCAGGGCAGGAAGGCGAAGGTGCCTACGCTGGCCAGAATGGTGAGGCAAGGGGCGAGTGCGTAGAGGAACTTGTCGGAGCGGTCGACGCCGAATATCTCCTTGATGAGCATCTTCAGCACGTCGGCCATCACCTGGAAGATACCCCAGGGGCCCACACGCATAGGGCCGAGACGACACTGGAACCAGGCGCAGACCTTACGCTCGAAGAATATCATGAACATGGCTATGAGGGCGTAGATGGTCAGGACTATCACACCCACCACGACACATTCAATAAGGATTGACCAAAAATCGCCGAGCCCGAGGGTTTGTCGGAGAAGATTGTCAAACCATGTTGTAACTATTTTGAAGTCAAACATTTGTGCGAATGTTTTGTTTTTACTTGATTACCTTATATAATAATTAGCGGTCGAGGTCGGGGATGACGAAGTCGATCGAGGCACCAGTGGCGATAAGGTCGGCCACTTTCTGCCCGCGCAGCATCTTGTCGAACGCTCCAGCGAAAGTGAGACCCATGGGGCGCATCTTCAGACGGTAGGGGCTCTTGTCACCGCGGCTGTCAAGATAGACGCCGAATTCGCCTGCGCCGCCCTCCACGCTCGTATACCACTGTCCCTCGGGGACCTTGATGATGGGTTTCTGCTTGATGTAGAACTCACCCTCGGGGATGTTGTCTATGAGCTGCTCAATGATGTCGAGGCTCTGGTGAATCTCACGGATATGGATCATGTAGCGCTCCATGGAGTCGGCTCCTGTTCCGGTGATTTCCTGCCAGGTCACCTTGTCGTACATGGCATAGGGATGGTTCTTGCGCACGTCGTTGTGCCATCCGGCGGCACGTCCGGCAGGACCGGTCACACCGTAGTCGACGCAGTCGGCAAGATTCATATATCCTACACCCTCAAGACGCTTGTGGGTGATGACGTTGTCGCCGAAGACGTCGAGGTACTCCTGCACCATGGGACGCATGTACTTGCAGAACTTCTTGGTGTTCTCGACGAAATTGGGGTCGATGTCGGCCTGTAGTCCGCCTATGCGGTAATAGTTCTGGATAAGTCTTCCGCCAGTGGTCTCCTCCATGACATTGAGCAGATGCTCACGGTCACGCATGCAGTAGAGGAACGCCGTGAGGGCCGAGAGGTCCTGTGCGCAGGTGCCAAGGAAGAGCAGGTGGTTGTCGATGCGCTGCAGCTCGTCCATGATGGTACGTATGTACTGGATGCGTTCGCTGAGCTCGACGCCCATTGCCTCCTCGATGACGCTCACGAGGGCGTGGCGGTGGTGCATGGCACAGAGATAGTTGAGACGGTCGGTGAAGGCCAGCGTCTGGGGATAGGTCATGCTCTCCATCATCTTTTCCATACCGCGGTGGATGTATCCGAGGTGGGGATAGATGTGCTTGATGGTCTCGCCGTCGACGACGGTCTGCAGTCGGAGCACACCGTGTGTGGACGGGTGGTTGGGACCGAAGTTGATGACGAAATCATCGTCGTCGAAAAGGCGGTGCTTGGTTTCCACGAGCTCGCCCTCCTTGCTGAGGTTCCACTCCGATGTCCAGTCGCTTTCGGGCTCGTCGGTCATGGGGAAGCTGTTCTTCTCGGGACTCATGTCGAAGTCCTTGCGGAGCGGCCAGCCCTCAAAGTCGTTGCGGAGGAAGAGTCGGCGCATGTCGGGGTGCCCGAGGAACTTCACGCCGAGAAAATCGTAAACCTCGCGCTCCATGAGGTCCGACGAAGCCCAGACGTGATAGACCGAGGGCACCACATAGTCGTCTCCGACCTGCTTGGCCAGCTGCTTGACGCTGATGCGCTGGTGCGTCTGGGTGTTCTCGAGGATATAGATGCAGCCGAGGCCCTCTTCGGGACCGAAATCCTCACCGATGATGGTGACAAGGTAGTCGAAATGCTTCTCTGTCTTCAACTTCTTCATTTCTGCGAGGAAGTTGTCAAAGCCGAATTCTATGTTTTCCAGTTTCATTTCTTATACCTTATTTATTTATTAACCTTATATTGTTCACCTTCCTTGGCAAGCTCGTCGAGCTGGCGGCCGAGTTCGGCCACGGTCTCCTTGTTGGGCGACTCCTTGACGATGATAGGCTCCTTGTTGCCGATCTTGGCTCCGGAGAGGTTCTCGTTGGAGATGCCGTGCAGTCCGCCGAGGCTCATGCTGGTCTCCTTCTCGTCGCTTGTCATCTTGTGGTTGGCGCCGCCGAAGAATTTCTCGACCTTCACCTTGCGCTGCAGCTGCATCATGCCGTAAAGGATAGCCTCGGGGCGCGGAGGGCAGCCGGGTATATAGACGTCGACGGGCACAATCTCGTCGATGCCGCGTACCACGCTATAGCTCTTCTTGAACGGTCCGCCCGAGATGGTGCAGCCACCAACGGCCACGACATACTTGGGCTCGGCCATCTCGTCGTAGAGGCGCTTGAATACCGGGGCCATCTTGTTGGTGATGGTTCCGGCGCACATAATGAGGTCAGCCTGGCGCGCTGAGTTACGAGTCACCTCGAAGCCGAAGCGTGAGAAGTCGTAACGTGCACAGCCGACGGCCATGAACTCGATGCCGCAGCACGATGTGCCGAAGGTCAGCGACCAAAGCGAGTTGCTGCGTCCCCAGTTGACGGCCTGGTCAAGACTGCCCAGCACCACGTTGACACCGCCGTCATTGAGCTGGCGTGCGATGTCTTCCAGGGTCTCATTGTCCTTAAACTCGTCGTAAGGAATGCTTTTGATGTGTGGTTTTCTTACTTCCATTCGAGTGCTCCTTTCCTCCAGGCATAAGCCAGACCAAATACCAACACAAGCAGGAAGAACCCAATGCTCACCAGGGCATAGGGGCCGACTCCTGCCGTTACATACTGCTTGACAGCCACTGCCCAAGGATAGAGCAGCACGGTCTCGATGTCGAACATCAGGAAAAGGATTGCGAACAGGTAGTAGCCCACGTTCATAGGCATCCAGCTGCTTCCTCGGGTGGGAATACCGCACTCGAAGGGCTCACCTTTTACCGGATTGTAAGAGCGCGGACCAATAAGCTTGGCCACGACGAAGGCGCCGCCAACCAAGGTTAATGCCGTCAGTACAACGGTAATCAACAAAGTGAAATTCATAAAAATATAACGTTATTTTAGATAATCTTTGTTATGTGCTTAAGCGCGTGCAAAGGTAGCGAAAGTTTCGCTAACATTACAATAAATTAACATAAAAAATCGGCAAAAAATCGCACTGCCCTTTAGGTTGCACGGAAGCTCGTCCCTTCAACCTCCAAAGCACTAGAACGGGGTCTGCTGTATGAGAGGCACAAAAGCGGCGCGAGACCTTTTTTAGCCGAGGCCAACGTCATGACATTGGGATTTTGCGCCGCATCAGGGAATAGTTGCGGTCGCAATTACTTGATATGTATCAAGTGCGTATATTTGGCCGTTGCAAGCGTTATCCGTAATTTTGCATGTTGGTGACGTGACGGGATTTCCCCGGCTGTAACCGTTCAAAAACAGAAAGTCATGATAGAAAATATCCAGGTGATGGTGACGCTTTTCATCATCGTTTTGCTGGGCTATGTGTTGTGCAAACTCGGCTACATGGGCGACAAGTTCGACCAGAAGCTCTCGTCCATTGTCATTGATATCACTGCCCCTGCCCTCATTCTGTCGTCGGTCATGGGCGACCGCACGCCTGACCGTACGCTCATCCTGCCCCTGTTGGGCGTGGGGTTTCTCACTTATTTCGTGCTGCTCATCTTTGGTTTCTGGGTGCCGCGTCTCATCACACACGACCACGACGAGCGGGGCATGGTCGGCTTTGCGCTGATGTTTGCCAACGTAGGGTTCATCGGCTATCCCATCGTCTCGTCGATCTTCGGTCCCGAGGCCGTGTTCTATGCCGCCCTGCTCAACATGCCCAACACGTTTTTCGTCTTCACGGCGGGCGTGATGCTCGTCAAGGGCGAGTACAGCGTCAGACTGCTCAACCCCAAAGTGCTCTTTTCGCCGTCGATGATCGCCGCCTTTCTGGCCGCGCTCATCGTGGCCTTGGACGTGCGGACGCCCGAGATGTTGGCGCGTCCCGTCACGATGGTGGGTGCCATCACCGTGCCGGCAGCGCTCATGGTCATCGGCTCTTCGATGGCGCGCCTGCCCCTGCGGCAGATTGTGGGCAGTCCGAAAGTGTATGTTGTGTCGGCCCTCCGACTGCTGGTGGTGCCCGTGTCGGTCTACGCACTGTTCCGCCTGTGTGGCGTGAACGACACCATCAACGACATCAACACAGTGGTCATCGCCATGCCTGTGGCATCGTTCGGCACGATGTTCTGCATGAAATACGGGCGCAACCCGTCGCTCATGACCGAGGTCACGTTTGTGACCACCGTGGCCTCCATCGCCACCATCCCCCTCGTTACTCTGCTCTTCCGCTAGCAAGCCCCCTTCATTTTGCAGACCCGGACGCGTGCGAATACGAAAATCTTTTTATACCTTTGCAGACAAATACAGACTATCCATATGAACAAGAAATCGCTCATCATCATCCTGTTGCTCCTGCTGGCCGTACTGCCCAGCGGAGCCGTGCTCAAGGAGCGTAACCTGGCCGGCACGCTGGCCATGCTGCGCATCGAACTGACCGAATACCGGCAAAAGCTCGAGGACGAGAACGGAGCTCAGAAGGAACAGAATACGCAGGTGATGAGCCAGCTGCTCGCCACCATGAACAAGAGCCAGCAGAACGCTATCATGCTCTACTCGCAGAAGAACGGGTATGTATTCGACCTGACCTACGCCTGTCATGAGGCCACCGAGCAATACAAGACGTTCAAGAACACCGTGGGCCCTTTCCGCTCCTACGTGGAGAATGCCGATGTGGAGATAGCGCGCTTCGACAGCCTCATCTCCGACCTCAGCACGATGTACACCTCCAGCCTCAGCGAGAATGCGAAGGTGGACCGCAACGTCTGCCTCACGCTTGCCATCTACATACGGCGGACGCTCAACGAGAACCGCGTGCAGAACCAGCAGTATATCAATATATACAACGTCACCGAGCAGCGACTGAAGAATCTCAACGACTATGCCAACAGGCGTTACCGCGAGATACAGAACAGCATCTTCACCAACAGCGGCGAGAACATCGTGACACTCGTTGAGAACCTGCGCACCGCACTCAAGGAGACCACGCAGACAGTCGTGGAGAAATACAAGCCCACCACCAAGTACAAGTCCGACTGGGACAGCCGCATCATCCTCATGCTGCTCGCCATCATCGCCTTCTACGGCGTGCTGGCCGCTGCCGTGGGCTACGCCGTCGTGGGCTTCGTGGTGACACGCCTCGTGCGGCGCAACAAGGCCGACTTCGTGCTGCGCTGGCTCGGCGGCGGCAAGGAGGGTGACGAGGCCAAGGAGAGCTTCAGGTCCAAGCGCATGTGCATCATCCTGGCCGCCACAGTCATCATATTCGCCGCCACGCTCGGAGTGGTGCGCGTGTCGATTGCCCAGAACTTCCTCATCATGGCCTCGGGCCTGCTCGTGGAGTATGCGTGGCTCATGGGAGTCATCCTCCTGTCGCTGCTCATACGCCTCGACGGCATGCAGATCAGGCACGGGTTGCGCATCTACGCGCCCATCATGGCCATCTGCTTCCTTGTCATCACCTTCCGCGTGGTGCTCATCCCCAACATCCTCACCAGCATCATCCTGCCCTTCGTGCTGCTCGGAAGCACCGTTTGGCAATGGACGGCACTCAAGCGCAACAAAGCCGTGCTGCCCTCGTCCGACGTGTTCTACGCCTGGGTGTCGCTTGTCATCTTCCTGGCCAGTGATGTGGCGTCGCTCATCGGCTACACGCTGCTTGCCGTGGAGATGCTCATCTGGTGGACCATGCAACTCACCTGCATACTCACCATCACCTGCTTCTCCAACCTCCTCAAGCGTTATGGCAACCACCCCAGCCGCCGCTTCTTCGACGACAGCACACCGGTGAGCCGCACCTGGTTCTTCCGCTTCATCTACGCTGCCGTGGCCCCCATCCTCGCCACGCTCTCCGTGCTCCTCAGCATCTACTGGGCAGCCGATGTCTTCAACCTCAGCGACACCTCGTGGGAACTGTTCAACCGCCGCCTCATCGACACCACCAAGATATCATTCAGCATCATGGGTGCCGTGCAGGCCACCATACTTTTCTTCATCGCCTCGTATGTCAACAAGGTGTCGCTCCATGTGCTCTACTACCACCTCACGAACAGGGAGACGGCAAAGGCCCGCGAAGAGAAGCGCAAGCCCAGCACGCAGGTGGTGACCAGCCGCATAGCCATGTGGCGCAACTTCATACAAGTCATCATCTGGGGCGCATGGCTGCTCATCACTATGGTGATCTTCAACATCGACAATTCGTGGATCGTGGCCATCTCGGCCGGCCTGTCAACAGGTATCGGCTTCGCCATGAAGGATATCCTCGAAAATCTCTACTACGGCATCTCGCTCATGGCCGGACGCATCAAGGTGGGCGACTACATCTCCATCGAGGGAACCAAGGGTACGGTGAAGACCATCTCCTACACCTCCACCACAATCGAAGCGCTCGACGGCTCGGTCATCGCCTTCCAGAACTCGCAGCTCTTCTCAAAGAACTACAAGAACCTGACGCGCAACCACGGCAACGTGCTGTCGATTATCCCCATCGGGGTGGCATATGGCACCAACGTGCCGCAGGTCAAGCAGACCATCACCGAGGCGGTCGAACCGCTCAACAAGCCCGGCTACATCAAATTTATCAAGGTGGTGCTGGCCGGCTTCGGCGACAACTCGGTCGACTTCAAGATACTGGCTTGGGTCGACTCGCGCAAGCAGACCTATGCGGAGAGCGACATCATGGAGGCTGTCTACGATGCCTTCAACGCCCGCAACATCGAGATACCGTTCCCGCAACGCGATATCCACATCGTGTCGGACACAGCCCATCTCGTGCCGCCTTCCAAGACATCGCCCATCCAGCACGCCGACTCTGTCGAAGAAGCCGAGGAGCAATTGCGAAAGCAAGCCGCCCAGTAAGCCGGCCGTCCGTAAATTCTGAGGAGGATATCCAGGACAATGTTTACCGGACAACTATAAAAAATTGCAGGTTTCCTGTACGCTCCTTGATGGAGCACAGGAAACCTGCAACTATATTATATTCTCTGCCCGGCATCTCGCTGAGGAGCCGCCGGCAGACTGTTGGCGCAATTAGAAGTTCCAGTACAGACCCAGAGACAGGTTGTTGCCGTCGAGGTCGATACCCCAAGCGTTGCTGCTCTTGGCGTTGTCGTAGCTGGGCTTGTAGCTCTTGTAACCCACGAAACCGGCATGAGCGACGATGCTCACGTTTTTGTTCACGTTGAAGGCCACGCCGGGCTTCAGACCGACAGACCACTCATTGCCCGTGCCGTTGTAGTGCTTGTAAGAAACGCCGCCGTCGATGAACAAATCGACCACCTTGGTGTGGAGAGCCGTGTAGCGGACATAAGGAGCCACCTCGAAAGTACCTACTGCTTTGTCGGCGTCCTCAATGGTGACGGGCGTACCCTTGCCCCAGCCAATGACCGTACCGATGGCCCAGTCCTGATTGAACTTGTAGCCGATCTCGGGGAGGACCTTGTAGGTCGTCTTGCTGTCCTGTCCTGCAATCTTGGTGCTGGCAATACCTACGTTACCGCCAAGATAAACCTGTGCACTGGCGCTCACTGCGATGGCAGCGGCTGCCAAAGTCATGAATAACTTTTTCATCTTAAATAAAAGTTTAAATTAACAAATACTGTTTTATGTCTCTATTATTGTTCTCTATTGTCCTCTATTACCTTTTACTGTCTATTCATCTTATTGTGTCTGGGAACCGCAGTCGCTGCGCCTCCTGGCAGACGAAAACGGTGCAAAAGTATAGAATAAACACTCTCCCTCCAAACGTTTGACAAGTTTTTTACCTTTGTTTGTTAAAATATTGTTAATTGTTCGTATATACAACGCCTTTTAACTATCTTTGCAAGAATAAATAAATAGGAGAAACCTCATGCGCCCAATATTCATTGCCGGCCCTTGTGTCATCGAGTCGGCCGAACTGCTCGACAGCGTAGCCGCCACGCTGACAGACATCAACCGCCGTCTCGGCACTGACATCATTTTCAAGGCTTCGTTCGACAAGGCCAACCGCACCTCGATCCGTTCCTTTCGCGGGCCCGGCATCGACAAGGGCTTGCAGATGCTTGCCGACGTGAAGTCGAAATACGGCCTCAGGCTCACCACCGACATCCACGAGGCATGGCAAGCGCAGCCGGCAGGCGAGGTGTGCGACGTGCTGCAGATTCCCGCCTTCCTCTGCCGCCAGACCGACCTGCTGGTGTCTGCCGCCAAGACCGGCAAGGTGGTCAACATCAAGAAAGCCCAGTTTCTCTCAGGCCGCGACATGCGCTACCCCGTGGAGAAGGCCCTCGACAGCGGTGCCACGGAGGTGTGGCTCACCGAGCGGGGCAACAGTTTCGGCTACAACAACCTCGTGGTGGACTTCCGCAACATAGCGGACATGAAGGAGATAGTCCCCACGGTCATCATGGACTGCACCCACAGCGTACAGCGTCCCTCGGCCGGTGACGGCAAGACGGTGGGCGACCGCAAGTTTGTGCCGTCCATGGCTCTGGCCGCCAAGGCCTTCGGCGCCACAGGCTATTTCTTCGAAGTGCACCCCCGCCCCGATGAGGGCCTGTCCGATGCGGCCAACATGCTGGAGCTCGACAAGCTCGAAGGTCTCATCGCCCAGCTCCTCGCATAGTACCGAAAGCCGACACACGGCCTTCATCACGTTTCACAATGTACATCATGCAAAACTCCACCATAACGGACGCCGACCTCTCGTTGTCGCTCAAATATGCTGAGCGATGCCTGCGCGACGAGGCCCAGGCTGTGCTCGACCTCATTCCCCAGCTCGACGAAAGTTTCGTCAGGGCCGTCGACCTCATCTACCACTGCCACGGCAAGGTCATCGTGACGGGTGTCGGCAAGAGCGGCCACATCGGGCAGAAGATTGCAGCCACGCTGGCCTCCACCGGAACGCCGGCCTTCTTTATTAATCCCCTCGACGCTTACCATGGTGACTTGGGCGTGATGACGCCCGACGACGTGGTGCTTGCGCTCAGCAACTCGGGCCAGACTGACGAGCTGCTGCGCTTTGTGCCCATCCTGCTCCACATGCACGTGCCCATCATCGGCATGAGCCGCAACTCCGAGTCGCTGCTGGCCAAATACTCCACCGTACACATCAAGGTGTTCGCAGCCCATGAGGCGTGCCCGCTCAACCTCGCCCCCACATCGTCGACAACGGCCGCGCTGGCCATGGGCGACGCGCTGGCCGTGGCGCTGATGCAAGTGCGCAACTTCCGTCCGCGCGACTTCGCGCAGTTCCATCCGGGCGGCGAGCTGGGCAAGCGGCTTCTCACCACCGCCGAAGACGTGATGCGCACCGACGACCTGCCTATCGTCCCGCAGGAGATGCATCTCGGCGAAGCCATCATCGACGTGTCGAAGGGCAAGCTCGGACTGGGCGTATCGCTCGACGACGAGGGCTGTGTCACAGGTCTGATCACCGACGGCGACATCCGCCGTGCCATGGAACGCTGGCAGGCCAAGTTCTTCGACCACACAGTGGCCGACATCATGACGCGCAACCCGAAGATTGTGCCGACCAATGCCAAGATTTCCGACATCGAGCGCATCATGCACCGCTACAAAATCCACTCGGTGCTGGTATGCGACAAGCGGCGCAAGCTCCTCGGCATCGTCGACAACTATGCCACCTCGATGCTCAACCAATGACGACACGACAGACGGTCCGTCATCACAAAAGCCCCGCACCACTACGCCACACGACGTGGACTACAGGCGCGCTATCGGTTCCGCGCCACGAAAAATTTGAGAGTATGATCATGTTTTTAAGCTGCCTGACGCTGGCATTCCTCTTGCTCCTCCCCTTGCAAGCGGATGCCCAGCGAAGCGACTCGCTTATTGTCAGCCACCTGAAGAAAGAGGGCATCTCGTTCTCCAGCGACAACAGCGTGACGCTGCTCATGAGCGGACAGGCGAAATTCGACGACCTCTTCTGCGCCATCGACCAAGCGCAGAAGAGCATCCATATGGAGTATTTCAATTTCCGGAACGACTCCATCAACCGCCTGCTTATCAGCCACCTGGCACCCAAGGCCAAGGCGGGTGTGGAGGTGCGCCTGCTCTTCGACGGCTTCGGCAACATCAGCAACAACCAGCCCATGCGCCGTCGCGACCTCGACTCCATCCGTGCGCAGGGCATCGAGATCTACGAGCTCAATCCCGTGCGCTTTCCTTTCGTCAACGACATCTGGAGCCGCGACCACCGCAAGATTGTGGTCATCGACGGCAAGGTGGCCTACACAGGCGGTATGAACGTGGCCGACTATTACATCAAGGGGACGCAGCAGGTGGGCGAGTGGCACGACATGCACTGCCGCATAGAGGGTACCGAGGTCAACACCCTGCAACGCATTTTCCTCCGCATGTGGAACAAGGTGACACGCCAGAACGTCCACGGACCGCAATACTACCGCGGGCTGGGCGACACCAGTTATTTCCACGGTCTGAAGCCCGACGGCAGCCCGACGGCAGGCAAGAAGTTGGTGGGCATCATCAACCGCGAGCCCCACACGTCAAACAAGATTATACGCGAATTCTACACCCAGGCCATCCGCATGGCCCAAGACAGCATCAAGCTCATCAACCCTTACTTCACGCTTAACCATAGCATCAAGCGGGCCCTGCGCAAGGCCGTCGAGCGTGGCGTGAAGGTAGAGATCATGCTGTCGGTACGGAGCGACATCCCGCTGACGCCCGACTGCGGCTTCTACAATGCCCACCAGCTCATGAAGCACGGCTGCACCGTGTGGATGTACAGGCCGGGCTTCCACCACACCAAGGTCATCATGGTCGACGGCCGCTTCTGCACTGTGGGCTCGGCCAACCTCAATGCCCGCAGCCTGTCGTGGGACTATGAGGAGAATGCCGTCATCGCCGACTCCTGCACCACGCGTGAGCTCGACCGTCTCTTCGACGCGGAGCGCAGCGACTCCTTCCTGCTGACGCCCGAGACATGGAAAAAGTGGCGCACGCCCTGGCAACGGTTCCGCGGATGGTTCGCCCACCTGCTTGCGCCGCTGCTGTAAGTGAAGGTGAGATACGTGAGTTTCTATCAGGTATCCAGAAAGATGCAAGCAATGAAAGCCCTGTATGGTGGATTGCCCCTATAAGGGGCGCATATTTCAACCTCATGCTATGAATTATGCGCCCCTTACAGGGGCAAAGGAAAAATACAATCCTGAAACGTAGGGGCGAGCCCCTACGCTATAGAATGTCGCCCCTACGGGGCTGGGTATACCATCATTCAATTTTATAGTTTCACGGTACTGATGTCCACCAGGTTGTTGACGATGGCATAGATGGTCAGTCCGGCGGGCGAGTGTATCTGCAGCTTGCGTGCGATGTTGCGGCGGTGGGTGATGACGGTGTTGATCGAGATGCAGAGGTGGTCGGCTATCTCCTTGTTGCTCATGCCCTGCACCAGTGCCACGATGACGTCTTTCTCGCGGTCGGAAAGCTTCTCCTGGGCCTCCGGGTTCTGGTTGATCATGTTGGATATCTTCACCGACACATCGTCCTGCTTGCTGCGCCGTTCCAGCTCGCGTATGGCGGGAATGAGGATGTGGTCCTCCACCTCGGTGTGCTGGGCGAGCCAGTCCTCACAGTTGTAGATGTCGTAGAGTGTTGCCGAGAGCTGGTTGTTGTGCAGTCCGTCGGAGGGCAGATACTTGATGATGATGTTCTTGAGTTCCTTGAGCTTCTGGTCGGTCTGCTCGTGGTGTTTCGAGAACGTGTGTATGTCGTAGTTCTTCGGCGCCTCGCCAGTCTCCAGTTTCTCCACGTATGGGAACACGGTCTTCTCCTCATAGCGCATGTGGTTGATGATGCTGTGGGCATAATCGTCATAGAGCTTGAGGATGAGGCGGGCAAGGTTGTCGTTCTCGTCGAGTGCGTCTTCCAGCTCGCGCCGTATGAAGGGCAGCTCGAAGTCGATGTAATAGGCGTGGCAGGCCTTCAGATACTTCAGCAGCGTGGGCACCGATAGACGGTAGGCGTCGTCGTATCCGCGGTATCCGTTGATGGTGAAATTGACCACGGCGAGGAAGGTGTAGGTGTCCACGTGCTGGTCTTCACACACCTCGCGCACCGTCTTGTCTCCAAAGCCCAGGCTGATGCCGAAGCAGCCCAGTGCCTGCAGGATGTTATAGTTGTCACCGATGATGCTGATGAGCTTGTCGTCGGGTTCGTACATCTTCTGATTTTTCATCTTCTACACCTTTTATTATATAATACATTTGCAAAGTTAAACATTTTTTGAGCAGACTGGCTACGTTTTGCGGCCACTTTTTCACCACCGCACCGGAAAATACCTACTTATGATGATGGCCTCCGATTACCCACTAATAGGTATTGCCGTGCTGCGATTTCCTGCGTACCTTTGCAAACGAGAAAAGAGACACCCCACACACCTTTCGAAAAGTGCAGTGACGGTTACCTTCCTTGGCAGACAACAGGCCACACTCCCAGCCCCCAGCGGGCTTCGGGCTGCCCTTTGACCGCAGGATTGCAACCGGAGAGCTGCACTTTTTTCGTTTCGCCCCTTCGTCCACGTGATTTCGCCACCCATCCCCGCCTTCCGCACCGCCATGGAGGAATCGCGAAAATGCGCGACAAACTACATCCCCAAACGGCTTTTCTTTTCAACAAAACAAATTTTCGGCCGAAATACGCGAAAAATCGGCGGTTTTTGCAACCTGTTGTATTTCAGCGCTCAGCAAGGTACGGGGTTGAAAAACAAGCCCAAGAGCCATGGCCATTCATCATCATTGATGCCTTATCGAGCCATGATAGGTGCCCGACCGCCACGCGATAGGGCAGCTCCCGTGCTGCCATCCGGCATCTTTCGTGCCCCGAAAGGGCATCCATGCCCCGACCGCTGGCCGTTCGCACGGCCGTAGCCGGGCTGAAAGCCTTTTGCGACAAGCTATTTCGCCCGAAATGCGCGACAAACTTTTCTGCCAAAACTAACAACAATTTATGATGACCCCGTACCTCTTCCGAGCCTCATTTTCGTGTTTTTTGGGTATTGTGCAAAAAAAGTATAATTGATAACTTTGCACCCGAAAATCAATCCTGCCCCGGCATATAATAGGCAGCGGGACCGGATGACAAAACAAAAAGTATAAAGGATAAATGAACACAATGAAATTAGGACTGCTCACAGGACTGATGCTCCTCGGTGGCCTCACGGCAACACAGGCGCAGGAAAGCGCCGCCGACTCTGTGATGAACCACGCCAACGGCAAGCGCCTGAGCGTCGGCGGTTACGGCGAGGCAGCCTTCAGCCGCAATTTCTACAGCGACAACGGCAACCGCTACAGCAGACCCTCCTCTTACAAGAACGATCCCAGTCATGGACGCTTCGACATCCCCCATGCCGTAATCTATCTCGGTTACGACTTCGGCAAGGGCTGGACCATGGGTACGGAGATCGAGTTTGAACACGGCGGCACAGGTTCCTCTATCGAATACGAGGCCGACGAAGCCGTAGAGTTCGAGAACGAGCAGGAGAAAGGCGGCGAGGTAGAGCTCGAGCAGTTCTGGCTGCAGAAGTCGTTCTCACGCGCTCTCAACATCCGCGCCGGACACATCGTTGTGCCCTTCGGACTGGTCAACGCCCACCACGAGCCGCTCAATTTCTTCACCGTCTACCGTCCCGAGGGCGAGAACACCATCCTGCCCTCCACCTGGCACCAGACGGGCGTGAGCCTCTTCGGACGCGTGAAGGACTGGCGCTACGAAGCACAGTTCATCGCTGGCCTCGATGCCTTCCATTTCAGCCGCGCCAACTGGATACAGAACGGCCCCCACAGCCCCTTCGAGTTTGAGCCGGCCAACAAGTACGGTGTGATGGCACGCATCGACAACTACAGCATACCCGGCCTGCGCCTCGCCATCAGCGGCTACTACGGACAGGCCATGCACAACAGCGTGCCCCACGACATGGAGTACGGCACGAACAAGGAAATCAAGGGTAGCGTCTACCTCGGCAGCTTTGACTTCACCTACAAGGCACACAACTGGATTGCGCGTGGCAACGTCGACTACGGCTACGTCTCCGACGCCAACCGCATCACCCAGTTCACCTACCCCAACACGGCGCAGAGCGGCGTGACGCCCTACGAGCGAGGAAACGGCAAGTATTTCGGCAGCCATGCCATCGCAACGATGGTCGAGGTGGGCTACGACATCTTCTCACAGATACCCAAGTTGCGCCGCGACAACAAGAAGCTCTATGTCTTCGGGCACTATGAGTACTACGATTCCTACATCCACGCTACCACCAAGCAGTGGACCAACAAGAACATCTTCGCGGCGGGTGTCAACTACTATCCCATCCCGCAGATTGCTATCAAAGCCGAGTACAACTACCGCAAGCTCAAGAGCGACTACAACGACGAGCCCGCCATCAACATCGGCGTGGCCTACGAGGGCTTCTTCCTCTAAGCCGCAAAGACCACAAACATCATAGAACAAACATCATAGAACAAAATAACGCAAATGAAAAAGATTTTCCACTATGCGCTGCTCTTCGCAGCAGCTGGAGTGATGAGCCTTGGTTTCTCATCATGCAGTGACAACGAAAGTGAGGACAAGACCGTGGAGGTTCAGGCTACTGAGCTGGAGAACATCGTCGCACAGTATGTCGACGATGTCGTAAATCCCACTTACAGAGACCTGCAGAGTGCAGCCGCCCGGCTTGACGAAGCATGCCAAAACCTCTATAAAAAGCGAGTGGCCGGCACACTGACACAGACCGACATCGACGCTGCCTGCACCGCCTTCAAGCAAGCCCGCAAGTACTGGGAGCAGAGCGAGGCTTTCCTCTATGGCGCAGCCTCCAACGACGAGATTGACCCGCATATCGACTCATGGCCTCTCGACCAGACGCAGCTCGCAAATGCTCTGACCGACCCCGAAGTCATCGAAGGCATCACAGGCGAGAACGCTGCTTCGTTCGTCTACCTCCAGAACGACAATTTCGGCTCCACGATGGGCTTCCATGGCCTGGAGTTTGTTCTCTTCCGCAAGGGAGCCAACCGCACGATCGGTGCTTTCAACGCCGAGTATGAGGACGGCGAAGGCCTGAACTCCAAGGGAGAAAACGTTGAGCAGAACAAAGCCAAACTTAAAACCGTGAAGACTGTGCAGGAGGCTGCCTTTGCAGCCGCTGTTGCAGGTGACCTCCACAACATGACCACACTGCTTGCCTATGAATGGACAGCCGATGCAGCTCTCAAGAACTACCTGACTCAGAACGCCAAGTGGACACTCATGGCCTCACGCTTTGATGGACTCACCAGCGCTGGCGTGTCCTATGGCGAGGCTGTGAAGACGGTCGGCCTAACCACAAGCCTCTTCGTGTCATGGCCTGTAAACCTGAACAACATCTTCGATGGCGGATGCTCCAACATCTGTCAGGAAGTATACACCCAGAAGCTCGGCCAGGCTTACCGCGTAGCCATCGGCAAGCCCGAGCAAGGCGAAGAAGGCGAGGATGCAGCCGACTACATCGAGTCACCCTACAGCAAGAACTCCTTCCAGGACTATCAGGACAACATCTACTCCATCAAGAACTCTCTCTACGGCATGCGCGGTACAGAGACGGTCAGCACTCCTTCCACCAACTCAATCATGGCCTTCATGAAGAAGAACTATCCTGAGTACAACGCCCTGAACAATGCCCTGAACAACGCCATCAGCGCTCTCGAGAAGGCCAAGAACAGCGGTATTGCCTTCATCGACGATCCCGGCAACGACCAGGTCGGTACTTGCAAAGACGCAGTGGAGGCACTCAACAAGCAACTCAAGCTGGCTGCCACATGGTGTTCCAAGAATATCATTGTGAAGTAAAACTGCTAATTTAGCAAATCTTATACAATCATTCCCACAACGTGGCCATTCACATCCATTTGCGAGTGGCCGCGTTTGGTGGGCTTAATAACATTACTCTATGAACAAGATTCTGAAACCCCAATTCATGCTCCTCGCAGCGGCAGCGGCCGTGACGCTAAGCAGTTGTCACGATGACGACAACAACACAACGCGCACCGACGAGGCTGCCTACATCGGCAAGACAGTAGGCAACTTCGACGCCAGCGAATGGCTGCCCGGCGGAGAACTGGGAACAACCGACAACGTGGGCTCAAACGCCTTCTCCGACGAGGCACCGGTCGTCTCCGACAACAAGACATTCTTTGACCTCTTCTTCCAGGGCGAACAGGTCATGGAGCGCCAGTATACGGTCAATACTGGTGCGTTCAAGGGTCTCGGTCCGGCCAGCGTGCGCATCTCATGTCTCGACTGCCACCCCAACTACGGTCATGGCATGTGGTTTAACCAGTACACCACCAAGTACGGCAACGGCAACGGTTATCTGCTCGCCATCTATCACCCCACGGGCGCTGACGCCGACAACTCCGACGGTCTGTCGAACGACGGAGCCTTCATCAGTGAGGTCACCGGCATGCCGCAGACGCAGGCCACAGAACCCTTCAAGGCTCCCATCGAGGAGTCGGGCGTACACTTCACATGGCTCACGCTGGGCGCTGGCGAGGCCAAGAACGACGTTTGGGCACAGCACATGAAGGACGGCTACTTTGCCTATCCCGACGGCACGGCCATGCCTAAGCTGCAGTATCCCGAGGTGCACGTGGACCAGAGTGCCTTCCACACCAGCCCCATGCCCACCAACTATGCCGTCCGCATCGAGTCGACCATCGGTCTGCAGGGTGTTGGTCTCATCGATGCCATCCCCGAGGACTCCATCAAAGCCCAGTACGAGAAAGAGTACAAGTACTTCGTGAGTGCCGGCCTCGACCCTTCGGAGTACATCAACAGCACGTTCTACGACGGTTCCAAGTTCGGCAGCCTTTACAATGTGGGCAACGGACAGTATATCAACGGAGAGAAGACCGTGAGCGGAAAGTCGACGGCCCTGAAGCGTTACAGCTACGCCTTGACCCGTGCCGTGCTGGCCGACGCCAACGGAGCCAACGCCGTGTGGAACATCCCCAACGTGTCGCGTCCCGACCGTCCCTACCTCTACACCACCAACGCTTGGGCCAAGGCCATGAGCGAGGACGATGATGTGATCGCCAAAATCAAGGCCGACCCAACCTCGCCCTACTATGGCGACGGTACGACCGACAGCATCCGTGCCTGCGTCTACAACCTGTTGCGTCCCGGAACCAACCAGTTTGACAACCCCTGGCACAAGTTCGCGGCCGAGCAGTCGGCCGACCAGTTCTATGCCTTCATGGTGTGGCACCGCGGACTGGCTATCCCCCGTGCGCGCAACCTCAACGACGCTGACGTGCAGCGCGGCAAGACCCTCTTCAACCAGTGGGGCTGCACCAGCTGCCACCGCGCCAAGTGGCAGACAACCGATGACAACTACTGGATGCCGGAGATGCTTGTCGGAAAGACTTTGCCCCGCTTCCAGAACCAGACCATCTATCCCTATTCTGACTTCGTGCAGCACAAGCTCTACATGAAGAACGACCTCCACGGATCATGGTGCCGTACCACACCGTTGTGGGGACGCGGACTGGAGCGTGTCAACACGGGTGCTGCGGACCGTCTGCACGACTGCCGCGCCAAGAGCGAGGAGGAGGCCATCCTCTGGCACATGTACAGCAAGAAGAGCCACGCCTACTCGTCGGCCCTCAACTTCTACAATGCGTCGAAGGAAGACCGCGCAGCTGTCATCAAGTTCCTCCAGAGCATCTAACCATTCATCGGTCAGCATAACCACACGCTGACGGTAACGTCATCCGTTCCCGGACCTTGCCACTGACGGCCCTTTCCGGGAACAGGATGTTCCCTCGGAGGGGGGAGAAACATCCGACAACAGAAAGCCGGCTCACTCATCGTGAGCCGGCCTTTTTTGTGTACGCTCGGCATGAGCATTGTCTAACGGGTGCAACTCCCAGTAGGCCCTAATAGCGGGAATTACATGATTGAGTAGGAAGAAAACCACTTCGTTTTCCTCCTACTCGATTTAAGGACGGAACTTTACATTCGGGTCAAAATGCTTCAAGATTGCACCATATTTTCGAACACGGATTTCACGGATAACACGGATGTTGATTGCGTGGCATGTTGCGAACACGGGCGTAGCCCTATCCGTTTAATCCGTGGAATCCGTGTTCGAACTAAAACCGCCGAATATCTTCTTGTCCTGAACCAAGATTATTTTTTTTATTTACTGATTTCCGAAACGGTCATATAGCGTGCTTGATTTGCTTTTTAGGGATAGTCACTATA
>CAVDNW010000027.1:0-39037 GCA_963610435.1 Oscillospiraceae bacterium | reverse complement strand
TATTTGATAACGTAATGACATTTTTCAAAGGAGAACGTTATCCCGAACTGGGGTATCAATAATCTTTGTAACGAAGAGACATTCAATATATTACAACATTACATGAGTTTTTTTACCGGACTCCTATAATTGCCAATGATCCTTGGCTTAAATCGTGCCATGTTCTTTTCTCACGGCTACAAAAAAAGAACGGCCAAACGAAACACTTTACGTTGGCCGTCCTTAACTGCCACGCAAACCGGGGGGGGATAGACGATTCGCGCAGCTTGAAACTATGCTTCGGTCTACCCTCACGAGCCGACCTCGGCTTTAACCTAATGAATAAATAATTGTGATATTGATTATTGCTTAGCTTTCTTGTTTGATCTCGAGTTTCAGTTCCTCGAGCTGTTTGGCGTCGAGCTCACCCGGAGCGTCGAGCATCACATCGCGCCCGCTGTTGTTCTTCGGGAACGCAATGCAGTCGCGGATGCTGTCGAGGCCGGCGAGCAGACTCACGAAGCGGTCGAGACCGAAGGCCAGACCTGCGTGAGGCGGTGCGCCATACTTAAAGGCGTTCATGAGGAAGCCAAACTGTGCTTCGGCACGCTCGGGCGTGAAGCCCAGTGCCTCGAACATCTTCTCCTGCAGCTGCGTGTCGTGGATACGGAGCGAGCCGCCGCCGACCTCCACGCCGTTGCATACGAAGTCGTAAGCCTTGGCGCGCACCTCTCCTGGATGCTCGTCGAGCAAGGCGATGTCGTCGGGGTTGGGCATGGTGAAGGGGTGGTGTGTGGCCATGAAGCGCTGTTCCTCGTCGCTCCACTCGAAGAGCGGGAAATCGACAATCCACAGACACTTGAAGTCGTCCTTGTTGCGCAGTCCGAGACGGTCGCCCATCTCCAGACGGAGGGCGCAGAGCTGTATGCGTGTCTTGTTGGCGTTGTCGCCCGAGAGGATGAGCACGAGGTCGCCGTCCTTGGCACCCATTGCCTCCTTGATTTCGGCGAGTGTCTCGGCAGTGTAGAACTTGTCGACCGAGCTCTTGACGGAGCCGTCGGTGTTGTACTTGATGAATACCAGTCCCTGTGCACCTACCTGCGGACGTTTCACGAAGTCGGTGAGCTCGTTGAGCTGCTTGCGGCTGTAGTCTGCACAGCCGGGCACGCAGATGCCGCCGATATATGCAGCCTCGTTGAACACGCTGAAATCGCCCTTTCCCTGGAATGCGTCCTTGAGCTCGACAAACTCCATGCCGAAGCGGAGGTCGGGCTTGTCGCTGCCGAAGCGGCGCATGGCCTCATGCCATGTCATCTGCTGCAGGGGACGGGGCAGGTCGATGCCGCGTATCTCCTTGAAGAGCATGCAGCACATATCCTCGAAGAGGTTGATGACGTCGTCCTGGTCGACATACGACATCTCGCAGTCGACCTGTGTGAACTCGGGCTGGCGGTCGGCGCGCAGGTCCTCGTCGCGGAAGCACTTGGCTATCTGGAAGTAGCGGTCGAAACCGGCCACCATCAGCAGCTGCTTCAGCGTCTGCGGGCTCTGCGGCAGGGCATAGAACTGTCCGGGGTTCATGCGTGAGGGTACCACGAAGTCGCGGGCGCCTTCAGGTGTGGAACCGATGAGCACGGGTGTCTCCACCTCGATGAAGTCCTTGTTGTCGAGGAAGTTGCGGATAAGGATGGTCATCCTGTGGCGCAGCTCCAAGTTCTTGCGCACAGCGGCGCGGCGCAGGTCGAGGTAGCGGTATTTCATGCGCAGCTCGTCGCCTCCGTCGGTGTTGTCTTCGATGGTGAAGGGCGGTGTGAGGCTGGGGCTGAGCACAGTCAGTTTCGTGGCGATGATTTCGATGTCTCCTGTCGGCATCTTGTCGTTTTTGCTCTCACGCTCCGACACCTTGCCTGCCACCTGTATGCAGTATTCGCGTCCGAGCTTGTTGGCGCTGTCGCAGAGCTCCTTGTCGTCGCTCTCGTTGAACACCAGCTGCGTGATGCCATAGCGGTCGCGCAGGTCGACAAAGGTCATGCCGCCCATCTTGCGCGTGCGCTGTACCCATCCGGCCAGGGTCACTTCCTTGCCGGCGTCGGAGAGGCGCAACTCTCCGCAAGTATTCGTTCTGTACATATTGTTATGTTACGAATTAGATATAAATTTGAGACAAAAGTACAAATAATAATTGAACGGCAAAAGAAAATCGCATGCTAATCTTCTTTGCGGGCATAACTTTTTGTATTTTCGGTCTCATCAGGGCTTTTGCCTGACCACATCCACCACGTGGCTTCCTGCTCCGATGAGGTCGGGGCGCTCGGAGACGCGCTTCTGATAGTCGAGGAAACGGGCGAAGGTGTCGTCGCTCATGCGGTTGAGACGGGTGCGCATGTAGTCGGACGGTCCGTCGGGCGAGAAGATGGTGACGCGCTCCAGTCCGGCCATGCGGTTGAGGCGGTCGATGTCGTCGGTCCGCACATAGTCGTAGAGCTCGTCGGGCTGGGCCTGTATGTGGAAGTCGGCATCGACGGCGCCGCGCTCCATCAGTCCCCCGATGCGGTCCTCGTCGAAGCAATAGCTGAGGATGCTGTACTCGTTCATCAGGTAAGCCACGAAGATCAGTCCGCCGGGCTTCGTCACGCGTTTGGCTTCATTGAGAGCCTTGACCTTCTCCTCGTCGCCGAAGAGATGATAGAGCGGTCCGAGCAGCAGAGTGGCATCGGCCATGCCGGTGGGCAGGAAAGGCATGTGCCGCGCGTCGCCCTGCGTCACGTCTGCCGTCGGCTCCCGCTTGAGAAACACGTCGATGTTGCGCTTGACCAGTTCGACGGCCTTCACCTCGTAGCCCTCGGCCATGAGTGCCGATGTGTAGCGCCCCGTTCCCGCCCCGATGTCGAGCAGTCGCTGTCCGGGCTTGACGAGACGGCGCAGGTGGTACATGGTGGTCTCAAACTCCACGATGCCGTGCCGGCGCTGCAGCCGCAGGTCTTCGGGGTGCTTGTTGTAGTGCTTCTCGATGTTGGATAATGCCATTTGTCGTTATCTGATAGTGTTTGTAGGGGCGGGGGCGATGCCGTCTTTTCGGCACAAAGTTAACGATTAGCGTTTTATTATTGTGTGGTTGCCGCCGGAAAATAATAAATATTAACTTGTGTCGGGCCTTCGGATGCTGCACGGCGTCAGAGTACGGCCTGTGCACGGTGCGCAGGGATGCATACTACACGGCCAAGCGCCATGTCCGCAGGTTGCGGGCATGGCGCTTGGGTTATCGGGCGGCTGTCTGTCAGGGCCGTTTGGCCAGGTGCGACATCACCTTCTCATAATACCTCTGCGTGGTGCGGATGGAGTAGTGGAAGCCTCCGTTCCAGGAGCGTATGGCCTTCTCGATGTCGTTTTCCACATTGTGGAACGACTGGATGAGGAGAAACATCTCCTTCGACTTGGCCAGACTGAAACGGTCTTTCAGTGTGAAGCGCTTCTTGCTCTTGCGCCGTTTCAGGATGCGGTTGCACTCGGCCACCAGTATGGGTGTAATCTGCATGGCGCCCACGGAGTTGCCGCTCACGGCGCGGTTGTTACCTTCGCTCTCCACTTGGATGATGGCGTCCATCACTGGAGACCAGTCCGTCTGTTGCGAAGAGGTGCTCTCGCCTGCTGCAAACAGGGCATAGGGGAGCGTCAATAATAATAATGTCAATACAATCTTCTTTCTCTTAGTTGCAAGCTTCATGTTGTTTGTTTTATGGCACCTGGGCTGCATTGGCTGGGCGAAACAAGGGCTCTGTCCAATGCTCTGAGCATATCCATGGTCATTGGTCCCGCGGCTTCAACATTGCAAATAATGAGCATCATCGTTGAGCCTGGATGCCTGTTGACTACTTCGGCAAAACCTGCCCCGAAAAGCAATGGGAGATTGTGCCGTTTCCTAAATTCGGTGCAAAGGTAGTAAGAATAGTTGACATATGCAAGTTTTTCAGCCGAAACCCGCTTTCCTTTAGTCCTATTTAGCAATTATTTATATAAGTTTTGGATATAGGTACAACGTGTTTGATGGGCTTAATTAGTGCGGGCCGCGCTCGACTTTGTCGCTTGTGCGGGCTGAAAGCCCAATAACTACTTAGCCCAGGGCAAGCAATCACGTTGAGCACAGCTCGCTTTGGTTAAATCTGAAACTTGACTAAGTAAAATATCGAACAACAACCGCTCTCAGAATCGCGTATTTGCAACGAAGCATGCGCATGTCCGCAAATACGCGATTCTGACGAGCGTTTACGCAAAGTCTTGATTTCCCGTCTGTTACAAGCGGCAGACAGCAAATTCAAACGCTGTGCGCACTTCCGCTCTTGCGAAAGGTGTCTTATCAATCATCGAAAGATACCGTATCGACTCTTCATAGGCATCACACCGAGCGTCAATGAGGCACCAGCCGCGACACGATTCGCCGTCTTTCGATACATTCCTCCTATCCGCCATCGACATTTTCGCTGACAATTCTATCTTTCGCCGCCCTGAATGCACCCTGCCGCGCTCCAGATTGACATCCCCATATAACCCTGCTTTTTCGGAAATCATACGACAAATTGCAGCGCCCTACCTGTCGGGGCACTATGGTCGCGGCTCAGGGGACTTGTGCTTTCGGGTGGCCTCGGCCCTCACCGGTTGTTGTCGGGCGAGAGAGTGAACGTGACGTAGCCGCCCGTTTTCTTGGTGGGATAGTTGAAGGCAGCGTAGCGTGTTCCCATGAAGAGGCGGAGATAGTCGAAACGCATCTTGTAGTCGGTGGTGCCGATGTGACGGTAGGTCTTGCCTGAGTGTCCTGCTTACGCCACGAAACACGGCATAGCTGCATAATTTCTTCAAATAACTTGCACAGACAAAGAAAATTTATAAACTTTGCACAACCAACATGGTCTGGCTAGCCAGTGCAAAACGGTTTAGCCTTTAACTCCAATTTTTAACGAACAATTGATATTCCCATAATTCAAACAATTATCAGATGTTTACCCTTCAACCACTCATGTCATCCCGTAGCAACAAGTTTCTGAAATGGAGCATGCTCTTCGTATTCTCATTCATCATACTATTGTTGCTTTCGCCCGACTCGCCCTTGATGCATCCGTTTGGGGGACGTTGCGACTCATCGTGGTTTTTTACCGCCGGCAAAGCATGGATGGAAGGAATGAAACCTTATGTAGACTTTGCCGACTCCAAAGGCCCACTTCTCTGGCTTATTTACGGCATTGGCTATCTGCTCACGCCAACATCCTATACGGGTGTGTTTTGGCTCAGTGTCATTGCATATACTTTCACTTTCTTTTTCGTTTGGCAAACATGCAGACTAAAACTCCCGAAACGCCATTCGATGATTGTTGTGGCATGCGTGTCAGCATGCTTCTTCTGTAGGATTTTCCATACAGAGGTGCGCGCCGAAGACTTCTGCATGCCAGCTATCTGTGGCGGAATATATCTCACCTGCTCTGCGCTTGTGGGGGGGGTAAATTGTCTAAGACCGCATTTCTCCTTGGTGTCTGCATGGCCTACTGCCTTCTGGTCAAGTGGAACTATTTCTTCATGATGGGCGGAATGGCTATCATTGTCGCCGGCCTGTCGCTTCGCAACAAATCGTATAGAGGAATTGTTTTCGGATTTTTAGGAATGGTTGTCGCCATCCTGCCATTTGCCATATATTTCACGGTCAGTGGCAATATGGGTGCTTTCGTTCACGAATATTTCGTAAACACTTTCTTGATTACAGACAGCGACTATTCTTCAGGAATGTTCCTGCGGCTTGCAGACTTGCTTTTCGGTGGCATCTATGCGATATTCAAGACAACGATGCTGCTGGCTGCGCTTTTGGGTATTGTAGCTTATTGCCATGGTTTTCGCATGTCATTCTGGTTGGTGCTGGCTTATGTTCCTTTTTATTTGTTCCTGGAACTGAAGGCAACAGGATTGCATTATTGCAGCACTGTCGTTCCTTTCCTTGTTTTTCTTTTTGCGTTCATCATTGGCAAAAGCTCGGCCTTTGTAAGCAAGACCTCGCCATGGGTTTGCTTTGCCGTTTCTGTTGCAATTTATATTGGAGGCATAGGTTTCAACATGCATGAGGAACGTTTTGTGTTCACCCCATCAAAGGAACAAGCTGAATGGGATGCCATTCAGAAAATAATGGCAAAGAAAAAGCATCCCAAGATTTTCTTCTCAGCCAACGACTATGGCCAAGGGCTACTCACGCGCGCTTTGCCGGCATGCAAATACTGGGCCAAGCAAAGCGGCGCTAATGCGGAAATGACAAAAGAACGTGAGCTGGCTGTCAGAACCAGAAAACCCGACTTTATTTTCATTATGGTCCAGCCTGTTCCTGAACTCAGAGAACTGGCCTTAAAAAGTGGCTACCGGCAATGTTATGCATCCTTCAACACATCTAACGGGAAGACTGTAATCCGGGCACTTCCAATATTCGCAAAACAAAAACGGTGAGGGGGAGCTTTGCTTCTTACTGAGTAAAATTACTCAATGCACTGAGTAATTTTGTTTTTACCGCAGGCAAAGTTAAGCAATCTTTTTGATATATAGCTATTTGTAGGGATTGTTTTTCTTTCACGACAACCATCAATACAATTCTGATGATGAACCCCCTATCCTTCGGTGATGCATATTCGAGTACACATTCCAAGTTCGTCATTTAAGCAGAAGCGTGTAATATTCGGATGCGCCGAGCAGGAAGCAGCCGGTGCCGAAGTCCTCGAAGTCGGGCACGGAGGTGTAGGTGACCGGCTGTCCGTCGGAGGGTTGCTTGCCCGTGCCCTGCACGTATCCCAGAAAACCGTCGGCGTGGAGACACGTCGTGGCCATGCCGTTCCAGGCTCGGTCGGCCGCAGGACGGTAGGTCTTGGCCTTGAGTAGGCCATGACGGATGCCCCAGCTGATGCCATAGAGGAAGAGCGCGGTGCCCGTGAGCTCCGGCCCGGCATAGTGGGATGAGAGGAGGCTCACGTTCCACAGACCGTCCTCGCGCTGGCATGCGAGGATGGCGCGGCTCATGGCCAGGTAGTCGTTCTTGAGTTCCCTGTATCGTTTGTCCTTGGTGCTCAGCTGGTCCATCACACGCACAAGGGCGGCATAGACCCATCCGTTGCCGCGGCTCCAGTAGCACTCCTGCCCGTCGGGCTCACGATAGGGCGCCACAAAATCCTTGTCGCGGTACCACAGGCCGGTCTTTGCGTTGAAGCATCCGCCGCCACACTCGTTGCGCGTCCAGCGGTAACAGTCCATGGCATAGTCGAGATAGCGTTCATCGCCCGTCCGCCGGTACATCTGCGCATAGAGCGGCATGGCCATCTGTATGGCGTCCACCCACGACCAGTAGTCGTGGCGCCCCGTGGCCATCTGCCGTTCGAGGTTCTCGCGTACGGCCGCAAGCTGGTCGTTGCCGTCACCGCTGCAGTGGGGCTGCAGATCTACGTAGGTCTGTCCGCAGCACTGGTCGTCGGCATCGGTTGTCGCGACACCGTTGCGCGGTGTCCACTGGTGGAAGCGGGCCCAACGCATGGCGTAGTCCACATAGGCCTCCTGCGGGTCGACGGCCTGCAGAGCCATCAGCCCTTCATAGTAGACGGCACGCGTCCAGAGGCTGCTGGGCCTCACCTTGCGCACGTAGGTGGGGCGCGTCGGGTCGGCATATTTGGTCATGAAGTAACGGTTGGCTTTGCGTGCGGCGTCGAGCACGTCGCCGGGGCGCTGGGCCATTGCAGTGGCGCTCACGAGTGCCGCCACGGCGAGAGAGAGCAGTCGTCTGAGGGTCATGGATGTATGTTTTTAAGGTTCGTTCTTTGCAAAGATACAAAGATTGGTCAAATAAACAGGTTGCTTCTCCCGATTATTTTTGGCTCCGTGCCGATTTGTGCGTGCGGCGGGAAGGATGTTCAGCTTGGTGCCTGTCGACGACAAAAAGACAACTTGTGTCCGTGCTTGAGCGGCTGGCGGCGGGTTTTCACCAAAAGAGGTTGGTGCAGGACGCTACCAACCTCAAGAAAAAACAGCTTCGCATGAGTGGCGAAACATATCTGCGGCAAATATATACCAAGATTTCAATATCTGCAAGTAAAACAAGAAAAAAAACACTTTTTTAACTAAAAAGTTTGCAGTTTATTAGTTTTTATGTACCTTTGCGGCAGTAATCATAACAAAAGCAATGAAGAATCAGGTGTCTGCATATTGGTGGTGGCGAAGCTCAAGATTTCAATAGTCGTGAGTCGCTAAGCCGTGTGGATGCTCCAACGAGATAAACCGATAGGCCTGCCGTTCTTACGACAGGCCTATTTTCATTAGGGCCAGGAGTCCCGGCAAGTCCACATTATATAATATAGTGTGGAACGGAGACAGAAAGAACAGGCTACAATGAATAGCGGTAGATAAAAATACAAACAATTAAATATATAAACAATTATGGACGTAACACTTATTCTCAACCGTTTGCTCAATCACGAGGAGCTTCAGCGCGAGGAGACCAAGGGCCTGCTCGTTGCCATCACCCAGGGCGAACTCAACGACCCTGAGATTGCGGCCCTACTGACAGCCATACAGATGCGCGGCATCACCGTCGACGAGCTGCTGGGCTTCCGCGACGGCATCCTTGCCACAGGCGTTCCCGTGCCCCTGCAGTGTGACCGCTACATCGACGTGGTGGGCACAGGAGGCGACCGCAAGAACACGTTCAACATCTCCACCACGGCCTGCTTCGTCATCGCCGGCGCGGGCTACAAGGTGGCCAAGCACGGCAACTTCTCGGCCACCTCGGTCAGTGGAGCGTCCAACGTCATCAAGAACCACGGCGTGGTGTTCACCGACGATACAGACAAGCTCAACCGCTCGCTCGATGAGTGTGGCATCGTCTACCTCCATGCGCAGCTCTTCGCCAAGGCCATGAAGTTCGTGGGAGCCATCCGCAAGGCATTGCCCTTCCCCACGTTCTTCAATCTGCTCGGCCCGATCATCAATCCCTCGAAGCCTCAGTGCCAGCTGCTCGGCGTGGCCAACCTCGACCAGATGCGCCTCTACCAGCAGGTCTACCAGCGCATCGGCATCGACTATGGCATCGTGAACAGCATCGACGGCTACGACGAGATCTCGCTCACGGGCGACTTCAAGGTCACCACCAACGACTATGAGCGCGTGTTCAAGCCCGCCGACCTCGGTTTCCAGACAGCCCGTCCCGAGGAGCTTGTCGGCGGAGCCACCGAGGAAGAGGCCGCCGAGATTTTCGACAAGGTGCTGCAGGGAACGGCCCTGCCCGCACAGAAGAACATCGTCCTGGCCAATGCCGCCTTCGCCATCCAAGTGCTCGAGAAGGGTCAGAAGCCCATCGACGAGTGCGTGGCCATCGCCCGCGAGAGCCTCGACTCGGGCAAGGCCCTCACCACCTTCCGCCGCTTTGTCGAAATCAACAGTTAACCCTCATACCGTCTCATCATGGACAAGACCCCACAACAGACCGACATCCTCCAGACCATCGTAGCCCACAAGCGCCAGGAGCTGGAGGAGTGGATGCAGTACGTGCCGCCACGCCGCCTCATGGCGATGGTCGAGCAACGGATGAAGGAGGAGGAACAACCGCCCGTCTCCATGCGACAGGCCCTTGAGGCCTCGGACACGGGCATCATCGCCGAGTTCAAACGCAAGTCGCCGTCCAAGGGATGGATCAAGCGCGAGGGCCGCGCCGGTGTCATCCCCCTGAGCTACCAGCAGGCCGGCGCCACGGCACTGAGCATCCTCACCGACAGCCAGTTCTTCGGCGGATACGATGAGTTTGTGAGCGAGGCCCGCCTGTCGGGCGTCACCTTGCCCATCCTCTACAAGAATTTCGTCATCTCCGAGTACCAGCTTCTCCAGGCCCGTCTCTGCGGTGCCTCGGCCGTGCTGCTCATCGCCGCCGACCTCAGTCTCGACGAGTGCCGCACGCTGCTCCACACTGCCCACGAGCTCAATCTTGAGGTATTGCTCGAGATGCACAGCGAGGCCGACCTCGACTATGCCGCCCTCGGGCCCGACATGTACGGCATCAACAACCGCAACCTCGGTTCGTTCGTCACCGACGTAGCCAACAGTTTCCGCATGGCCGAGCGGCTGCCACAGGGCGTCTGCAAGGTCAGCGAGAGCGGCATCGGCGACCCCGACACCGTCGGCCGCCTCCGACAGGCTGGCTTCAGCGGCTTCCTCATGGGCGAACACTTCATGAAGTCCGCCGACCCCGGCGAGGAGCTGCGGCATTTCATCGGACAACTGCAACAGTCCTCCAAAGCGTAAGCCCCGCCGGCCAGAACCCTTTCCACATTCCGTCATGACCCAATCCATCCACAACAACACCCCGGCCACCAAGCCCTCAAGCCGCCGACTGCTCATCAAGGTGTGCGGCATGCGTGATGCCGACAACATCAGCGAGGTGTCGCAGCTCGACATCGACCTCATGGGCTACATCTTCTGGCAAGGCTCCAAGCGCTGCGTGAAGATGATACCTTCCAGAGCCGGCATGATCCCCGACTACAGCGAAGAGCGCCTCAGAAGCGCCAGCATGGGCGAAAGTGCCCCTGCTGTCCAGCCGGAACGCATTCGGCGCGTGGGCGTCTTCGTCGACGAGATGCCGCAGACCATCATCACCGCCATCTACAACTACCGCTTGCAGTACGTGCAGCTCCACGGACAGGAGAGCCCGGTGATGATCGAAAACCTCAAGCGCACACTCATCCCCGACATCGCCCCCGACATCAAGGTCATCAAGGCCATCAGCGTGGCCGGCAAGGACGACGTGGCGCGCTACAAGGACTACGAGGGCCTGGCCGACCTCTTCCTCTTCGACACGCGCTGCCCCACGATGGGAGGCAGCGGCCGCCAGTTCGACTGGGACGTGCTCTCGGTCTACGACGGCCACACGCCCTTCCTTCTCAGTGGAGGCATCGGTCCCGACGACGCCGGGCGCGTGCGCCAGTTTGACCATCCCATGCTGGCCGGCATCGACCTCAACAGCCGCTTCGAGACCGAGCCCGGCCTCAAGGATGTGGAGCGCCTGCGCAACTTCATCAGTCAGGTGCGGGCATGAAGCGGCCGACAACACACAGCAAACACATTCAACACAACCATCATGAACAAGATCAACCAACTATTTGCTTCGCCCCTCTCCGATCGCGGTACCGACACGCCCTCGCTGCCCGGCAAGCTGCTCTCCCTATATTTCTGCGCGGGATGCCCCGAACTCGACATGACCGCACAGACCATCCTCACGCTCCAGCGGCGCGGCATCTCGATGATCGAGGTGGGCATCCCCTTCAGCGATCCCCTGGCCGACGGCCCCGTGGTGCAGGGTGCCGGCACCACGGCCCTCAAGAACGGCATGACGCTCAGCCGCCTCTTCAGCCAGCTGGAGGCCATCAAGGATGAGGTCGCCATCCCCCTGGTGCTCATGGGCTATCTCAATGTCGTCATGCACTACGGCATCGAAGCCTTCTTCCAGAGCTGCGTGCAGAGCGGTGTCAGCGGATGCATCATCCCCGACCTGCCCTTCCAGGACTACATGGACGTGGTGAAACCCGTCGCCGACAAGTATGACGTGCGCGTCATCATGATGATCACCCCCGAGACGTCTGAGGAGCGCGTGCGCTTCATCGACGACAATACCGACGGCTTCATCTACATGGTCTCCTCGGCCAGCGTCACCGGAGCGCAGAGCGGCTTCGACCAGAAGAAGGTGGCCTACTTCGAGCGCATCAACGCCATGAACCTCCACAACCCCCGCATGATCGGCTTCGGCATCTCCAACAAGCAGACCCTACAGAGCGCACAGGCCAACGCCGCCGGAGCCATCATCGGCAGCAAGTTCGTGACACTGCTCAACGAGACGCGCGACCCCGACAAGGCCATCGACCGCCTCTATGAGGCTCTCGGGCAATAGCCCCGCACCGCGCGCAACACGCTATAGCGCCGCACGCCCGGCACCCCGCCTGCGACGACACCACAATCCTCAAACAACATAACACGACCAACATGGCAAACCCTAAAGATAACATCACCCCCACCCCTACCGGTTTCTACGGACCGTTCGGCGGCGCATACGTCCCCGAAATCCTCTACAAGTGTGTGCACGACCTGCAGGACGCCTACCTGCCCATCATCCAGAGCGAGGAGTTCCAGCGTGAATACGAGGCCCTGCTCAAGGACTACGTGGGAAGGCCCTCGCCTCTCTACTACGCCAAGCGCATGAGCGAGAAGTACGGATGCCGCCTCTACCTCAAGCGCGAGGACCTCAACCACACCGGCGCACACAAGATCAACAACACCATCGGGCAAATCCTGCTGGCCAAGAAGATGGGCAAGCGGCGCATCATAGCCGAGACGGGTGCCGGACAGCACGGCGTGGCCACCGCCACGGTGTGCGCCCTGATGGACATGGAGTGTGAGATCTTCATGGGAGCCACCGACGTGGAGCGCCAGCACACCAACGTGGAGCGCATGAAGATGCTCGGAGCCAAGGTCAACCCCGTGCGCACGGGCAACATGACGCTCAGCGACGCCTGCTCACAGGCCATCCGCGACTGGTGCTGCCATCCCGACGACACGTTCTACATCGTCGGCTCCACCATGGGACCCCATCCCTATCCCGACATCGTGGCCAAGATGCAGAGCGTCATCTCGAAGGAACTGAAATGGCAGCTCCAGGAGAAGGTCGGGCGCGACTACCCCGACTGGCTCATCGCCTGCGTGGGCGGAGGCAGCAATGCGGCCGGCACCATCTACCACTACGCCGACGACCCGCGCGTGCGGATCGTGCTGGCTGAGGCCGGCGGCCACGGCATCGATACCGACTACACCGCAGCCACCATACAATGCGGCACCGAGGGCATCATACACGGGGCACGCACGCTGGTCATGCAGACCGACGACGGACAGATCAAGGAAGCCTTCACCATCTCGGCCGGCCTCGACTATCCGGGCATAGGACCCATGCACGCACATCTGGCCAAGCAGGGCCGCGAACAGGTGCTCGCCGTCAACGACGACGAGGCCATCTACGCCGGATACGAGCTCACGCGCATGGAGGGCATCATCCCCGCCATCGAGAGCGCACACGCCGTGGCCGCCCTGAAGAAGCTCCAGTTCAAGCCCGACGATGTGGTGGTGCTCACCGTCTCGGGACGTGGCGACAAGGATGTGGAGACCTACCTCAAGAACAAGCAGATGGCACGCGAATACGGCGACTTCTAAACCAAGGGCCAACAGCCTGTCGCGACCATACAACAACAGCAAAAACAAAGACATGGAAACATTCGAATATCGCACACACTCGCGCAAAATCCTGGCCGACCTCTACACCCCCGTCGGCATTTACCTGCGTCTGCGCGACCTCTATCCGCAGTCGGCGCTCATGGAGAGCTCCGACTATCACGGCAACGACAACTCGCGCTCCTTCATCGGCATCAACCCCATGGCCTCCATCGCCGTGGCCCACGGAAGCGTGATCTGCACCTATCCCGACGGCTCGCGCACCGAGGAGACGCTGCCGCCCACCGGTCCCGCCAAGGGCGAGGCGTGCAAGGTGGCCATCGCCGAGGCTTTCGGCCGCTTCCTCCGCCGCTTCCGCGTGGAGGGAGACGAGGCATCCTACTGCGGCATCTACGGCTATACGGCCTTCAATGCCGTGCGCTACTTTGAGAACATTGCCGTGAAGGACACCACGATGGAGAAGAACGATGCACCCGACATCTATTACATCATGTACCGCGACCTCATCGTCTTCGACCACTTCAACAACACCATGATGTTCGTGACCATGGCCGCCGAGGGCGAGGATGCCGACCTGCGCCTCGACAAGCTGGAGATGTCGGCGGCACGCGCCAACGTGAAACCCTACGGCTTCCATCCCGTGGGCGAGCGCACCTCGACACTGACCGACGAGGAGCACAAGGCCAACGTCAGGCGGTGTGTCAAGCACTGCCTGCGGGGCGACGTGTTCCAGATTGTCATCTCGCGCCGCTTCGTGCAACGTTATGAGGGCGACGACTTCAAGCTCTACCGCGCCCTGCGCAGCATCAACCCCTCGCCCTATCTGTTCTACTTCGACTTCGGAGGCTTCCGCATCTTCGGATCGTCGCCCGAGACCCACAACCGCATCGTAGGCGGATGCTCGTTCATCGACCCCATCGCAGGCACCACGCGCCGCACGGGCAACCCCGAGGAGGACCGGTGCAACGCCGAGTTCCTGCGCAACGACCCCAAGGAGAACGCCGAGCACGTGATGCTCGTCGACCTGGCGCGCAGCGACCTGAGCCGCAACTGCCACGATGTGAAGGTCGATTTCTACAAGGACATGCAGTTCTACAGCCATGTCATCCACCTCGTGAGCCGTGTCAGCGGTACGCTCGACGAGGGTGCCGACCCTATCAAGGCGTTCTTCGACACCTTCCCGGCGGGCACGCTGTCGGGTGCGCCGAAGGTGCGGGCCATGCAGCTCATCTCCGAGATGGAGCCCCACAACCGTGGTGCCTACGGCGGATGTATCGGCTTCATCGGGCTGAACGGCGACCTCAACCAGGCCATCGTCATACGGACATTCATCTCGCGCAACGGCGAGCTGTGGTTCCAGGCGGGCTCGGGCATTGTGGCCAAGAGCAACGACGAGTATGAGCTCGAGGAGAGCAACAACAAGCTGGGGGCGCTCATGAAGGCCGTCAGGATAGCCGAGACGCTCTGACCGTCGGTGTGCAAACACTTTGCGGCCGCCTTCTTGCGGCCGCCAGACCAACAAAACGACAAAAAAGGAACAACAATGATGAATGAAGACAACATAAACGGAGGCGCGCAGGCGCAACGGGTGGTGATCATCGACAACTACGACTCGTTCACCTACAACCTCGCCCACCTCGTACGCCAGCTGGGTACCACGGTCGAGGTGTACCGCAACGACCAGTTCACGCTCAACCAGCTGGAGCCTTTCAGCAAGATTATCCTGTCGCCCGGCCCCGGCATTCCCGAGGAGGCAGGACTGCTGACAGACGTGATCCGCACCTATGCCGGGCGCAAGTCAATGCTGGGAGTCTGTCTGGGCCACCAGGCCATCGGCGAGGTGTTCGGCGGCAGGCTGGCCAATCTGGCGGAGGTCTACCACGGCGTGGCGACCCCATGCACCCAGTTTGGCAACGACCCGATATTTGCCGGTTTGCCCAAGCGCATCGAGATAGGCCGATACCACTCATGGGTGGTCGACCGCGCTGGCTTCCCCGAATGTCTGGATGTGACGGCGGTGAGCGACGACGGCTGCATCATGGGCCTGCGCCACAAGCACTACGACATCCACGGCATACAGTTCCATCCCGAGAGTGTGCTGACCCCGGAGGGAAAGACCATCGTGAAGAACTGGCTCTTCGGATAACCCAAAAGCAAACACCGCATTCCCCAGCAAGGCATCATTGCCGGGGAATGCGGTGTGGCTTTTTCGGGTCTGTCGCGAGCCCTGCCGTTGGCGGCAAGCACATGAGGGCCGACAACACATTGCCATCGATTTCGCAGGCAAAGATGGCTGATTGAGACCGAAAATCCGTAACTTTGCACCATTGTTAGGATAACGTTTTATCAAAAGCCTCTCAACGGTATGAAAGCATTGACATTTCTGAAACGCTGGTCGCTGCTGGTGGCCATCTGCATCGGCATGACGGTTTACCTGCTGTTTGCCAACATTCGCGTGCTGCAGCCCGTGGGCGACGCCGTCGGTCCCTTGCTCATGGACGGTGTGCCCGGCGTGCTCTTCACCCTGCTCTATGTAACGTTTTGCAAGATTGATGTCAGCGAGATGCGCCCCCGGGTGTGGCATTTCATCATCCAGCTCATACGGGCATCGCTGGCGGGCCTGATGGTGCTGCTCATCTCGCTCACCCACGACGCCACCACGAAGATTGTGCTCGAGGGCGTGTTCGTCTGCTTCATCTGCCCCACGGCTGCAGCCGTGGTGGTGGTGACCGAGAAGCTGGGCGGCAGCATCGGGTCGCTCACCACGTTTACCATCATCGCCAACCTGTGCACCATGCTCATTGTGCCATTCTTCTTCCCCATGGTCGAACGCGGCGCCGACATCACGTTTCTCTCCGCAGCGGCCATGGTGTTCCGCAACGTCACGGTGGTGCTGGTCGTTCCGCTGGCGGCGGCTCTGCTGAGCCGCAAAATCATACCGCGCTTCGTGGCCTGGCTGAAACAGTTCGGCAACCTGGGGTTCTACCTGTGGTGCATCAACCTGGCCATCGTGACCGGCGAAACCACACGCAACATCTGCAATTCCACCGTGTCGGGACCCACCATGACACTGCTGCTCGTGCTGCCGCTCTTCGTGGCACTGGCACAATTCTCGATAGGCAAGTGGGTGGGGCATTTCTTCGGCGCAAGCATCAGCGCCGGCCAGGCATTGGGCCAGAAAAACACTGTCGTGGGCATTTGGCTCACCATCTCGTTCCTCAACCCGCTGGCCGCCGTCGCCCCCGGAGCCTACGTGGTGTGGCAGAACCTCATCAACGCACTGCAACTATGGTACAAGGACAAATACGGCACGCTGAAATGGTAAGCCGACGGCACCCACACCATTCGGCAAAAATGACAACATCACCACCGCTATACACAAAACTCAATACAACGGAAATGAAAACAAACCCACACACACACTGGAGAATCCTCAGTCTGCTGTTCGTCGCCTTAGTCTTCGCCGGCCTCACGGCCAAGGCACAGACAACGGTGGTGGACGGCGAAACCGGCGACCCGGTGGTCTACGCATCGGTCTACGACAAGACCACGGGCAAGTATCTCGGCAACACCGACGGTTCGGGCAACCTGCCCGAAAAGGCACGAAACGCCGCCACCGTCAGCATACAGCACATCAACTACCATGCGGCCACTGTGGATACCGGCACGCTGACCGACGGACGGATAACGCTCGCACCGCTGGTGCGCAACATCAAGGAAGTAACGGTCGACAAAGGCAAGCACGACTATGTGCGCCTGAAGGTGTATGTGCGCCAGCTCACCTGGATGACCGACACGCTGGCCAAGGCAACGAAAGCCATCTGCCACTTCTACCTCAAGGCGTCGAAAGCCAGCGGACGGCCGAAAATCACCATCCTCTCGGGCAAGTCGGTCTACAACAAGGACATCCTGAAAGGCAAAGACTGGAAAATGGCAAGAGGGGTGATGCGCATCAACCCGGAATTCATGCTGAGCATACTGGGACCGAAACAACTGAAGAAACTGCCTGCCGACACCGTCACGTGGAAGGACCTGAACAGCATCGGCGGAAACTGGGGACGCCAATATGCGCGGTTCGACTGGAAGAACATGCGCTGCAGCGTGGTGGAAGACAGCGTGTGGACGAAGAAGCCGTTCACCATTCCGCTCACCGGCATTTCCGTCGGCAACTGTTTCACCTCCGAAACATACGACATTCACCACGGCGCACCCAAGATAGCCAACCTCACCGACATGCTCTTCGGCATGCGCATAACCCACAAGAAGACCAACACCAGTGTCGATGTGTACAACGAAGCCTACGTGCTCGACGTGGACTATGCGTCGAAAGAAGACTTGGAACGCGAGAAAAACGCCACCGCATACGGTGAGTTTGTGGAGCCGGAGGGCTTTGCTCCCTTCGACGAGAGCGTGCAGAAAGCGGTGGAAAACATGCGGCCGCTGACCGACGAGGAGAAAGCGGAAATCATCAACGCAAAGTCATAGCAGACTCTTGTTTCTCTGTCACCAACATTCGGGCAAGTGCCCGGTGTCATGTGATTTCCGAAAAAACAGTTTTTGTTCGTTTTTTGTCGCCTGCCTGAAGATTGTTTTCAGATTATTGGTGTCCGGTAAAAAACAGCGCAACTGGCGAGCCCCTACGGGGCTTAGCATACAAAACCCTACTACATTGCGAACATTTTTAATCCGGTTTTGAGCGCCCTGCACATCAGGGGCGGTCGCCCAAGGAACGACGTTCATTTCCGCCCGAAGTCGGCGGGAATGTCGCCCCAGCGCCGTGTATCCCACTGCACGATGGGCACGCTGACGGTGTGCGTGCGCAGCCACTGCTCGGCACGCTGGATGACCTGATAGAGATGCTCGGTTTGCGCGTTGCGGACGAGCTTGGTGCGACACTGCTTCTTCTTCACCCAGAGGATGGCGTTGTAGGAGTCGGAGTAGAGCGTCTTGCCGGTGATGCCCTGCTTGTCCCAGAGGGCCAGGGCGTGTACGATGGCCAGAAACTCACCGATATTATTGGTGCCGTGCACGGGTCCGTAGTGGAACACCTGGCAGCCGGTGGTGAGGTCGATGCCCTGATACTCCATGGGGCCGGGGTTGCCCGAGCAGGCGGCATCGACGGCCCAGGCATTGGACGTCACCTCGGGGGGCAACTGCAATGACTTGGCCTCATGCGCTTGCGGCTGGGCCGTGGCGTTGGCGGCCGGCTGCGACCGGTCGTTGTGCACCGCTTGGGGCTGAGTGGGATAGGAAATGTCCATGTGGTGAAGGAGGTCTTGTATTTGTCGGGCCACGCGGCGGGGGGCCGTCGTCACCTCTTCGGGTGTGACAGTGGCCATGGTGTAGCCCAAGGCGTTGAGGTCGGCACGCCGGCGGCCATCGTCGACGGGGCGTTCGCCGCGGAAATGATACTTGCCGGCCAGCTCGACGATGAGGCGGCACCGCGGACAGGCAAAGTCGGCGATGTAGGGACCGACGATGTGCTGCCGTACAAAACAACACGACGGCGGCAAGCCCTTGAGTATGTTCCACAGGGCCTGCTCGTCGTCGGTCATGAAAAGTTTGTCTTCGCGTGCGCGGCGCTCCAGCCACTCGCGCGAGGGGTCTCCGGGCTCGGGCGGCAGCGCATGCGTGCCGCCCGTGGGCCGATGGTCGTTGCGGGGCATGGTGCTTACATGCGCTCGGGCACCTCGATACCCAGCAGGCCCATGCCGTTGCGGAGGGTCTTGCCCACGTTGGCGGCCAGCTTCAGGCGGAAGGCCTTCTCGGCGTCGGTGTCGGCAGAGAGGATGCTGTAGTCGTGGTAGAACTGGTTGAAGAGCTTCGTCAGCTCATAGCAGTAGTTGGCGATGCCGGCAGGGTTGTAGTTCTCGCCGGCATCCTTCACGGCCACCTTGAAGGCGTCGAGCTTCTGGATGACCTCCACCTCCTTGGCGTTGGGCGCATAGGATGTGGCAGAGGCGAGCGCGTCGATGCCCGCCTCGTGGGCCTTGCGCTTGATGCTCTGTATGCGCGCGTAGGTGTACTGTATGAAAGGTCCTGTGTTGCCGTTGAAGTCAATCGACTCGGCAGGATTGAACAACATGTTCTTGCGGGCGTCGACCTTAAGGATGAAATATTTCAGTGCGCCCATTCCGACGATGCGCGCCACCTCCTGCTTTTCGTCCTCGCTCATGTCGTGGAACTTGCCCAGCTCGTCGGAAGTCTGGCGAGCCTCGCTGATCATCTGCCCGACGAGGTCGTCGGCATCGACCACTGTTCCCTCGCGGCTCTTCATCTTGCCGTTGGGCAGGTTGACCATGCCGTAGGAGAAATGCACGAGGTCCTTGCCCCATTTGAAGCCCAGGCGGTCGAGCAGGAGCGAGAGCACCTGGAAGTGGTAGTTCTGCTCGTTGCCGACGACGTAGATCATCTTGTCGATGGGGAAGTCGTTGAAGCGCATCTCGGCGGTGCCGATGTCCTGTGTCATGTAGACCGATGTGCCGTCGGAGCGGATGAGGAGCTTCTCGTCGAGGCCGTCGGCGGTGAGGTCGGCCCACACGCTGCCGTCCTCGCGGCGGTAGAAGAGGCCCTTGTCGAGACCCTCCATCACCTTCTTCTTGCCCACGAGGTAGGTGTTGCTCTCATAGTAGATCTTGTCGAAGCTGACGCCCAGTGCCTTGTAGGACTCGTCGAAGCCGGCGTAAACCCAGTTGTTCATCATCGTCCAAAGGTCGCGAATCTCCTTGTCGCCCTGCTCCCACTTGACGAGCATGCGGTGGGCCTCCTGGATGAGAGGCGCGTCCTGCTTGGCCTTCTCTTCGGCCTTCTCCTCGTCCATGCCTTCGGCCACATACTGGGCCTTGAGCTGGGAGACCTCCTCGCGGTAGTGCTTGTCGAAGAGCACGTAGAAATCGCCGATGAGGTGGTCGCCCTTCTTGCCGGTCGACTCGGGTGTGCAGCCGTTGCCCCACTTGAGCCATGCGAGCATCGACTTCATGATGTGTATGCCGCGGTCGTTGACGATGTTGGTCTTGACCACCTTGTTGCCGTTGGCCTCAAGTATCTTGGCGAGGCTCCAGCCCAGCAGATTGTTGCGCACATGGCCGAGGTGCAGGGGCTTGTTGGTGTTGGGCGATGAGTATTCGACCATGACGAGCGGTGCGTCCTCGCCCGCCTGGCGCATGCCGTAGGTGGGGTCGGCATCGATGGCGGCGAGCAGGTTCTGCCATGTCTCCGGGGCGATGACGAGGTTGAGGAAGCCACCCACGGCGTTGTATCCGGCCACGGCCTCCGACAGGCGCACGAGTGCCTCGCCGATCTCAGCGGCGGTGTCCTGGGGCTTCTTGTGCGACAGTTTGAGGAAGGGGAAGACCACGAGCGTGAGGTTGCCCTCGAAGCCGGGCTTGGTCTTCTGCAACTGGACCATCGACGGCTCGGCGTCGACTCCGTAGAGCTCCTTGACGGCCGCCAGGGCCGCAGAGCTGATCTCTTGTTCTATGTTCATCTGACAGTGTTTTTATTTTGCATTTGGTGCAAAGGTACGAAAAAACTGCACGATTATGGGGCTGCGGCTCCACAAAATGAAAAAAAACTCGTCATGGGCGGCTCTGCCTGCAATATGGAAATAAAAATCTGCCAACCGCCGGCATTTACGGATAAAAGTTCGTACTTTTGCAAGTGTCAGAACCGCGCCGCCGCTCTGCCGGAAGAGTGCGGCCCGTTTTCACCAACTGTATAGTTTTTATTATTTCCAAAATGAAGTACATGACAACAAAACACAAACTGATGATGGCGATGGTCTTCTGCATGACCTTTGTCATGACCATGACCGCCTGCAACGACAACACCGGCGAAGGCGGACAAGCGACGCTCACCCTTCCGCAAAAGATAGCTGTCATCGACGCGGGAAGCACCGGCTCGCGCATCAAGGTCTACGAGATCAAGGCCGACAGCACCATACAACGCCTCTTCCCCACCAACGCCGAGGAGAAAGCCAAGTCGAAGGGCGGCGCACTGTCTGCCGTGGCCAATCATCCCGATAGCGTGAGGAAATACCTGGAGCAGATGACCACCAAATGCACGCTCTCCACAGGCGAGACCATCCCCTTGTACGTGCTGGCCACTGCCGGCATGCGCCACCAGGACCAGGACAAGGCCAATGGCGTATACAGCAAGATGGCAACCTTCACGGAAAGCATGAATGGCTTCAAGCTGCAGCAGGCCATGACCATCTCGGGTCGCTATGAGGGTCTGTATGCCTGGATAGCCGCCAACTACGAGAACCATTCGCTCACAGCGTCGCCCGTGGGCACGTTCGAGATGGGCGGCATGTCGATGCAGGTGGCATTCAAGACTACCTCGACTGCGGTGCCTGCCGACTGCAAGGTCACGCGCAAGGACTGGGGTACGCTCTACTGCAAGAGTTATCTGAACGGAGGCAGCGACGCCGTCTACGCACAGACACCCGACACGCTGCCTTTCGTGTTCACCGTGCCCGTAGAAGACATCAGCGCCTATAGCGGCACCACCTCGTTCGTCGGATGCAGCAGCGGTGTGACCAAGACGCTGAAAGGCATCGCGCAGTATGGCTCGCCCGAAGCCTACGCCCAGACGCTGCCCCGGTCGGACCGCTACCACAACTTCATGTGCGCCTATTACGTGCCATGGGTGCTGGAGAAGCTGCACATCACGGGCCGCATCACCCCCGATCCCTACGACACCGACTGGACGGAGGGCGCTGCCTACGACATTGTCGTTAACCGGCAGACGCCTGAGCCTTTCGACTACACGAAAGCCCTTTAGTTAAAGAAAACTAATTTGGGGGCGCGCTTATTGCACACTGGCGGTCGGTTCGTGCAATTTTAGTACCTTTGCACCACTGAATAACAACAAGCCCGGCCCCAAGCGGGGCCAGCGAACAAGAAAAGAAACGACTTATGGACAAACTGATTATCAACTCCTATGAGGAGTTCGCATCACACTTGGGCCAGCAGCTCGGCACTTCCGAGTGGCTCGAAGTGGACCAGGACCGCATCAACCACTTTGCCGATGCCACACTCGACCACCAGTGGATACACGTCGACGTGGAGCGTGCCAAGCAAGAGAGCCCCTACCATAGCACCATCGCACACGGTTACCTCACGTTGTCGCTGCTGCCCTATATGTGGGAGCAGATCATCGAGGTGAACAACCTGAAGATGATGGTCAACTACGGCATGGACAACATGAAGTTCGGAGTGCCGGTCATTACAGGCAGCCGCGTGCGCCTGGTGGCATCGTTGGCCAACATCGAGAACCTGCGCGGCATCTGCAAGGTCACCATCAAGTTCTCCATCGAGGTGGAGGGACAGCGCAAGCCGGCATTGAGCGGCAACGCCATGTTCCTCTACTATTTCGAATAATCCGCCATTCCTTTCCGCCGGACCGGCGTCATGCGGACCGGCGGGATGACCCACAAGTGAAACGGGGGGCGTGTGCCAGATGGCACGCGCCCCCCGTTGCCGTAGGTTCGGCATGAGCGTCATCCGGACTTGCCTTTTTCCCGACCCCCACAATACATTCGATTGCACATACCACAGCATGCAAAAGCCTTGTTATCTGCATGTTTTGCGATTTTACGAAAGTCAAATACGGAAAAACGAAAGGCTTAGGCGGCAAAACAAACTAACTTTGCTGCAGAAAACAAAACAATCTAAACCTTTACTCTTATGACATTATTAATGATAGTAGAGCTACTTGTGGTATTGGTAGCATTGTGGATAGGAGCCCGCTATGGCTCGTTGGCACTGGGAGCAATCTCGGGAATAGGCCTCGCCATACTTGTATTTGGTTTCCACCTCAAGCCCGGCACCCCTCCCACCGACGTCATCTATATAATAATAGCCGCCGTGACATGTGCCGGAATGTTGCAGGCTTCGGGAGGAATGGACTGGATGATACAGATTGCCGAGCGCATACTGCGCCGACATCCCGAGCGCATCACAATCCTCGCCCCGTTCACAACGTTCATCCTCACCGTGCTTGTGGGCACAGGCCACGTGGTCTACACCCTCATGCCCATCATCTGCGACATTGCGCTGAAAAAGGGCATACGCCCGGAGCGTCCGTGCGGCATAGCCAGCATCGCCTCGCAGATAGGCATCACGTGCTCGCCGATTGCCGCTGCCGTGGTGGCGTTCTCAACCATCAGCATCGACAACGGCTTCCATGTGAGCAACGTGCAGATTATCCTTGTCACCATACCGGCCTGCATCATCGGCATACTGTTTGCCGTTGCCGCAAGCTGGAACCGCGGCCTTGACCTCGACAAAGACCCGCGTTTCCTTGAAAAGATAAAGGACCCCGTACAGCGCGAATACATATACGGCAACACGGCCACAACGCTCGACAAGAAAATCGCACCCGAAAGCAAGCGCGCCGTCTACATCTTCCTCGCTGCACTCTTGGTGATTGTCATCATTTCGGTGGCGAGCATGGCAGGATGCAACCTCCTGCCCACCTACAAGAGCGTGCAGGTGATGGCCGGAGCTCCCGAGACCATCACCCTGGCCAACGGAGTGACCGAAACGGCCAAGCAACTGGCCAAGGCCGGCGTGGTGATGGCCGGTGTGACAGAAGCCGTGCAGAAGCCGCTTGCCATGAACATCGTGATACAGATCACGATGGTTGCCGCCGCCGCGCTGATGATCATCTTCTGCAAGGCAAAGGCCAAGAAAGCGGTGGGCGGCGCCGTGTGGCAGAACGGTATGGTGGCCGTCGTGGCCATATACGGCATAGCATGGATGAGCGACACCTATTTCGCCAACTACCAGCCGGAAATACAGGCCATGCTCACCGACCTTGTGAAAGCCTATCCGTGGACCATCGCACTGGCGTTCTTCTTCGTCTCGGTGCTCATCAACTCGCAGGGAGCCGTGGTGGTGGCCATGCTGCCGCTTGCCTACACGCTCGGCATTGAGGGCTGGGTGCTGCTTGGCGTGATGCCTTCGGTCTACGGCTACTTCTTCATCCCCAACTACCCGTCAGATATTGCCACGGTGAACTTCGACCGTTCGGGCACTACCGTCATCGGCAAATATCTGCTTAACCACTCGTTCATGATGCCCGGCATGGTGCATGTGATCACTTCAACGATAGCAGGATTAGGCATTAGCTACGTCTACCATTTCGTGTTCGGAATGTATTGACACGGGCTAAGAGATTATTCTGGATAACACAATTGGCGGAGACCCACAGCCCCGCGGCCCCGAAAGCCGCATAAGGCTGGTGGTCTCCGCTTCCTTTTTCTGTCCGACAGACGGCGCAGGTGTCAGTATTCGCTCGGCACAACGCCAAACTGCTTTTTGAAGGCTACCGAGAAATGGGCTGCCGTGCCGAACCCCGTCATTGCCGCCACCTCCGAAACGTTGTATGTGCCTTCATGCAGCAACTGCGCCGCACGGTTGAGCTTGTATTTGCGGAAGAAAGCGCCGGGGGTGTCGCCCGTGAGCTGCTTGAGCTTGTAGGTGAATTTCGACTGGCTGATGAGCAAGTCATGACACACGGTGGGCACATTGAGTTCCTGTTCGTCAGCGCGCTGCTTCATATAACGGTAAAGGTCGTCCATAAAGTGGCGGTCTTCGGCCGACAGCTGGTCGGCCACGGCTTCCGTCTCGGTGCTCTCGCCCAGTCGGCGGCGCAGCGAGAGCACGTTGTCGAGCTGCGACTTGACGAGTGCCCGTAGATAAGCGGGGTCGAAAGGCTTGGTCACATAGGCCACTGCCCCGAGCGAAAGTCCGTCGACCTGCTCGCTCATGTCGGCCTTGGCAGTGACCATGATGACCGGTATGTGGCTCGTCATAAGGTCTGACTTCAGGCGACTGCAGAACGCATAGCCCGACATGTCGCCCATCACCACATCGCTGAGGATGATGTCGGGGGCTATAGAGGGCATGTCGGCGAGTGCGGCCTCGGCCGAATAGCGGTTCTCCACTACATAGTCGGCGGCAAAAATAGAGCGTATATACTGTGCTACGTCAATGTCGTCGTCAACGATGAGTATCTTGGTCTTTTCCTTCGGCTCGCATCCCTCGTTGCAGGTCTGGTTCTCGTCGACGGGCAGCAGCAACGTGTCCTGCGGCTCTGCCGCACGTTCTCCGTCGGCATAGAAACTGCCGTCAATGGGCAGACTGAACGTGAATTCCACACCGCCGCCCCCTTCTTGGGTGTTGGCCACGCCGATCTCGCCGTGATGCAGTCCCACAAGCCGCTTCACATAATAGAGTCCTATGCCCGTGCCCCATCCATAATGGTGCCCGTCGCGGGTGTCGGCAAGCTGGTAGTAGCGTTTGAACACGTCGTCAAGTCGGTTGCTGTCGATATGCGACCCGCTATTGTACACCCTCACGGCAAGCCTCCTCACACCGTCGGCAACGCCCGCCTCGGCCGAAATTTCTATCTTTCCGCCGTCTGGCGTATGCTTCAGCGCGTTGGTGAAGAGGTTGCTCAATATCTTCTCGAGCTTGTCGGTGTCAATCCAGGCGGCATAGTTGCCCTCGCCGATGTGCACATGGAACGCTATGCCGCGCACCCTTGTCGACTCGCAGAAGGCATTGGCTATCGCGCGTATCTCGGCTGCCGCATCGGCGGAGCGCACCTGAAGCCGCAGTGCATCGGTCTCAAGCTGGTTGAAATCGAGCATCTGGTCGATGAGCCTCAGCATTCGGTTCACACTCATGCACACACGGTTGAGCGTGGCTTGAACCCTTTCGGGCAGCGTGGGGTCGGCACGGAGCGACAGCAGCGGACCGGCGATAATCGTGATGGGGTTGCGGAATTCGTGCGAGATGTTGGCAAAAAAGTTCATGTTCATCTCGTTGGCCCGCCGCTCGCGCTCACGTTCGTTGTGCTCGTTGAGCAGTTGCAGGCGGTTGGTGCGTATGCGCAGATAAAGCCTGTTGATATGGAAAATCAGCAAGGCAAGGCACGCAGCATAAAGAAACCACGCCGCCGGCGATGCCCATGGGGCAGGGCGCACCACGACAACCACACTGCGTTCGGCAAGCGGAGGGTGTGCCGGCGATGTCACCACGCGCAGACGGAAAGTGTATTTCCCGGGCGCGAGGTTGGCATAGGAAGCCCTGTGCTTGTAGGTGGGCGTGCTCCATGTCTGGTCGAGCCCGTCAAGACGATACTGGAACATAAGCGATGAGCGGCGGCTGTAATTGGGATAGAAGAAGCCGAACTCGACATGGTTCTCGCCATGCGACAGTGTGTAGCAGGAGCCGTCGGCGATGCTGTCGTTCATCACAAGACGTTTGCCCGAGGCGGTGAGCACCCCCATGTAGTAGATGCTCAACTGCCGCGCGGCCCGGCCATTGTCCCTGCCCGTCGCAACGGGTACAAACTTGCATCCGTCGGAGCATCCGAACACGACATTGCCATTGGGCGCAAGGCATACCGACCTGTCGAAAAACTGCCTGTTCAAGCCGTTCTGGGTCGACGAGACAAGGCTGTTCATCAGCACCGCCCCGGTGTGGGGCTGATAGCATGTGGCATCTTTCAGGGTCGTAATCCACAGTTGTTTGAGGCTGTCTTCGGCCAGGGCCTGTATATGCACGTCGCCCACTACGGGCACGGCAGCGACGCGCCGCCGTGCCATGTCGAGCCGATAGAGTCCCGACCGTTTCGTGCCGAGCCACACAGTGCCGTGCGAGTCCTGGCGCACGAAGGCCGGATCGACGTTGCCGGGCGGCAGTTCGCCCGACACGGCCATCGGGCGCACGGTGCCGCTCTTGGGGTCGAACAAGGCGAAATGCATGTTTTTCATAAACAAGACGATGTTGCCGTCGGCAAGCAAGGCAAGCTGCGTCTCCTCGTCATACCATTGCGACGGCACGTTGATGCGCCCTGTGTCAGTAGCCCCGAACACATTTTTCACCAGATATCCACCGTCGCAGCTCACATAAATACATCCTCCGGCACACACGCCCGAGCCAAGATGCACGCCGGCACTGCCGCCTTTCGGCGTACCGCCGACAACGCGTGTCGCGCCGCCCGACACCTCGCAGCACAGCAGGCGGCGATTGCCCACAAGCCACACGCGGTGGCTGTCGAGCGCGACGATGCCGTTGAGCTCCTGCCGTTCGCCGAAGAGACGGTCGTAGAACATATAGTTCTGCCCGTCGGTGGTGGTGTCGTAGGTGTACAGGCGGAGGGTCGTTCCGGCGAGAATGTGATGTCCCACGGTGGCCAGACAGGTCACGTCGCGCCCCTCGGTCACGTGTGCCAAGGCGTTGTCGTTGGCCATTTTATAGGCCGTCTGGTTGTCTGACAACACCTGGTATCCGGCATTTCTGAACCCCACCCATGTGTTGCCGTCGGCATCGCGGAACGTGGCCGACACCAAGTCGCGCGGCTTGGCCAGCACCACAGGATAGCGGGCCGTGGCAGGAAGCGCTGTGGCTGCCTGCGGGCGCAGCAGCCTGCTCAGTGCCGTATCGGCCGAGACGTCGCTCACCCGGCCTGCTTGCACCAGATAGCTGCGTTTGCCGTCGCCAACCACCACCGCCCCGCTGTCGTCAGACTGCGGGGCATCGGCTATGTGCACGATGTTGCCGTGAGCACGGGGCAGCCTGATGCGGCTGAAACGGCAGCCCCCCTCGTAACGGGCAAGGCCGTTCTGCGTGCCGATCCACATGCGTCCTGTGCGGTCGCGGTGCAGCACGTTGATGTAGTCGTCGGGCAGGGCTGTCGAGTCGCGCGAGTCGTGCGAGAACTGCAGGAAATTCTCCCCGTCATACACGTTTATTCCTGCCGATGTCCCTATCCACACCAATTGGCGTTGATCTTGAGCTATTGTCGTGACATTGAGCGACGACAGCATGTTGTCGGCAGTACAGTGTTTGCCCACCTCTTCGAGCTTTGCGGCGGTGCGCCACCGTCCGGGGCTTGCCGCATATTGTGCAGCAAGCATGCAGAACACTGCGGCTGCAGCGATGATAACAATATGTTGTTTTTTCATTTGAAAGATTTCAGGTGTCACGCACGCATCATTTTGTTATGGCGGCGAGATGGTCATAATGGTTTCCTTGGCAGGTGCAAAGATAACAATAAAACAACGAAGCGCACTTCTTTTTGGCGCCCAAAAGTCAGTGACCGGAAAAAATAACCCAAGATTAGGACTTGGATTATTTTTTCCGGTCACTTCATGTCGCATTTCTGTTCGGCTCAAAATACTGCTTTGTGCAACCAGCCCCTTACCTTCCAGAGCTATTGCAGTCCGCTTCTTTCTGAACACCCGGCAGTTACTCCGCCGTGCGCTCCTTCAGCCTATAGCCCCTTCCCCTTTCCTGCACGATGGACAGCCCGTTGTTTTCCACAACGGGCTTGATGCGCCGTATCAGAGTATACAAGGTTTCGCTTGCATCGGGTTTCTTGGGCCAAAGCGATTCGCAAATGTCCTGTTTTGACAGTTGGTGAAGGCTGCTTGCAAAGAACATGCGCATCAATCTGTGCTGCAAGGGCGTGAACTGCACTGCCTCGTGGTTGGCACTGTTGTAGAAACGGTCTTCTTCGTCCATATACGACAACGCCTCAAGAGTTAAATTCTCATGGCCGGCAACTGGCACAGGCAGAGCAACGTTGTCTTCATTGGTATAATGTCGTCGAAAGCGGCAGGCAACGAAAATCATCCACAACACCGAGACGACGGCCAGCACCAACAGCATTCACCGGGTGGGCACATACACCTATGCACAGATCAACGGCACATTGGGAAAGCTGGGCTATATGACTGGCGTGGGGGCGAGTTACGAGCACTACCGCCAAGGCGAGAACGAATACGGCTACTGGCTGTGGCGACCGAAGCTGCAACTGTCTTACCCGCTGTTTGAAGGCATGAATGTGGCATACAGTGTGGAACTGTCGCAGCACATCTCCAACATCGCCATGATTTCAGACACACGCATCCGACAGAACAGTATGGAATGGAAAGTGGGCAACCCTGCTCTGAAACCCAGCAGCCGACTGGAAAACAACCTTTCCGTTTCGTACAACCGTCAGGGATTCTATACCCAGCTCTCGGCCATGTACCGCATCAACCGCAACTGCAACATGGGGAAATATACCCGTACGGACGACAACCAATACCTGTATTCCTCGGTAAACCAGGGGCATTGCAACATGATCTACCTGAACAGTTACAGTAGCGTGAGCATAATCACCGACCATCTCACCATGGCGTTCAGCGGCACCATGGCGCGGTTCTTCAACAAGGGAGACGACTATAACCATTGCTATACGTCGTGTTCCGCCTCAGGCTACATCACCGGCTATTTCGGGAAATGGACGGTGCAACTGTCGGCCGACAGCGGCTGGCGCTTCATGGAGGCGGAGATGAAGGGATGCAACGCAGGGACGGTAATGGGAGCCGTAGGCTACCGCATAGGCAACTGCGACATCACGGTGTATTGTGTGAACCCATTCCAGCGCAATCCGCTGAAATACAAGTCGACCATCGTCAACCAGTGGGTGAACAAGTGCACAAGCCTGCACTCGAAGGACGCAGGCAACGCCGTGCAGCTCAGTGTGGCATGGCGGTTGAATGGCGGAAAAAAATACAAGGAGGCGGAACGGAGTTTGAAGAACAAAGACCAAGTAACCGGAATCATGTGAAGCGAACAACAGGATAACTTTCGCAACAGGCAAGTCGCGTAGGATGTTCAAAATCGATATCAAAAACATAGCCGGACATTGATATCAATAGATTTGGGTAGCCTATCCTTACAGGACTTGCCGATTGCGAAAGTTTCACTAGACTTTAATAATAAGTTGTTGGAAATGCCCTCTCATAAAGTGTTTTTATTATCTTTGCAAAAACATTTGCATTTTTGAACTTTTCAACTTGTCAAACCATTACCCACCAAAACAACACCTGTATGGACAACGTCTCCGATTACCGCTACACCTATCTCCTGAGCAAGGACGGAAAGTCGCAGACCGTCGTGAATCCATTGGTGGCGAAGCTAGGGTAACGAGTATGAAATAATATTAAATGTATTCACAAAATTTGTGAATATTGGATTTGCGTTTTATCTTTGTAATTATAAGTAACAACGCGTGAAAGACTTCTTGATACCAACATTTCAACCCTCGCGCCCGGCTGGCCAGCGGTCTGTCGCAGGACTGGCTCTGCCGCCCATGCAAAGTGTGCGCGTGGGCTTTGTGGGTTTGGGGCAGCGCGGGCATGAAGCAGTGAAGCGATGGTGCCACATTGCCCGCACGGAGATCGTGGCTGTGTGCGACCTTTCGGCCGACCATGTGGCCGATGCCCAGCAGACGCTTGCCGACAGCGGCCGGCCGAAGGCACGGACGTTCACCTCGGCTGAGGCGTTGTGTGCCATGCCTGGCCTCGACATCGTCTATGTCTGTACCGACTGGACGAGCCATTTCCCCATCGCCTGCTGTGCGCTGGAGCACGGATGCAATGTGGCGGTGGAGGTGCCGGCGGTGATGACCGTCCGCCAGGCATGGCATCTCGTGGACCTGGCCGAACGGCAACAACGCCACTGCATGATGCTCGAAAACTGCTGCTACGACTATTTCGAGCTTGCCACGGCGGCCATGGCGCAGTCGGGTGCACTGGGAATGGTGGTTCACGGCGAGGGCGGCTACTGCCACAACCTCGGGGACCGTTGGGAACCCTGGCGCCTGCGATACAATGCGGCGCATCGTGGCGACGTCTATCCCACTCATGGCCTGGGACCTGTCTGCCTGGCCATGGGCATGCACCGTGGCGACACGCTGCGCACCCTCGTCAGCATGGACACGATGCCCTCGCCCATGGTCAGCGCACGCTATGAGCGGATGGTCCGTGAGGGTGGGGCAGAGGCGGTGCCGGCCGGCATGCCCTTTGCCAATGGGGCGGTCACCACGACACTGATGCGCTCCGAGCAGGGGCGAACCATCCTGCTGGGTCACAACGTGCAGACTCCGCAGCCCTATAGCCGCGGCTATCGGTTAGTGGGCACGAGTGGCTTTGCCGCCAAGTATCCCTCGCAGCAGGTGTGGCTCGACGGGCGTGAGGTGGCGGCCGGTGAGGTGGCGGCGCTGGTCGACCGTTATCTGCCCGACGACATACGCCGTCTGCGCCCCATGGCGGCCCAGTATGACAACCGTGGGGGTATCTCTTATCTGATGGATTATCGGTTGGTGGATTGTCTGTTGCGCGGTCTCCCGCTCGACATGGATGTCTACGACCTGGCTGAGTGGTGCTCCGTGGTGGAGCTCTCCGAACTGTCGGTCAGCCACGGCTTCGCTGCTGTGGCCGTGCCCGACTTCTGCCGACGATGAGCCGCATCCGACTGCTGGTGGCGATGGGCTGCGCCGGTCGTCATGAGTTGCGATATTCCGCAGGTGTCATGCCGAACTTCTTGGCAAATAGGCGATGGAATGTCTGGCGGACGGGTATGCCACACTCGGTGGCGATGGCCTCGATGGTGTAGTTCTGCTTGTCTTTCAGCATCTTGGCCGCAAGCTCCATGCGCAGGTCGTTGATGTAGTTGTTGAACGACAACTTGGAGAACCGGTTGAAAAGGGCGTTGAATTCATTGGTTGTCATGCCCATCTCCTTCGCCACATCGCCGCGGTCCAGCTTGGGCCTTACGAAGAGGTTCTTGTCGATGATGAGCTTTTCCATCTTCAGGAACTTCTCATGGAGCAGTTTGGCGTCTGCTGCTTCTTTTTGGTCTTCGCTCTTGTAGGGTTCTATCCGGTCGAGCAACTGCCGTTTGTTGGCCAGCATCTCGTTGATGAGGGCCGTGGCGGCACGGTTTTTCTGCTTGATCTTACGGTAGGAACGGAAGGCATAGACCGTGAGTGCGATGCACACGGCGAGCAAGGTGGCCAGCAATGCGTTGAACCCCCGGCTGACGGCCAGGTTCTTGTCTTGTTGGCCGATATACTTGTTGAGCATTTTCTTGCCCAGTTGCTCGTTTATCCAGAGGGCGTTCTGGTTTTTGGAGCGTCTTGTGAGCGAGTCGTCGAGGTTGTATGCGCGCAAGCCTATCTCCAGGGCTTCCTTGTATTGTCCGAGTGCCTGCAGGGCGCGCATCTTGTTCATGAGGATGGTGCTGGTGTAGGTGTAGTCTACGGTGTCCCTGCCGCTTTGCAGCCATGCCAGCTCCTCCGCCTTCAGGAAGGACAGGGCTTCGGCATAGCGGTTCGTCAGCATGAGGTAGGGCACGATGAAGGTGCTGCCTTCGGGTGTTTTGGCCGAGCGGGTGGCCGTGAGCTTGTCAAACATGGTTCGCGCCTTGGCGTGCTGTCCGGTCTTCTCGTAGCCGATGGCATAGAGCGAGTAGAAGGTGGCGCAGAGCTCGTCGTTGCAGCCATTGATGCTTTCGGGCAGGCTGTTGGCTTTCTTCAGAGCTGCCTCGTAGCCGCTGCGCATGTCGAACAGGTCGTTGTACCGCTTCATGTCGATCAGGCAGTTGGCTTTCAGGGCGTAGGTTGTCACCAGATTGTAGTAGGTGTCCCAGTCGGGTTTGCGTGCTCCTTTGTCGCTGAAAATCTCAATGACACGGTTGAAGCAGATGAGGGCTTGCCCCACGTTGCCGATGTCGTTGTGGCATTGTCCCATGGTGGTCAGGATCTGTGCCACGAGCGCACGGTCATCATTCTTGTAGGCCAGGTCTACGCCTTTCTCGGCATATAGGAGGCTCTTGGCGTACTCGCCCGCGCAGTAATATTCGAGTGCCGCCATGTTGAGTAGTTTCTGCTGTATGTCGTCGCGCTTGTCGTAGTCGGGGTCGTTGAGCGCGGCCTCCATGCAGGCGATGGCCTTGCGGTAGTCGCTCATGGAGTTGAAGTAGACCATGCTGCGCAGCGTGTTGATTTCTATCAAGGGCATCAGTTTCTTGTCCTCGGCAGTCTGCAGAATGTGTATTGCCGACTCCGGCTGCGTCTTGCAGATCTGCCTGACGTATTCGGGCGTGTATTGTGTGGCATGGCTCGTAGCCGTGGTTTTGGGTGCTTGCTCCTTTTGGGTGCAAGCTGCCATGGTCATTACTGTTGCCACACATAATAATAGGTATTTGATAAAACAGTTCATAAATTACCCCCCCCCCGAGGGTATTTTGGGATTGTTGATTTTTTTTCAAGGATACGGATGGCGATGGCTGGCCGTTTCCTCCAGTTTTCAAGCAAAGGTAAGAAATAATTTCGGATTTCACCCCGCGTCGGTGTCTTTTTTTGTTGATGGAGTGTAACAATTGGGTTGTAACATTCCGGCGGGGTGTTTCCTATCGAAATGTTACATCACTTTACGGTTTAGTCAGATTGGTGTAAACGTCTGGTTATGAGGGTGCAGCCATAGTTTCATTCCCGTCCGTTCCGTTTGCGTTTTGCCGATGTGCGACACGGGGGAGTTTCCTTGCAATGAGACAACGAATGAAACTTTCTTTCCCGGCAATGATACATATAGCAAAAGCCCAGGCGCTACAATGTAACACTGCGATTGCTACATCCATGATAAAAATCGTCCATTGTTCTCATTCCTTTATGATTAACTTTGCGATGCTTCTTGTGACGCGTCGCATGCCAAGATAGATAAATGGGGGGGCACGGCAGTTCGCATGGAGCATGACAAACGGTTTAACAGTAACGCAAAAGTCTAAGATTATGAGAATGAAGAAATTGTTGGTTGCTCATTGCAAGGCCTTACTCTGTTGCTCGGCAGTGGCAATCTTGTTGTCGGTTTGTTGCAGGGCGACGGCACAAACCGTGAGTATCAGTCCGGAGACGGGCAATGTGGTGTCGGCACTAAGCTATGGTAGTGAAAGTCATACCCAAAATTATGGCGGTGCCTGGATTCATAACCAGCTTCCTTTGACGCTCCTCACATCCGACGAGGCCACGCTGACCGATGCAGGTCTCGTGAAGGTGCATGCCAACAACGTGGGCGTGCAAGAAGGAAAGCTCGGCTTGATATCAGGACATGGAGATACCAAAAATCACATGACCCTTTCTTTGCCGAAGGGTTATCGTTTTACCAGTTATAAGATTGTGCTCAATTATGAGACCTGGTATTCCAGCAATGATGACGCCAAAGCCGCAACGTTTCGTGAGACCAAGAGAGATTTCTCTACAAATCGTGCAACGGTGCAAGTGACTAAGAATAGCAAGAATGTTGTCCTGACACGCACGTCGATGAGCGATGACGACATGGGTAACATCCTCTATTTTCTGCAAGATCACGCGTATGGACATTCCACGGTGTCTGTGCAGTCGTTTACCGTGACGTTCGAGTGTACCGACAAGCTTAGCGAGACGCTCGCCCCGGCCAGCGTCATCCTGCCGCAGGCAGTGTCGTGCATAGCCCTGCCTTTCGCCACCGACCGTGTTGACTTGGGAACTATCACCAAGCAAACTAAGAACGGATACACCTCTTATAAGTACAACTATAATAATGTGAAGGACCTCACCGCAGACTTCCTCTTCTACGACCAGGCCGGCGTCGTGAGCGGAACGGCCGTTGCGGGAACCGCGGGCGACCAGGCCATATCGGCCATTGCCCTCGCAGGGCAGCAACGCTACCTCGGCCTGAAGAACGGAACCTACTGGCTCGAGGTGCCGACTGATGCCATTGGGCAGGACGGCGTGACACGCATCCCCGTGGGCTACCGCATCGTGGGAGCACGCGTGCGCTACGACAACTCCCTCTCGCCCGCCATCCAGAAAGGTGACGACATCTATATCACCGATGGCCGTGGCAATTATATGAATGCCAGCCTCACATTCACCACCACCCAGGTGGTGTGGAAATATGATACCGATGGTAAGGTGTACACCCAGAGTGGCAGTAGCAAGACATATCTGCAGCACAAAACGAATGGTTCTTGGTGGCAAACCTACTACAGCTTGTCAACAACCAATAAGTCTAGTCAAGCTACAGCCTACGATACCGACGGCTCTAACTTGTATTACGGGTCCTATGTCGTATCGTTCTCCGACGGTCAAGGCTCGTATGACGGTACCCAAGCGGTCGTGACAAAGACCGCCCGGCAGTCTTCAACCCCGTCAGCCTTCACCCTCAAGCTCTACGACAAGACTGGCAACACTGTGGCCAATGAGGTAACGACCGATGCCTCTGCTGCCTCGGATGAGCTGGTGCTCGACAATCTTAACAACGACGCCATCAAACTGCAGGTAGAGGGCCTGGCCGACGGCGACCTGGCCTATGTCAGTCTGGAAGTGCAGCTCGAAGCGCTCAATCCCTACATCGACAAGATGGATATCTCATGCACGCAGCCGTCGGGCGAGAAGAAGCTCAAGAACCAGTATCTGGCCGACGACTTCACCATCGGCACCAACGGCAAGGTCGACTTCTCTGTGCCCACCAATTTCGGCACGACGGGTCTGCGCTTCGCCTTCGAGGGTCTGCACAACAAGCGGGCCGACGAGACCTATCCCGGTGGCTCATCCAGCGAAAATTCGCGCTACCACTTTGTGCGCTCGGCCTACTATGACCTCATCGGCGAGAACCTCCAGGCACATCGTGCCGATGCCGCCGACCACAGCTACACCGACAAGGTGGTGGTCAGTGTGGCAGGCGACCAGGCTTTCCGCAGCAACAATTCCGACCAGTTCAAGGCCGGTACCTCGGGCGACGGCACGTTCTATTATGAGGAGACGCGCTACACCAATGCCGCATACCAGACACAGGGCGGCTCGTGGAAGGAGATGACGGTCAACGCCGGCGACGACTATGTGAAACGCTACATCATCGTCTGCGACGAGACGCGCTACAACATCGCGCCCACCACCACGCCGCGCCATGCCTTCTACGCCTACTATTCCACCGACCTCAAGCTCTCTACCGTCGACTACAAGCCGGTGCTGACCTACACGAAGGTGTACAACAATGCCGTCATACCGTCGGGTCCCGACAACAACTACTATGTGGGTGTCTCCGTCTCGCTGACCGACCCCGACGACCAGCCGATGGGCGAGGGCGTGGGCTACGTCTACGCCAAGCAGGTGGTCGACCAGATCCAGGCCGACATAGCCAACAACAAGGCCAACGCTCCGGTCGATGCGAAGCATATCCTCTATTTCGATGCCAGCAAGATCAACTCGATGCTCTTCAGCGACACCGATGCCTCTTGGGGCAACCTCATGGACCTGAAGAACGTGCTGGGGCAAAACGCGCTCATCTTCCTGCCGGAGGGTGTCACCGCCAGTCATGACAACGTGATGTCGAAGTCGGCGGCCGGCGACGACTTCGTGGCCGAGAACAACATCGTGCTCACCGACCAGTGGCCTTTCTTCTCGCCCTACGACATCCGTGTCAACGCTGCCAACGAGGTGAGCTACGCACGCAAGGTCACCAACAATAACAAAACGAAGAAATGGGTGTCGCTGTTGATGCCGTTCACCATCGCCGTAGACTCGGAGACGGGTGCCTACGCCAATGAGGACGACAAGACCCGGTTCACGTTCTATCAGATGAACACCGACAACGCCTTCAGCCGCCCGCAGGGCAGCGACCTGACCTTCGCCGACATCGACGGACACTTCTCGCCCTACACGGGACAGACTGTCACCGAGGCCAATGCCGCCTACGTCGTGCGCATCGATGAGACTGAGGCTTCCGACGACGACCCGACGCTCATGTTCGTCGTGCGCCAGAGCGGTGCCACCATCGTCAAGACACCGGTCACGGCCGACCAGCCGCTCATCGACTGCGGTGCGTCCACCGGCACCGTCGACGGCTCCACGATGACGCTCACCAACATGGCTACCTATGCAGGTGCCAGCGTGCCAACAACCTCGGATATGTTCTATTTCAACAAGGACAAGTTCGTGTCTTCGCTCAATGTCAAGGATGTCTACGATGCCATCTACGTGTTGCCGTTCCGCTCCTACTACGCCTGCGAGAGTGCCGGAACTGCGGCCAAGAGTGTCCGCTATATCCATATATCCACCGAGCCCAACAACGACCCCACCGGCATCAGCAGTCCCGATGTCAAGGCTGCAGACAGTGGTCTCGCCTTCTCCGCACAGGAGGGACGCCTGACGGTCAAGGCCGGCAGAGACATGCGCGTCAACATCCGCAACATCAGCGGACAGACGGTTGACGTGGCTGTTCTCCGGGCAGGTGAGTCGCGCTCAGTTGCGCTGCCCAGCGGCATCTATGTGGTCAACGGCGTGAAGGCTGTTGTCAAGTGACGTGCCGCTTCTCGATATATGATAGGTCAAACATCTAAAAATGAATGATATGAAAAAGAAGATATATGTAAGTCCCGTAACCGAGCGGGTGGGCATCAGAACCCAGTCATCCATGCTCACGACATCTCAGAGCCCTTGGGCTGACGCCAAGCCCAACACGCCTGATGGCGGCAATCTCTGGACCGACGACGATCTGGTCAGCGATGATGAGGACACCAATTGGGCCGGTTACAGAAAGAACATGAGTATTTGGTAATTCCACTTTTTTTATTGCTTAGTCCAGCTTTTGGCTTACTGGATACCCCCAATTTTTGAAGTAGCCAAAAGTTTAGCCCTGTGTAAAGCTTATACTCTCGCTTGCACAGGGCTTTTTCTTGCCTTCCACCAGTCAGGTCGCTTCGGTAAAGCCTTCATGACGAGGGTTTATGAAAGGCAAAATCCAGTAATTTTAGATTTGGAAACTATACTTGTAGAAACGTCCCCGAAGGGGGCAAATTCCACATAACCGCGGGTGACCGAAGGGAACCCGCGGATTTGGTATCGAATGATAGAATCGTCCTCGAAGAGGGCGAAGTTTGACGTAGTCTCATTGACTCAAGTTTTGTCAAAACCTGAAACCTGTCATGTTTTTTGGTTGAAAACTTTGTCGGCTGACATCAGTGAAATAGCCGGAGAAAAACACGTTTGTCCTTCGTTATGCTGTCCTCTGTTCCCCGTCATCGTGCAAAAGACGCCTTCTCGAGCCATGATAGTTGTCTTATCGAGTGTCGATATGTGTTGTTTTTGTTCTCCATAGGTGTGCATCCATGCCTTGATAAGGCATCTATGGTAATGGAAAGAGTTTGCTTTTTGGGCCATTTTCAGTCTTGTGTTTTGCAAGGTGCTGAATTACAGCCATATACCAAAATTCCCTATTTTTCGCTTATTCTCGCCCAAACATTTTCTGATTGTAAATATCAGAAGTTTCAGACTATAGATTGTCCTATGATTTCTAAGCCTTGAGGGGTGGGGCGTTCAAAACAGACGTCAAAAAGTTCGCATTCTAGTAGGGGTTTGTATGTCAAGCACTGTAAGGGCTTTCGTTGCTTGCATCTTTCTGATATCCGATAATTACAAGATTATATCAATGTATCAGTGTCCGGTAAAAACAACGCAACTGCCAAGTCCCGTAGGGACGACAGATTATAGCGTAGGGGTTTTACCCCTACGTTTTGATAGGATTATCAACAATGCTGCCCCTGTAAGGGGCGCATATTTCAACCTCATATAATGAATTATGCGCCCTCTACAGGGGCAATGGATAAAATACTATCCTAAAACGTAGGGGTAAAACCCCTACGCTATAGAGTGTCGCCCCTACGGGGCTGTTTGAACAAAATAGTATTGTCTATTTTGAACGACCAACCCTACGGGACTCTCCATTTCTGCTGTTTTTGCTGGACATCCATACAATCAATCACAATCTACAAATCCGGCACTTGTTATATATATATTATAAGGTGTACACCCTTATAATCTCTTATTATGTCAAATAAAGCGAAAATATCACATAAATTATTCATTTTTTCTTGGAAACATTTGGTTGGTATACTGAAAAGCAGTA
>CAVDNW010000026.1:0-43685 GCA_963610435.1 Oscillospiraceae bacterium | reverse complement strand
CTTCATTGGGCGATGCTCTTCCTCTTCTCCTTCGTGTTATTGCTTCTGCTCTCGCCAGACTCATGGTTAGCACACATCTGTGGACCACGTTTTGACCCTGCATGGTTCTTCACTGCCGGACGTGCATGGGCAGAGGGTCTGACACCGTATGTTGACTTTGCCGACTCTAAAGGTCCGGTTTTATGGCTTATATATGCCATAGGCTACATCATTTCACCTACTACATATCTTGGCATTTTCTGCCAAAGTGTGGTTTGTTTCACCGTTTCGTTTCACTTCATCTGGCTTACAGCACGCCTGTTCGCAAACCGCAGAGAGTCTCTTTTGGTGTTGTTTCTAATGCCAGCCATGCTTTTCTTCAGGGCATATCTCATAGAAACTCGTGCCGAAGATTTCACATTACCTTGGGTCTTCATGGGACTTTACATCACCTGTCGCAGTCTGATGCAACCCTCACTTGCGTTCATACGCAAGGGCGCGTTCTGGCTCGGCTTCGGGATGATGTTCTGCATGCTCATAAAGTGGAACGTTTTCTTCATGATGGGCGGAATGGCTCTCGTTGTCACTGGCGTTTCGTTCAAACGCAAATCATCAGCCGCACTCATCTTCGGAATGCTCGGAATGATTGTTTCGGCGCTACCTTTCATTGTGTACTTTATGTGTAAGGGGAATTGGGGGGCTTTCATAAACGAATATTTCGTAAATACCTACCTCATAACCGATACCGACACAACAGCCGAAATGTTTGAGAAATTCTTTACGCACCTTTTTGCCAACCGTCTTGAAACGCTGAAAACCATTGTTCTGATAACTCCTTTTGCCGGAATATGGCTTTTCTGTCGCAGATTTCACATCTCCTACTGGCTGATATTTGCCTATGTTCCATTCTACATATTCCTTGCCTTCAAGGCTCCGTTCTTCCACTATTGCTGCACGGCAGTCCCGTTCTACCTTTTTCTGCTCATCTTTCTCGCGCGCGGCTGCAGTCGCATAATGCACAAAGCCACCCCACTGACGTTCGGCGCGGCATTGGCCCTAATATACATTGCCACGATAGCATTTTGCAGTATCAACGCAAACCTCAAATTCAAGCACAACGCTTATTGGCCTGAATGGAATGCAATACAGCAAGTAATGGTCAAAAAACATAAACCCACATTCATGTTCTCTGGCAACGATATGGGACAAGGTTTACTTTCAAGAGCCATTCCCGGATGCCGCTACTGGGCATTGCAGAGTGGAGCGTCACCCGAAATGGTGAAAGAGCGTATGGATGCAATAAAGTCGGGAAAACTCGATTTCATTGTTATCACACAAATTCCGTCAGACGATTTCATTCCGTTTATTGAGAAATGCGGTTATCGCCAATGCTATGGCAAAGTGACTGAGAACGGGAAGACAACAATCAAGCCGCTGCCCCTTTATGAAAAAGTGCAGCATGAGAGATGATAAACGGGGTAACGGCTAACTCATAATCTGACAAACAGGCATAAATATTTGAGCCTTATACCTGTTGTGCCACCACATATTCACATATTGCCAAATATGACATTGCACGATACCGTCAAATTAGCTACCTTTGCGATGCTAACCACATGAGGGAAAAGATTATAAACGAATATTCAACAACATACCAAATTATGAAAAAGAAACATTTTATTTTGCCGGTGTTAACGGCAGCCATGATGCTGTTTGCAGCTTGTGGGAATGATGACGATCCAACTAATGATAACAATGGCGGTGGCGGTGGCGGCAGCACGGAGGTTCCTGCAATGAGCGCCAGCCAGGCAAAACAAAGTTTGCAGTCAACGGCAAACGAACTGTTGGCCAAGATTAACGTCAAGGAGTTTGAAGAGTTCAAGCAGATGCTGGACGCCGTTGATATCGAAGAGTCAGACGCCGTGTCCGATTGGTTCGATGCCGCCAAGGAGGCATGCAAGATCAAGGTGAGCAACGCTGACGAGGCGCATTTGTGGAAAGCTTCCAACTTTGTGGGTGCTTTCGAATTGCAGAACGGTGTATGGAAGCAGACCCGCAAGGGCGGCAGCGACCTCACTTTCACGTTCAACGACACGCAGGGCAAGAAGTGTGTCATGAATGTAAAGGCCAGCGACGAAGCAACCAAGATTCACCACGAGTCATTTGATGAGGAAGACTGGGATTCCGAGGGATATACCATGCGCTATGTCAATCAGTTCATGCTTCCGAAAACCGTCAATGTGACGTTGACGCGTGACGGTAAAACGAGAGCTGCCGTTGTGGTAAATGCCGACGTGAATACCGCAGGCGAGATAGACCTGGGCAAGGACGAACTGGAGGTGACATCCGTCATAACGGTGGCTGATTTCCAGGTCAATGTGTCCAAGGCTTCCTACAAGGCCGGCAAGACCGCCGAGGCCAAGGCTGTTGTCTCCAAGAACGGCGAGACGCTGATTACGGTTACTGCCGACGGCAAGGGAAGCTATTCTTCCAAGGACGAGGATTTCACTGTCGGTCAGATGAATGCTACCGTCGACATCTTGAGCAAGGCGAAGGTGGTTGCCGCCGTCAGCGACGTGGAGATGCTTAACAGCAACCTGGAAAAGGCCGACGAGAACGACGAGAACGAGACGCTTTTCAAACAGTATGTCGAAAACGCCAACAAACTCATCAATGCGAAGCTCTATCTGAACGGCAGTGCAAACAGTTCTGCCAAGCTGTACCTGTCACCGGTGCCCGAAGAGTATGGCGGGGCGTACGGGAAGTATTGGGATTACGAGACATGGATGGAGTTCTCGGACGGTTCCAAATATTCTGTCGACAGCTACTTCAACGAGAACGATTTCAAGAGTGTCGTGGACAAGATTGAGAGTATCATCGATGATTTCAAGGACTTGTTTGAAATTGACTAAGACCACCACACATTCCCGATGTTCCCGAACATGAAATATAGCGTGAGCAGACAGCTTGTCATATTGTTTCTTCTGGGAGCATGGAATATACAGCAAAGCGTGTCGGCAGAGGTTGCCGACACGCTTAATCTTTACCGCCTCAAAAGCGTGGAGGTGAAAGGCAAGAAACTGCGTTCCCCGCTGAAGGAGGTGGATGGGGCAAGCGTTGTCAGTATGTCGCTGATGGATGACATGCCCCGCATCCTGGGCAATGCCGACCCCTTGCACTATGCGCAGCTGTTGCCCGGCATCCAGACCAATTCGGAGTATGATGCCGGCATCCATATCCAGGGATGCGACAACTCGCACAACCTTGTAACCCTAGGCGGGGCGCCGGTCTACAATGCCGCCCATCTGTTAGGCTTCTTCTCTGTTTTCAATGCCGGGCATTTCTCGGACATGAGCTTGGTGAAATCCTCCTCGTCGGCAGCTTTCCCCAACCGTCTGGGAGGAAGTGTAGATATGCGCACACCCACTTGGCTTTGGAGTGAGGACAGTTTGCGGATGAAGGCTATACACGGTGAACTGTCCGTAGGTCCGATGTCCTCACAGGGCACATTGAAGATGCCGCTCGGCAAGCGTTCCCTGCTGCTGGTGTCGGCCCGTGCCGCTTATCTCAATCTGCTTTATTCCAAATGGCTGGAAGTGGACGGAGACAAGATCAACTATGACTTCTCCGACTACAACCTTTCCTATGTCACGCAGATCAATGACCGCAATATCCTCAAGCTTGAGGCATATTGGGGCTATGACAATGTAAAACTACGGGAAGCGTCCGACGGGATCGCCGCGTCTGTGAAGTGGGACAACACGCTGGCTGCCCTCCATTGGTATTCGCAGGGAAAGAAAGCAACGGCCGAGCAGATGATCTACTATTCGCGTTATGCCAACCGGGTGGCGTTCAACTACTCTTCCATTCAGGCGGGCGTGCGCTCCCGCATTTATGACTTGGGATATAAGGGCTGGCTGCAGACGGGCGGCTTCAAGGCTGGCCTCGATCTGATACGCCATGGCATACAGCCGCAGCAGACAAGTCTGCAAGGCGATTTCTCCGACAACCTGCCCGTCCAGGCACCGCAGACATCATTGGAGGCCAGTGTCTACGCGCTTTACCGCAAGCCTTTGTCGCAGCGCCTGGCAGGCGAAATAGGACTTCGCGCGAACGTCTATCACCAGCAGGTCTCGTTTTACGGCATGTCGCCGAGCGCCCAAGTCTTCTGGAACATGTCGTCCAAGGGTCGTCTGAGCCTGCATTTTGGCATCCACCACCAGTATCTCTTCCAGACGGGCTTCACGTCGTCGGGGCTGCCTACGGAGTTCTGGTTTTCTGCAGACTCGTTGCGCCGACCGCAGTATTCCTACAATGCATCCTTGCAGGGAGAGTTCTGGTTCGCCGACAAGGAGTATCGCCTGAGCGCGGAAATCTATTTCAAGTGGCTGAAACACCAAGTCGAGAACACGGGCAACATTTTCGACCTGCTCTATTCCTCCTATTCGTTTGACGGGGCGTTGCTTTACGGAAAGGGATGCAACTACGGCTTCAACCTGCTGGTTGAGAAGCGACGGGGCAGGCTGACGGGATGGTTGAGCTATTCCTACGGCAGAGCACGTCGAAGATATGCCGGCAGCCAATATGCCGGGTGGTTTCCTGCCAACCACGAGCGGCTGCATGAGCTGAACGCCGTGGGAACCTGCCGTCTGGGGAAACGGTGGAGCATAGGCGCTACCTTCGTGGTGGCATCCGGCACCCCTTATACTCATGTGGACTATGCTTATCTGGTATCCGGTAATCTGGTGACGGAATACGGAGAACACAATGCCGAACGCATGAATCCCTATATGCGGCTCGACATGTCGCTGAATTACGACTGGACGACAAGAGGAAGCAGGCGTAGCGGCATCAACTTCTCGGTTTATAACCTCACCATGCACAAGAACGATCTGTTTTACCGTCTGAAAGTCTACAACGGACATGTACGCTACGGCACCTTCCGTTTCCTGATGCCCATATTGCCTTCCATCAACTATTATTATAAATTCTGACAGAAATGACCAACACTTTGCATCGCCATCTTCGTCTAACCTGTCTTTGGGCCCTGTGTGTGCTGCTGGCGGGATGTTATGAAGGAACAGAGACGTCATCCCAGACACAACTGGTGGTTGAGGGCTGGATTGACGCTGGCGAGTTCCCTGTCGTAAAACTCACCAAAACCATTCATTTCGGCAAGAACGAGGCGATAGAATTGGACAGCCTTTCCAAGTATGTGGAGAGATGGGCCAAGGTCAGCATCTCAGACGGAGAACGCACGGAAATCATGGTGGGACGCTACGACAGCCGTTACTTTCCACCGTTTATATACACCTCATACGAAATGCGGGGCGAAGCAGGCAAGGAATACTCGCTCAAGGTGGAAACGCCCGACGGCCTGGTGGCCGAGGCCAAGACGACCATTCCCCAGCCGGCGTCTGTCGACAGCTTTCGGATAGAGCCCACCGAGACAGACACCTTGTTCCAGCTTTATGCTTACACGAGCTGCCGGCGGCGGTGCAAGTTTTTTGCGAAGGTAGAAAACGAAAACACAGAGTATCTTTCTTCCGTCCTGGGATTGCTCGACACAGGCATGATTCCGGCCGACGGCAAGGTCTCCGTGCGAAGGGGCCGAAGCAACATGTTGAAAGATAACAACCAGTTTTTCAAGTCGGGCGAAACCGTCAGTGTCAAGTTCTCCACACTCGACGATGCCTCGTATGACTACTGGAGGAGCTTTGAGGACATGATTGGTCTGTCGCGTGTCCCGTTGGTGGCGGTAAGCACCAATCTGAAGTCGAACGTGAAAGGAGCGTTGGGCTACTGGTGCGGATACGGCTCGACTTACTATAAGGTGACGATCAGCGACCCGTCATCTTCAAGCGACCCGATGAGGGCCGACACCACATTGTCAACGATTTCTCACGAAAAGATGGCCGATTGAGACCGAAAAGCCATAACTTTTCATGTAAGGATGGTTCAGATACGCACTTTGTCGTATGATTTCCGAAAAAACAGGGTGGTGCAGAATTCTCAATCTGGAGCGTGGCTGAGTGCTTTTGGAGCAGTGAAGGCGAGAAACGGCAGCGACAATAACGCAGGCTGACTGTTGGAACGCTTCGAAAGACGGCTAATCAAGTCGGGATCGACACCTCATTGACGCATGATGTGGCACCTATGCAGAGTCGATACGGCATCTGTTGAGGCTCGATACGGCATCTCTTGCAAGATCGGTAGTGCGCACAGCGTTCGAATGCTCTTTCCGTCGTTTATAACAGTCGGAAAATCAATAGTTTATCTAAAGGCTTCCCAGAATCGCGTATTTGCAGGCAAGCACATGCTTCGTTGCCAATACGCGATTCTGGGAAGGTGTTTTGTCCGCTATTTTACTTTATTGGTGGCTGGAAAAAAAGTTGTAAACGACAGGTCCTCGAAGAGGGCGCACGTTCTGCTATCAGTAAATCCGCAGGTTCCCTTCAGTCACCAGCGGTTATGCACATTGGCCCTCTTCGAGGACCGTCCTATTCATTGTATGAGGTTGAAATATGCGCCCCTTACAGGGGCAAAGGTATGGATGAAAACCAAAAAACGTAGGGGCAAGCCCCTACGCTGTGCTATGTCGCCCCTACGGGGCTGGGTGTACCATCATTCAAATCGCTACAAAATTGCTACCTTTTTTCAATCCGATTTTGAACACCCTACCTTTCGGGGGCTTGTAAGTATCATGAGCTACTTGTATTGCTCCAGAGCCTTGTTGAGGAAATCGAGGTAGGCCTTGGTGTCCTCCTTGAACGAGTAGGCGCCGGTGAGCGGATTGCCGGCATTGTCGACCGCCACATAGAATGGTTGTGTGTTGGAACCGAACTTGTGGCTCTGCAGCCAGCTCCACTTGGCTCCTACGGTGCGCAGGGTGCGCTTCTGACCGCTGTCGTCGGTGATTTCGATGGGTTCGGCGAGCGGTGTCTTGTCGTCCACGAAGAGCGAGATGAGCACATAGTCTTTCTCCAGTTTGGCGGCCACCTGCGGGTCGGTCCATACCGATGCTTCCATCTTGCGGCAGTTGACGCAACCGAAGCCGGTGAAGTCGAGCAGCACGGGCTTGCCTTGGGCCTTGGCGGCGGCCATGCCTTCCTCGTAGTTGGTGTACTTAGCCTCTACGACCTTTGTGTTGAGGTTGAAATCCTGCGTGCTGATGGGCGGAGCAAAGGCCGACACAGCCTTGCAGGGTGCGCCCCAGAGGCCCGGCACCATGTAGATGGCGAAGGCGATGGAGCAGAGGCCGAGCATGATGGCGGGCACGGGCATGGGCTTGTTCATGTCGCCGCCGATGGTGTCTTGCTGGAACTTGAGCCAGCCCACGAGGTAGCAGCCCATGGCCAGGAAAATGACTATCCAGAGGGCGAGGAATGTCTCACGGTCGAGGATGTGCCAGCCGTAGGCCAGGTCGGCCACACTCAGGAACTTGAGCGAGAAGGCCAGCTCCACAAAGCCGAGCACCACCTTGATCTGGTCCATCCATGCACCGCTGCGCGGACTCTTCTTCATCAGCGAGGGGAACATGGCGAAGAGCGAGAACGGCACGGCCAGAGCCAGGGCGAAGCCGAACATGCCCACGGCAGGTGCCACCCAGTCGCCCGAGGTGACGGTCTGCACCAGAAGCAGGCCGATGATGGGCGCCGTGCATGAGAATGATACCAGCACCAGGGTGAACGCCATGAGGAAGATCGACACGAAGCCGCTTGTGTTGGTGGCCTTGGTGTCTACCTTGTTGGCCCAGCTGTCGGGCAGCTTGATTTCAAACCATCCGAAGAAGCTCATGGCGAAGACCACGAGGAGCAGGAAGAGGAACACGTTGAACACCGCGTTGGTGGCCAGCGAGTTGAGCGTGCTGGGGCCGAATATGGCCGTCACGCCGATGCCGAGGAGCAGGAAGATGACGATAATCGACACGCCATAGAGAATGGCGTCGCGCTGTCCGCGCCGCTTGTCGTCCTTGGCACGCTTGAGGAAGAAGCTGACCGTCATGGGGATGATGGGCCAGATGCAGGGCATGACAAGGGCCAGCAGGCCGCCGACGATGCCCATGAGGAAGATGTACCAGAGCGACATGTTGGCGATGTCGCTTCCGCCGGTCATCTGCTGCAGTTCCTTGACGACGGGTTTCCACCACTGTCCTCCGTCGATGCCAGTGGTGTCGGCGGTCTGTGCCACTGTAGCGGCCGTGTCGGCGGCGGGTGTCAGGAGTGCCGTGTCGGCGGCAGGTGCAGCGTTTTGTGCTGCGGCTGCAGCCATGTCGGCCTGTGCCTCGGCTTTCTTGTCGGCAGTCGAAGCCACTGCCGGGCTCTTGCCCGAACTCTTGAAGGCGGCCTCTGAGGGCGGCATGCAGTTCTGCTCGTTGCAGGCACCATACTCCAGGTAGGCGTCGATGGTGTAGTCGGGCTTGGTGAACCGTATCTTCTGCACAAACTGTGCGCTACCCTCAAAGTAGCGCAGGTTCATCTCGAAGAGCTTGTCGTAGGTGCTGATCTCGTGGCCGCGGGGCGTGAGCTTGCCCACAAGCTCCACGCCGTCGAGCTTGTTGACATTGAACGAGGCCGACGTGGGGCCGTTGTCTCCCAGGCCAGTCGAATAGACGTGCCATCCTTTCTCAATCTTGCATGAGAAGATAATCTCGGCCTCTGCCGAGCTGTTGGTCTTCAGTTGCGAACTGAACTTCACGGGGTTGACCATCTGGGCTTGCGCCAGAAGGGTGACAAGCGCCAAGAGGGTAAGGGTGAATATTTTCTTCATCTGATGGTATTGGAATAATATGTAATATGGTGCAAAGTTACGAAAACTAAAGGATTTATTCAGTCCGTATGTAAATTATCTTTTCCCTATTGCCTTTTTTCTTTCACCGGCGTATAGTGGCGTATGACTCGTCCGTCGTAGACGGCAGTGGTTTTCAGCACGGCAGAGGCTGGCAACTGGGGTGCGCCGACGCCGTCGGCAACGGTGAAGGGGGCCGTCTCCACACGTATCTCGTCCCACAGGCCGGCATCGATGAATGTCTGCAGCGTGGTGGGGCCGCCCTCCACGATGAGCGTCTGCCGTTGCTGTGTGGCGAGGTAGGCCAGGGCCGACGCGATGTCGGCGAATGGCCGGAAGCCTTCGGGCACCCGCTGGGGATGGCTGGTGAGCACCAGCCGCTCGGGCGACGGGCCGCTCCACTGACGCACGTCGAGACGCGGACGGTCGGCCTCCAGCGTGCCGCGTCCGATGAGAATGGCGTCGGCATGGGCACGGAGACGGTGGACGAGCATCTGTGTGAAGGGCGACGACAGGCGCAGCGGTGGTGTGTGCGCTCCGTCGGGCAGTGGCCTGTGACCCATGATGTGGTTGGCCGTCTCGGCCCATTTGAGGAGGATGAAGGGCCTGTGGTGCTCGTTCATGGTCATGAAGGCACGGTTGGCGGCCATGCAGTCATCGTGCAGCACGCCCACCGTGACCTCGATGCCGGCCTGGCGCATACGCTGGATGCCGCGTCCCTGTACCTTGGCAAAGGGGTCGGTGCAGCCGCAGACACACCGTCGGACCCCTTTGCGGATGATGAGGTCGCAGCAGGGTGGGGTGTGTCCCCAGTGTGAGCAGGGCTCCAGCGACACGTAGACGGTGGCCCCGCCGAGCAGCGGCTCGTCCTCGGGACGCACGGAGGCGAAGGCGTTGACCTCCGCATGTGGTCCGCCGTAGGCAGAGGTGAAGCCCTCGCCGATGATGCGGCCGTCGCCGGCCACGATGACGGCGCCCACCGAAGGGTTGGGCTTGGCGGTGAGTTGTCCGCCGCGCGCTATCTGCAGGCAGCGGCGCATGAATGTCTCGTCGATCTGTTGTTGGGTCATGGGATGAGTGGTTATGGTGGGACAAAGGTAATGAATAATCGAGAGAAGCGAAAGGGAAGGGCTGAGAAAATGGCGGTCCGTCAAGGTTGGCATGACACGCGTGACAGCCACGGACATGTGTTTTGCCGGACACCTGTCATGGCGAAACGAAAAAGCTCCCCAAGCTGCGGTTGCAGCTTGGGGAGCCTGCTATGTCGTGTCAGCGGCGGATGCCGCCGGCAACATTCAGCTGAGTGCTGATTACTTCAACATGACCTTCTTGGCCTTGCCGTTCTCGACAACGATGTAGAGACCGGGCTTGCTCATCTTGGCGACGCGCTGGCCGTTGATGGTGTAGATGGCGTCAGTCTTCACGGTGGTGTTGGTCTTGATCTCAGCCACACCGGTGATAGGACCGTTCCAGCCTGTGTTGTCGCCAGCGTTCAGGAGCTTCAGACCCCAGTCGACGACTGAGAACCATGTGCCCTGGAAAGGCTGCGGTGTGCGGAGCGAGTCAGAAGTCATACCGATGGTCAGCTCGTGGTTGGTCACCTCGGCAGTCCAAGTCTGCTTCTGCCAGCCGAAGCCCTGTCCGTTGTTGGCGGTGGTGATGCCGGCGAGGTAGTCCTTGGCCTTGTCGGCCTTGTACTCGAGCACAGCCTGCTCCCACACCGGACCGAACTTGTTGGAAGCCACGACGATGGAGTCGGAGCCGTCGGCAGCGGTTTCACCGCCGATACCCTGCTCGTTGTGGGTGTAGTTGAAGGTGTTCACAGGAATCTCATTCCATGTGGTGTCAGCCTTGTTCTCGCCGTTGGCAGAGAAGACATAGGCGCCAGTGCCAGAGGTACGAGTGTAGACAGAGACCTCGTAGGTACCGTTAGGCAGACCGACAACCTTCTGGTCGGCGTAGTAGTTGAGTGCACCCTTGGTGCCGTTCCATGAGTCGAAGTAGCGGTGTGTGGTGTTGCCAACGCTCTGGTCATAGTACTCGCCGCTTGCGGTGTTGGTGTTGCCGTTACCCTTGTTGATGTTCCAGCCGTCCTCAGCAGCAGCGTCGGGGTTCTGGATGTTGCCCGTGTAGTCTGAAGCGGCAGGATTCTTCTCGTAAGCCTCCTGAGCCTCGGCCTTGGCGATGGCTGCATTGAGCTGTGCGACGAGAGCTGTCACAGTGGCAGCGCTCTGGATGGTGTCGCCGAGAGTGAGCACAGGCTCCTGCTTGGCGAGCGTGTTGGCGAGTGCCTCCTTGGCGAGTGTAGACTTCAGTGAAGCAGACACAGAGTCGACGTTGTAGGCGGCTGTGTAGTATGTGTCCACGTAGCGCTTCAGCTCTGTGATCTTGCCGTCGATGGCAGTGTAGGTAGCCTCAGAAGAGTTGAGGTAGCTGTTGGTCTTCTCCCAAGCGTAGGCAGCGATGTTGTGCACGGGAGCGTATGAGCTCTCGTCAGCGATCTTGGCAGCGACGGTAGGAATGGTCTTACCCTCGGCCATGACCTCGGTGTACTTGGCCTCAGAAGTGTTGGCCAGAGCGATACCGCGGTTCAGGACATAGATGTCGTTGGTGCTCTTGTAGGTGTCGATGCTGTCCTGCACAGAAGCCTTGTCGGCAGCGTAGTGCATGCCGGCCACGAGAGCCTCAGCAGCCTGCACCTTCTTGGCGATGGCAGCGGCGATCTGCTCGTCGGTAGCCTTGCCCACGTAGTTGAGCTTGAAGTTGGTGGCGCAGAACCAGCCGCTCTGGTTGCCGTTGGCACCTGTGCCGGCAGCACCGATGGTCAGCTTGCCGTCGTAGACGAGCACCTTGCCAGAGGTCAGAGTGGTCCATGTGCCGTAGTTGTCAGTGCTCCAGTTGCCAGAGGTCAGAGCCTCAGAGTTTGACTCCTCGAGAGCGCTCTTGGCGAAGACGTGCTGGTCGGTGACATAGTCGGCCTGTGTGATGAGGTCGGCGCTCACGGTGTAGTAGCCGTTGGGCAGGCCGTTGACATCCTGGTTGATGCTGATCTCAGAGAAGTTGGTACCCCATGCGTTCCAGCAAGAACGGTTCTGGGCGAAGTTCAGACGCTGGTCGCCGCCAGTGAACGAACCAATGTACCAGCCGGCAGAGGTGAAGTCGCTGTTGCTGCTGCCGTTGTTGTAGTTGGCAGTGCCGTCTTCCTTTGTTGCGTTGGGATAGGTGCAAGAGCCGTCGGCGTTGACGGTGGGCTCCAGACCGTCCTGGATGAACCAAGGATTCTGTGTGTAATAGGTGAAGTCGGCAGGATCGTCCTCTGTGGCCTCCTTGCTGGCGAGGTAAGACTTGATGGCAGCGTCGAGAGCAGCGATCTGAGCGATGATGTCGGTGGTGGTACCATTGGTGATGGCATCCTCAGCAGCATTGATGGCCTCGTCCAGTGCGTCGAGGCCGGGATAGGCGCTCTTACGCATTTCATTAGCCTTGTTCTCGAGAGCCACTACCTTGTTGATGGTCTCCTTGGCAGCCTTGAAGCGTGCCAGGTCGGCAGAACCCTTGGCGTAGGCAGCCTCAAGCGTCTCGAGGTCCTCAGTGTCCTGTGCATCATAGATATATGACTTGGCATCCTCGATCTCCTGGTTGATGCCCTGGTAGTCGAGGAGGTCAGACTCGCACTCGTCCATCTCGCTGAGCAGCACATCGAGGTCGCTCATCAAGACTTCCTCGCGGGTGACGTCGTCAATCTTCGTCAAGCGGATGTCGTCGATGCAGACAAAGGGGTTGGAGTTGGAACCGCCGTTCGACTGGAAACCGAAGGTGATGGTCAGCGAGTCGGTAGCGGTGATGTCGATGCTGTGCTTGGTCCATGTCTGGGCGTTGAAGCCGTCGGAGTCCATCACAGTGTCGCGGCGGCAGATCACCTTTGTCAGGTTCTTTACGCCGGTGTTGTTCTTGCTGCCCTCATAGTTGAGGTTGTAGACATAGTAAGACAGGGTGTACTTACCCACAGGCACCTGTACGTTCTGTGTGTAGGTAGCCCATCCGCCCCAACCGGCGCGGAGATAGAGGAAACCGGTGTTGTCGTCACCCTGAGCCTCAGTGGGCTTGGAGGTGGGAACCGTAAGGTAGCCGGTGCCATCGTCGGCGATAGGCACACTTGTTTCGCCCATGGTATAGGGCACTGAGCCGAAATAGGTCCACTCGGCCACTGAGTTGCCGTTGCCGTTGGCAGCCTTCCAACCCTTGATCTGGCCGAAGAAGCCGTTCCAACCCGTCAGACCATCGTTACGCTTCTTGGTGCTGATGCCGCCCCAGGCGTAACCGGTGCCGTCTGCAGCCAGCCATTTCTGGCTACGGTCGGAAAGTTTAGTTGACTTGTCGGTGATGGTCTTGGTGGAGCCGTCGGCCTGCCACGTCAAGTCCTCATCGAAACCAGCATTGACGATGTACTTGGTGCAGTCGTCGCCAATCTGATCTTGCGCGAATGTCGGCACAGCCAACACTGTTGCAAGCGAGAGCAGTAATACTTTTCTCATACGTTTATAAAAATGAATAATTAGAAGATTGTATAGTTTACTTAGAGTAATTCGCAACAAAGTTACACCTTTTTTATTTATTGTAGGAAGATTTATTGGTAAATGAGGCGTAATTTTAGATATTTTTAAGGTCAGGAGATGGAAAAATCCACATGTGCCATTCGGTAAGGAGACAAATCGTTGTGGCATCCCTGCAAAACCTCTTTTCACATGGCTCGTGTGTGCTGACAGGGCGATTGTCGGAAAAACCGCTGGAATGCGACACGGTTTGTCCTCGTTTTGGATGATTGTGCCAGTGTTTTTATACGATTGTGGCATCCTGTGTGGCGCAACGACTATATCTTTGCATCCAAAGAAGGGGCAAAGAAGGCTCCGCAGAACACCTAAACACCAAAAACTTATCATCATGAGAACATTATTGACCATGGCCTTTGCCGCCGTCTGCATACCCCTTGCGGCGCAAAACAGCGGCCACCAGGTGGTGCTGACAACGGTCAGCGGCCATCAGGTGGTCTATCCCACGAGCGAAAACCCCGTGTTCGACTTCCTCTCGGGCAAGTGTGTCGTGAAGGGCGACACCTACGAGTTTGACGACATTGCGAAGATACAGGCTGACATAACCACCTCGGGTATCGATGCCACAACCCTCCCGCCCGTAACCTTTGAGGCCACCCGCATCACGCTGGCGGGCAACGTGCGGGCTGCTGTCTACACGCCCGACGGCCAACGGCAAACAGTCGATGCCGCCACGGCCGAAGGCCATACCACCATCGACACCTCGTCGCTCAAGCCAGGCGTCTACATTCTCAAAGCCGGCGACGAAACACTGAAGTTCACCAAGCGATAACCCCTGACACCAACCATCATGAAATACACAAGACAGATCATGGCCGCAGCCCTGCTGCTTGCGGCCGCGGGCGTTGAGGCACAGACCACCGTCTGGAGCATCGACGCAGCTGACACCTCGCGGTTCAGAACCTACAAAAGCTATGAAGGGGTCGACTCCATCACCACACGCAGCAACCGACTGGTGTTGTGGAGCGGCGGCAAGACCAAGGCCAATGTGCCATACGGCAACCTGGGTGAGGGCAAACAGTATCTCACCACACAAAGGCCCGGCCGCACGCTCTATTGCCCGTCCGACTTCAAGAACATGGACTGGTACAGCGACGACAGCGAATACTGCCTGCAACGGTCGCGTGAGAGCGACCATTTCATCGTGTTCTGGCACAAGCAGTTTGGCAACGATCCCACACAGGCAGATGGCTCCTATGCCTTTGACCCGCAGACACTGCTCGATGCTGCCGAGAAGATATACGATGTGAACACGGGGCGGCTGGGCTTTGCCAAGCCCGGTTCCTCGCCTACGCTCGACAACTACAAGCAGATGCTCTTTGTGCGCTACCAGAATGAGTGGCTGGCCACCGGGTCGGGCTACGACAACAAGGTGGGAGCCTTCTGGTGCAACCCGGCGGCAGTCAACAGTTTTTCCACCGTGGGTCACGAGATAGGTCACATGTTCCAATACATTATATATTGTGACCTTGGCGGAGGTCACGGTTGGCGCGGTGGCCTGGGCCCCAATGCTGCCGGCGGCAACATGTTTTGGGAGAGCTGTGCACAGTGGCAGTCCTTCCAAGTCTATCCCGAGGGCACCTTCAGCGGTTGGTACTCCAGCTATCCCAGTTATGCGCACATGAACCAGTTTCATGAGGACCCGCGCTATGCCAACTATTTCTTCCAGTACTACTGGTGCCAGCTGCACGGCCAGGACTTCATCGGCAGGCTGTGGCGCGAGACGCTCAGTCCGGAGGATGTGGTCGATACCTACAAGCGCGTGACAGGAGCGAGTCAGGCCACCTACTGCGACGAGATGTTCGATTATGCCCGCCGCGCTGTGACGTGGGACATCGACGGTCTGCGCGAGCTGGGAAGAAACCGCCGCGACGCCTTCAGCACGCCATCGTACCATGAGGCTGGCGACGGCTGGCTCCAGGTGGACTCCAGCCGCTGCGTGCAGAACTATGGGTTCAATGTCTACCGCATGGACGTACCCGCCGACGGAACAACGGTGACGCTCGACTTCAAGGGCATGGCCGGAGCACAAGGCTACCGTAGCGTGGAGAGCGGCAAGGCCGGATGGCGCTATGGCTTCGTGGCCCTGACGGCCGATGGTGAGCGCGTCTACGGCGAGACGGGACGCGACAGCATCGGACAGTTGTCTTTCGTGACGCCACAAGGAACCAAGAACCTGTGGCTGGTGGTCAGCGGCGCACCGACCACCCACTTCCATCACGAGTGGGACGACAACGTGGCCAACGACGAGCAGTGGCCCTATGCCTTCCGCTGCGAGGGTTCCGACGTGCAGGGACATGTGAGTTTTGACCCCAATGCCACGCCGCAAGACACCACCGTCACCCTGCATGTCACGGTTCCGAAGACCGCGGACGATGTTGTGTCGGGTGTCCACACGCTCAACCTCACCCCCATCTGCCAGGCCCTGGTGGTGGAGCCGGAGCAGCTGATGCTGAAACGTGCCAATGCCGGTAGCGACAGCATCAAGGTGTATGCGGTGCTGCCCGATGGCACGCTGAGCGAAGACTATGGCAACAAGTACAGCTTCCTGTTCTATTTCGACGAGGACGGCCAGGTGCTGAAAGCCGACGGCGACACCAACCTGCAGGATAAGGCTGCCTATTACAGCATAGTGCAGACATATAGTAAAGAGGTGTATCTGTACTATGGCGAGTTGAAGGAGATGCTCCAGCCGGGCGACAGCCATACCTTCGGCATTGCCTTCCAGCGCACGCTCAAGGACGGCCGAAAGGTGACGGCACGTGTGAACCTTGTGGTCGACGTGGTCGACTGACAATGATTATGCGCCCCCCCTTACAGGGGCTACGTTATTGATAACCTTATCAATACGTAGGGCTGCGCTCGACTTTGCCGCTTGCCCTGGGCTAGGTACTTCCTGGGCTTTCAGCCCGCGCAAGCGACAAAGTCGAGCGCAGCCCGCTTTGTCTAAATCCGAAACTCGGATATATTTAAAAAAATGTCCATTCCGCTTTTCCGTTACGAAAATAATGATTATCTTTGAGACCTAAAAACCATCGTGCAGCACTTGGGAAAGCACTGCCGCGAAATACGCATTATGCTATCCTTAATATAACTAATAACTAAAACTATCTACGCAAATGAAAAGAAAACATCTACGCTATGTCTTTGCGTTGGCAGGCATCCTGTCATCGGCCTCTGCCATGGCCGTCGACCCGCCCACCATCGCCAGTGAACTGACCGACGGCGCCACGTTCACACTCGTCAACTACGCAAAGCCCAACATCTTCCTCAGCCGTACGCCGTGGGACGGTGCCTACTATCTGCTTGACATCAATGCATCCAACTATAAGAAACACGCCTTCACGGCGCACAAGGACGATGCGGGCTGGTATTTCGCCAGCACCGACTCAACCTATATCGGCTTCAACATAGGCTCCGCCAACCTCAAAGGTAACCTGACAGAGATAGCCCACTTCACCATCACGGCCAGCACCGAGCACCCGGGCTTCTACCGCATCGTCAGCGCAGACGACCAGCCCAGCGAGGGCGTGCACGGGCTGCCCCTCCACCTCAACAGTGGCGGTCAGTACCTTGTCAGCACGTTCAACGGCGACCAGTGGTTCCCCGACTACATGGGCGGATGCGAGATGATCGACGACAGCACCACGCCGCTCATCGACGTCGAGACGGGATGGATTCATCCTCTTGACACCAGTCATGAGCTGTGGGCCTTCGCCGACACCGCCGACGTGGCACCCTACCAGCAGCGCATGAAGCTCTACACGCTCATCACCAATGTGCAGGAGCAACAGCTCGACGTGCCCGAAGAGGGATTTGCTGCAGGATGGCAGGCGCTCGTCGATGCCGCCACAGCTCTCTACAACAAGGAGAACGTGACGGAGGCCGACAACACCGCTGTCCAGCAGATGCTCGATGCCAAGACCAAACTCTATGACGAGATCAAGAAGGCGCAGGCCATGCTCGAGGAGCGCGCCGACGCTACCTTCCAGGCTGCCGTCGACAAGGCCCTGCAGACCTTCACCACCGTGACTGACCCAGCCCTGCAAGGGAAGGCACAGAGCGAGCTCATCAACGCCGAGGTCATCTACAACGGCGGACAGGGCGACATCACCAACCTCGGACAGAACATGAGCTTTGAGGATCTTACCGCCCAAAACGGTGCCGAGACAACCGGCGTGGGCCCGACACCGACCGGATGGAACGCCTATGCCGGAGGCAAGCAGGTCGTCACGGCCGAGGACGCCAAGGCGGCCGGCTTCACCGCATGGTACGGCACCAACAGCGACTGCGAGGGCAATGCCAAGGACGGCAACGAGTGTTTCGGCGTCTGGAACCAGAGCATGCCCGAATACGAAATCTCGCAGACGCTCACCGGACTGGAGAACGGCACCTACCGCATTGAGGCGGGCGTGATGGTCGGAGCCAACAACAACGGATCGCGGCGCACCACGCAGCGCATCTTCGGCAACCTCAACTCCACCCTCTTCGGCTATGAGGGCGAATACGACACCTCACTCCTCGACCCCAACGAAGTGCTGGCCTACGCCAACAACTCCGAACCCGTTACTGACCGCGAACTGCAGAACGTGACCTGCGACGCCTATGTCTACGACGGAACGCTCACCTTCGGCTTCCGTACCAACGGAAACATTGCGGCCGCCAAGCGCACCACTGGCAACCCCAACGGTGGAGACGGATGGTTCAAGCTCGACAACTTCCGCATCGCCAAGATGGGATATGTGAAGGATGACGCGCTCAACATCTACAACTTCTACTTCGACAAGCTCAACGAGCTCTACAACGAGAAGATGCAGGAGTCGGTGGCCGACAATCTGCAGAACGTCATCGATGAGAGCTATGTCAACGATGACGACGATGCCGCCACCATCGACGCTGCCATCATGGCCTGCAAGAATGCCATAGCACCGGCCGTGGAGTCGGTCAACGCCTACAAGAAACTCGAGAGCGCACTCGAGGAACACTACGCCAACCTCAATACCTATGCACTCTACGACGGCATCGACGAGTACCGCGAGGTGGTCGAGATCGAAGCACAGGATATCTATACCGAAAGCACGGCCGGCGTGGAAGAGATCGAGGCTGTCATAGCCAAGATGGAGGCCGCACTCGAGAAGTGCAAGCTCGGAGGCGTCAAGGTGGGCAGTGAGGCCACGGCACTCATCAAGAACCCCAGCTTCGAGGATATCTCGGCACAAGGCAGCGAGTCGACGGGCGTGGCTGCTCCTCCCGCAGGATGGACGCTCACCCTCGACGGTGACGTGCAGGACGCCACATCGGTGCAGACCCAGGGCATGAACTGGTGTGCCATCAACAGCGGCGACCCCATTGATGTGATCGACAACACAGGAACGGTGCATACGCAGCAGCCCACCGACGGCTCATACCTCTGGGGCATCTGGAAATCGAGCATGCCCGAGGTCGAACTGTCGCAGACCATCACCGGACTGCCGCAGGGCACCTATTTGCTCAAGGCCGACGTGATGGTGCAGAACAACTGGGCCGGCAACAACATCACCACTCAGCGCATTTTCGGAAACACGTGCATGCAGATGTGGGGTGAAGTGGATTACTACACCAATAACGTCACACCCGACATGCAGGCGACCGCCGACTTCGATGCGCAAGCCCTTGACACGCTCAAGCATCTCACTTATGCGGGATACACCTGCGAGAATGGCGACGCGTCAACGGCGCTGCTCAAGCCCATGATGCTCTACTTCGACGTTCAGGCTGACGGAGTAGCCACTATCGGCTTCCGCACCAACGGTGTCAACAAGGATGGAGGCACCTTCGCATCAGGCACCGCCGTCAACGGAGCCGGATGGTTCAAGGTGGACAACTTCCGCCTGTTCTTCGTCAACGAGGACAAGCACACCAGCGGTATCAGCAATGTCAACGGTGGGGAGGATGCACAGGTCATTGCGCGCGAATACTACACCGTCGGCGGACAGCGCACGGCTCAGCCGCAAAAAGGTATGGTCATCGTGAAGTACCGTCTCTCGGACGGCTCAACCAAGGTCACTAAGACGATGGTGAAATAAGCAGGGCGAAAGCCACCGCAAACGCTTCGGACGCCCCGGTTCGCCAACGCGAGCCGGGGCGTCTTTCTTTCTGTTGCGGCCGACACGATGTAATCTGCCACTTTTGCAACCCGGTTGCAGACGCTAATGCGTAACTTTGCGGCAAAACAACAAACGACAGATATCATGAACAAGAAACTGCTGAGAATCATCATGACCGCCACACTGCTGCTGGGCGCATGGCTGCTGACTGCCAGCGTGCCCATGCCCGTATGGCAGCAACTGGCCCTGTTCCTCATACCCTATCTGCTGATAGGTTACGACGTGCTGGCGGAGGCCTGGGAGGGCATACGCGAGGGAGACCCCTTCGACGAGGATTTCCTGATGGCCATAGCCACCATCGGAGCATTGCTCATCGGCTTTCTGCCGGGTGCCGAGACGCAGTTTCCCGAGGCTGTGTTCGTCATGCTCTTCTTCCAGATAGGCGAACTCTTCGAGGACTATGCCGAGGACAAGAGCCGCCACTCCATCGCCGAGATGATGGACCTGCGGCCTGACACCGCCACGGTGATGCGCGGCGGAGAGGAACAGACGGTGGCCCCCGGCAGCGTGGCGGTGGGCGAGACCGTGGTCGTCAGACCGGGAGAGAAGGTGCCGCTCGACGGCGTGGTGCGGCAGGGAGCATCGGCCCTCAACACGCAGGCCTTGACAGGCGAGAGCCTGCCGCGCAGCGTCAGCGAGGGCGACGATGTCATATCGGGATGTGTCAACCTCTCGGGTGTCATACAGGTAGAGGTGCGCAAGTCCTTCGGCGAGTCCACGGCCTCGAAGATCTTACAGCTCGTGGAGAGCTCCAGCGAGAACAAGTCGAAGAGCGAGACCTTCATCCACAAGTTTGCGCATGTCTACACGCCCGTGGTGGTCGTGCTGGCACTGGCGCTGGCTTTCATCCCGCCCTTCTTCTGCGCGAGCTATGCCGACAGCTTTGCCGTATGGCTCTACCGCGCCCTGACGTTCCTGGTGGTGAGCTGCCCGTGTGCCCTGGTCATCTCGGTGCCCCTTACCTTCTTCGGCGGCATCGGAGGAGCGTCGCGCCATGGCATTCTCATCAAGGGCGGCAACTACATGGACACGTTGGCCAAACTGCGGACGGTGGTGTTCGACAAGACCGGAACACTTACCAAGGGCGTGTTTGCCGTCGACGCCGTGCACCCCTCGACGCTTGATGCCTCGGAGCTTCTGCATCTTGCCGCTCATGTGGAAAGCTACTCCACACACCCCATAGCCACTGCCCTGCGCGACGCTTTCCACGACGGGCCCGACAACTGCACCGTCGGACAGGTGGAGGAGATAGCCGGACAGGGCGTGCGTGCCAAGGTCAACGGCATGAACGTATCGGTGGGCAACCGGAAGATGATGGAGGCCGAGGGTGTTGCCGTCGTGGCGTGCGAGAAGTGCGGCGACCAGGCGGGCACGGTGGTCCATGTGGCCGTCGACGGTGTCTATGCGGGACATGTGGTCATCTCTGACCAGGTGAAGGCCGATGCCGCGGAGGCTCTGCGCAGCCTGAAGGCCCTTGGTGTCAGCCGCACGGTGATGCTCACGGGCGACCAGCAACGTGCTGCCGAGCATGTGGCGCGCACCATAGGCATCGACGAGATGTATGCCGGACTGCTGCCTGCCGGCAAGGTGGAGCAGGTGGAACGCTTGCTCCGTCAGCGGCCCGCAGGATCGACACTCGCCTTCGTGGGCGACGGCATCAATGACGCGCCGGTGCTGGCCCGGGCCGACGTGGGCATAGCCATGGGCGCCCTCGGCAGCGACGCGGCCATCGAGGCGGCCGACGTGGTGCTCATGGACGACAAACCGTCGAAGGTAGCCACGGCCATCGCCATCGCCCGGCGCACCATACGCATCGCCCACGAGAACGCCTGGTTTGCCATCGCCGTGAAGGTGGCCATCCTCATCCTGGCCGTCTGCGGACTGGCGGGCATGTCTCTTGCCGTGTTTGGCGATGTGGGCGTCATGGTGCTGGCGGTGCTCAATGCCACCCGCGCCCTACGCACAAGTAACGTCAACGTGTAGATTGGACCTACAGCCCGCGCAAGCGGCGGAGCCGTGCGTCTGCCTTCGCATGCTGCGTTGATGTTGACCTTATCATGTTGCAGGTATAACAATGGGGAACAAAGCGACAAAACGAAACGAACGGCGTTCGGATGATGTCCGAACGCCGTTCGTTTCGTTTTGTGGATTGTTGAGGGGACGTACGCCCCCCGGTGTGTGCCAAATCTTACTTGGCGTAGGCCACGGAGCGGGTCTCGCGGATGACGGTGATCTTGACCTGTCCGGGATATGTCATCTCGTTCTGGATCTTCTCGGCGATCTCGGAGCTGAGCTTTGTGCTCTCGTCGTCGTTCATCTTGTCGGCACCGACGATGACGCGTAGCTCGCGGCCGGCCTGGATGGCGTAGGTCTTGGTGACGCCGGGATAGCTCATGGCGATGGCCTCAAGGTCGTTGAGACGCTTGATGTAGGCCTCGACAATCTCGCGGCGGGCGCCGGGACGGGCGCCGGAGATGGCGTCGCACACCTGCACGATGGGGGCCAGGAGCGTGTTCATCTCCACCTCGTCGTGGTGGGCTGCGATGGCGTTGACAATCTCAGGCTTCTCCTTGTATTTCTCGGCCATCTTGGCACCGAGCAGTGCGTGGGGCAACTCGCTCTCCTCGTCGGGCACCTTGCCGATGTCGTGGAGCAGTCCGGCGCGCTTGGCTTTCTTCGGGTTGAGACCAAGCTCGGCAGCCATGACGGAGCAGAGGTTGGCTGTCTCGCGGGCGTGCTGCAGGAGGTTCTGTCCGTAGGATGAGCGGTATTTCATCTTTCCGATGATGCGGATGAGCTCAGGGTGCAGTCCGTGGATGCCGAGGTCGATGGCTGTGCGCTTGCCAGTCTCCACAATCTCGTTGTCGAGCTGTTTTTTGACCTTGGCCACAATCTCCTCGATGCGTGCGGGATGGATGCGTCCGTCGGCCACGAGCTGGTGGAGTGCCAGACGGCACACCTCGCGGCGGATGGGGTCGAAGGCCGAGATGATGATACTCTCGGGCGTGTCGTCGACGACAATCTCCGTTCCTGTGGCGGCTTCCAGGGCGCGTATGTTGCGGCCCTCGCGGCCGATGATGCGGCCTTTCACTTCATCGTTGTCAATGTGGAAGACGCTTACCGAGTTTTCGATGGCCGTCTCTGTGGCCACGCGCTGTATGGTCTGGATGACAATCTTCTTGGCTTGCTGGTTGGCATCGAGCTTGGCCTGGTCCACGATTTCGTTGATGTAGCTGGCTGCGTCCATCTTGGCCTTGTCCTTCATGCTCTCCACAAGCCGGTTCTTGGCTTCCTCGGCCGAGAGCCCCGAGAGTTCCTCGAGCTTGGCGCGCTCCAGGTCCTGCATCTTCTCAAGGTCGGCCTGCTTCAGGGCGAGCAGCTTCTTCTCGTTGTCGATGCGCTGCTGGGCCTGGTCGTTCTCTTGCTTGCGGCGTCCGAGTTCCTCCTGACGCTGGTTGAGGGTGAGCTCACGTTGCTTGAGCTTGTTTTCGCTCTGCTGTATCTTCTGGTTGCGCTGCTGCACTTCCTTCTCGAGCTCGCTCTTCTTGTTGAGGAACTTTTCCTTCACTTCGAGGAGTTTCTTTTCCTTGATCACTTCGGCATCCTTCTGTGCCTTTTCCATCATCTCCTTATATTTGCCGGTGAGCACATACCGGTTGATGAGATACCCCGCTGCGACGCCGGCTGCGATGCCGACGATGGCGGTTACGATTACTGCTATCATTAATTAAATTATTGTTTGTTGAACATGTTCTCACTTGCTGTGTGTTCGCGTCTGCCTCATTTGCTTTTCAGCACGTTCTCAATCTCAGAAGTCAGCTTGGTGAGAATGGTGTCATAGGGCTGGGTGTCGTTGCGCTGGAGCTCCTTCTGTAGCCTCAGCCCGAGGTCAATCATGGCGTAATAGGTGATTTCCTTGTCGCTTTTGTAGCCTTTGAAATTGGCGAAATAGGCGTTGAGGAGCTCGTTGATGAGTTCCGCGTCTTTCCGGTAGAGCGGTTCCTCCTCGCGGGGCACCTTGACCATGATGTCGGCGTCATAGATATGCAGCCGTATGCTGATCTTGTTCTGTTCTGCTTCTGCCATCACTACTTGTTACTGTTGCTCACTGAGCAGCGTGATACACTTGTCGACGTCTCTGATGAGCTTGTTGACCTTTTTCTTGGCCATGTCGAGGTCTTGGTCGCTGACCTCGAGCATCCGTGCCATCTTCAACGCGTTGTAGTCGTTCTGGAGCTGCCTGATCTGCGCCTCGAGCTTGCTGATATGCGCGTCGCGCTCGTCGACCATCGCATACAGTTCGCCGTTCTCCTTCACCACATCGTGGTATTGGAGTATCATTTGCCTGACGCGCGTAGCGAACCTGTCGATGATTTTCTCGTTGGCATCCATCACGATACAATTTTCTGCAAAATTAAAACTTTATCCTGAATAATCCAAATGTTTTACACCCTTTTAGTTGCCCGAATATTTCATTATATTTCATTTGTGCAACATTTTTTAGGATGATGAACAACAGCATACCCCGCTACGCCATGCTCTCGCTCGCCTGGAGGTTCAATGTCAAGCCGAAGCTGCATCATCCTCAAAAATGATGATTTTCCGCAAGTTAGCCCGTTTTTGCTTGCCCATGCCGATAGAAAGATGTACCTTTGCATGCCGATAGATTGCATACGGGTGAGGAGAATACATTCTTTCGCCGCATCGGCCCACTCTCCGTCACTGCAAGCACGGGAGGCCTGCACATGCCATGCGCCCAAGGGACGACCGTGTTACATTATTAACCAAACCACACTTAACGACTTATGGTTTTAAAAGACCTCCAACAAGACTTCAAAGGATCAAACTGGAAGCACGAGATTGATGTAAGAGACTTCATTCAGGCCAACTATGAGCCTTATGCAGGCGACGAGAGTTTTCTGACGGGTCCCTCTGAGAAGACCCAAAAACTGTGGACCATGCTGTCTGCCCTCTTTGAGGTGGAGCGCGAGAAGGGAGTCTACGACGCCGAGACCAAGCTGCCCCAAAGCATCGACACCTACGGAGCCGGATACATCGACAAGGACAGCGAGGTGGTGGTCGGCCTTCAGACCGACAAGCCTCTGAAGCGCGGCATCTTCCCCAAGGGAGGCATCCGCATGGTGGAGAAAGCGCTGCAAGCCTATGGCTATGAGCTCGACCCCGCCACCAAGACCATCTTCACCAAGTACCGCAAGACCCACAACGAGGGTGTGTTTTCGGCCTATAACGATGATATCAAGGCCGCCCGCCACGCACACATCATCACTGGCCTGCCCGACGCCTACGGCCGCGGACGCATCATCGGCGACTACCGCCGCGTGGCCCTCTACGGCACGGCCAACCTCATCGAGGAGAAGAAGCGCTATTTCAAGCGCATCGACATACAGGAGTTCACCGAGGAGATCGTGCGCCATCGCGAGGAAATTTCGGACCAGATACAGGCCCTGAAGCAGTTTGAGCGCATGTGCGCCGCTTATGGCTTCGATGTCACCAAGCCCGCCACCAATGCCCGTGAGGCAGTGCAGTGGACCTATTTCGGCTATCTCGGTGCCGTCAAGGACCAGGACGGTGCCGCCATGTCGCTGGGCCGCGTTTGCGCCTTCCTCGACATCTTCATCCAGCGCGACCTGAAGAACGGTACCCTCACCGAGGAGGAGGCACAGGAGCTCGTCGACCAGATGATCATGAAGCTGCGCATCGTGCGTTTCCTCCGCACCCCCGAGTACAACGACCTCTTCTCCGGAGACCCCATCTGGGCCACAGCCTCCATCGGCGGCATGGGTATCGATGGCCGCTCGATGGTCACCAAGACCGACTACCGCTTCCTCCACACATTATACAATATGGGGCCCTCGCCCGAGCCCAACCTCACCATCCTCTGGAGTGAGCGTCTGCCCGAGGCGTGGAAGAAATACTGCGCTAAGGTCAGCATCGACACCAGCGCCATCCAGTATGAGAACGACGACCTCATGCGCGCCGAGCTGGGCGACGACTACGGCATTGCCTGCTGCGTCAGTCCGATGAAGATTGGCAAGCAGATGCAGTTCTTCGGCGCACGAGCCAATCTCGCCAAGTGTATGCTCTATGCCATCAACGGCGGACGTGACGAGATGTCGGGACATCAGATAGCACCGCAGTTCGCTCCCATTACGGGCGACTACCTCACCTACGAGGAGTTCATGCCCAAGTTTGAGCAGATGATGCGTTGGCTGGCCAAGACCTACGTCAACGCGCTGAAGATTATCCACTACATGCACGACAAGTACGACTATGAGGCCTTCGAGATGTCGCTCCACGACGGTGACGTCGAGCGCACGCGCGCCACAGGTATCGCCGGTCTCTCCATCGTAACCGACTCCATTGCCGCCATGAAGCACTGCAAGGTGCGCATCATCCGCGATGACAGCGGACTGGCCGTCGACTACAAGATTGAGGAAGGCGACTACGTGCCCTTCGGCAACAACAACGAGGAGACCGACGCCATCGCCGTCGATCTCACGGAGAAATTCATGGAGTATCTGCGCCAGCACCGCACCTACCGCGACGCTACACCTACGCAGAGCCTTCTGACCATCACCTCCAACGTGGTCTACGGACGCAACACTGGCGCCACGCCCGACGGCCGCCAGAAAGGTGTGCCCTTCGCACCGGGTGCCAATCCGATGAACGCACGCGACGTCAAGGGTGCCGTGGCTGCTCTCTCATCAGTGGCCAAGCTGCCCTTCCAGCACTCGCGCGACGGCATCTCCTATACCTTCGCCATCACGCCTGGTGCGCTTGGCAAGGAAAGTGCACAGCGCGCACAGAACCTTGTGGGCCTGCTCGACGGATATTTCACGCCCAACGGCGGACAGCATCTCAACGTCAATGTCTTTGACCGCCAGCTGCTCGTCGACGCCATGGACCATCCCGAGAAGTATCCGCAGCTCACCATCCGTGTCAGTGGCTACGCTGTCAACTTCGTGAAGCTCACCCGCGAGCAGCAGCTCGACGTACTCTCGCGCACCATTAACCAGGGCCTGTAATACGCCCTCACTGCGTGCCGCAGTGTAACGACAAAAAAGCCAAATGTTATCCCGGACGGCCGGGATACATTTGGCTTTCATTTCATCGGGGGGGCAGTTCGCTGCGTCATCCTCCACGAATCCGTTGTTTCCATCATTCCATTACCATGAACATCATCGGACGCATACACTCCATGGAGTCGTTCGGCACCGTCGACGGGCCGGGCATACGCTTCGTGGCCTTCATGCAGGGCTGTCCCCTGCGATGCCAGTTTTGCCATAACCCCGACACGTGGGACCCTCGTGGCAAGTGCCAATATGAACTCACGCCCCAGCAGCTCTTGGACGAAGTGCTGCGCTACCGCAGCTTCATCCGCAGCGGCGGTGTCACTCTTTCCGGAGGCGAGCCGCTCATGCAGGCTCCGTTCGCCTCTGCCTTCTTTGACCTCTGCCGGACCGAGGGTATCCATACCGCCCTCGACACCAGCGGCTTCTATTGCTCGGAGGCTGCCTTTAGCGTGCTCGATTACACCGACCTCGTCCTGCTCGACATCAAGACCATGGACCCCGACCTCTATCCGCGCCTCACCGGTCAGCGGCAAGACAACAACCTCCGCTTTCTCGACGAGCTGCAGCGCCGCGGCATACGCACGTGGGTGCGCCATGTGGTCGTTCCCGGCCTCACCGACAACGACGACTGGCTCCGACGTCTCGGCGAGCATGTGGCCCGTTACAGCGTTGTGGAGAAGATAGAGGTTCTGCCATACCACACTCTCGGAACTTTCAAGTATGAGAAGCTCGCCCTCCACTATCCGCTCGATGGTGTGCCTCCGCTCAGTGCCGAGCGCACGCAGGTCGTCCGCGAGATGCTCTCCGCCTACAAGCCCTGCCTATGAGCGGAGCGTCCGTCAGCCCATCTTTGTCATGTGGTAGCCCAGGGCCTTGAGCTCCATGGCCATACCCATGAGGTACATCTGGTGGATGGCAGCCACGTAGGCCTCGAAGGTCTCTCGCGTGCCGGGCTCCAGACGCTGTCGGACGAGGAAGCTGTAGACGCGTGCACCACACTCGCCGGCCACATGTGTGAGGCGTTCGTGGTCAGCCGCTGGGAGAAGGAGCACCTGCTCGCAAATGTAGTCGTCCATGTGGTCGAAACCGCGCTGGTCGCGCAGATAGGCATAGAGGTCGTCTACCTGGCTGTAGAGCTGCCAGTCGGTGTCCCAGTACTTGGCGAGGGCCATGCCCGTGTACATCATCCATACGAGCGACACTATGGGGCTGCCGCCAAACTCGCGTATGCCGTCGGCCATGTAGCTTTCGGCCACCTTGGGCCAGAGGCTTTCGATGTCGGGCGCCTCGGGGAAATGCTCGTCTATGCGACCGAGCGAGAGCAGATACTGCCGGAGGTCGTCGTGCAGGATGGATTCGATCTGTGAGGGCTTGCTGTTGGTTTCCATATCGTGATGTTTGTGGGTTGTTCTTGTGTCGATTGGGGATGGCGGCAAAGGTAGCCATTATCATCGAGACTGACAAGCAAAGCAGTGTGAGAAGTGCTGCCAAAGTCACCTAATATAATAAAAAAGACAAATTTCTTTCTCGACAAGCTGTTTTTTCCACAAAAAGCAATTATCTTTGCAATGGGCAATACACAAGCCTATATTAAACAGATTACTCTTTAAAAGTCCTGCGCATGGCCAAGTTCATCAACCCCTTCACCGACATCGGTTTCAAGCGCATCTTCGGGCAGGAGATATCAAAGCCCTTGATAGTCGACTTCCTCAACAGCCTCATGGAGGGCGAGGAGCACATCGAGAACATCACGTTTCTCGACAAAGAACAACCTGCACTCTATGAGGATGACCGATCGCTCATTTTTGACATCTATTGTCAGACCGACACAGGCAAGAACATCATCGTGGAGATGCAGAACAAGTCGCAGCCCTATTTCAAGGACCGCAGTGTCTACTACATTTCCGAGGCCATTGCCCGCCAGGGTGAACGAGGGTCGGCATGGAGATATAGCATCGATGCCGTTTATCTCGTAGCCTTCCTCAACTTCAGTCCGATGGACTTCGATAAAAAATTTCGCACCGATGTGGTGCTGGCGGACAAGAAAACGCACAAGCCTTTCTCCGACAAGGTACGCATGACGTTCATGCAACTGCCCCTATTCAACAAGGAGGCAGACGAGTGTAACAACGATTTCGATAAATGGATTTATGTACTCAAGAATATGGAAACCTTAACAAGACTGCCATGGAAGGCTAAGAGCGCCGTATTCAAGCGTCTGGAGCAAATTGCTGACGTCGCATCGCTTACCAAGGCTGAGCGCTTGAAATATGACGAGGGGCTCAGAAAGTATCGTGACACTCTCTGCGTGCTTGAAGGGGCCAAACAAGACGGACTGGCAGAAGGCCGGGCAGAAGGCCGGGCAGAAGGCCGGGCAGAAGGCCGGGCAGAAGGCCGAGCAGAAGGACGGGCAGAAGGACGGGCAGAAGGCCGGGCAGAAGGCCGGGCTGAAGGACTGGCCGAAGGTGCCAAAAAGGAAAAACAAGAAACAGCTCAGCGCCTGCTCGCCCTGGGAATTGGTGTGGATGTCATCATGGCGGTGACTGGCCTCACCCAGAAAGAAATAGAAAGTTGCCAATAAGTCTTTGGCCCGCATCGAGTCTGCTTTCCGACAAGTATCCATATTCAAGGAATATATCCCAAAAGAAATGTGGGATATGAAGGGAGTGGTAACAATCCTTGTTTTTGAGGAATGGCTTTCTGGCAGTACCTTCCTTGCAGACGAAGTCTATAGCCAAGCTTGCCAAAAGCGAGGAAACGGATTGTACTTGTGGATGCCCATAATAGCCTTAACACGCAGGGTCGGTGTAAGCCGTTTAACATTGCAAATGTTTTCCCATGAGCGAATAAATTCCTAACTTTGCCATTAGGAAAACAACATTCAATATGAAACGCAAACAGGTCTTTCTGAGCATGATAGGCACGTTGGTCCTGGCTCTGTGCGTTGTAGCGGGCGTCCTGTTGCTGCGACAACCGGATGGTCTGCAGCTTCACCAGCCTGTTGCCCTGCAGCGGCTGGTCGGCCGCTGGACAGCTCAACCGCCTATGGCCAAGACCAAGCGCGACACCGTCAGGCAAGCAACCCAACAGCCCGATACCTCTCTTGTCGGCACGTTGTCCGACGAGCAGGGGCAACCTATGGCCCGCATTGTGGTGAGTGACGGTTATACCTGCACACTCACCGATACCATGGGCCGCTATCATCTGCATCGCAACCCGCGGGCACGCTTCGTCTACTATACCGTACCCGATTACTGCGAGGTGCCCACCCACTCGACCACCGACCACACGGCCTGCTTCTACCAGTCGCTTGTCAAGGGCCAAGACACCTACGACTTCACACTCCGGCGCCTGCGTGGCGGGCGAGAGATGAGATACCGCCTTGTGGTCTTCGGCGACCCGCAGGTCACCACCGCCCACAATCCTTACTACACAGGTCCCGACGACAACCGCATTACCAAGACCGATCTCCAGCGGTTCACCTCCGAGACCATGGCCGACGTCAGGGCGCTATTGGCTCAATGGCCTGCCTACGAGCATGTCTACGCCATCAGCATGGGCGATGACGTGCAGTACTACGGCGGCTACAGCAGCGGTTTGGAGCGGCAGATGCGCGAAGCACTGGGCGATTCGCGCATGACGGTCTTCTCTGTCATCGGCAACCATGATCAAGACGGGCGCCAGCTATACAGGCAGAAATGGGAAGACAGCTGGGGCCCCACCGACTATTCCTTCGACCGGGGCGACGAGCATTTCGTGTGCTTCAACAACGTACAGTTCGCCAGCAGCAAGGGATACTATCAGCCTGGAGAGCTCACCAGCGCACAGATGGAGTGGCTTCGCCAGGATCTTGCGCTGGCCGACCATCGCCGTAAGGTGGTGCTCTGCTACCACATACCACTCACTTTCGGCAACAGTCCGCACGGAGGCGCCACGCCTTTGGCCATCGCCACCGAAAGTGGCCACTACAGCAGTTCGGTCCTCACGCCCATCCTACGCCTGCTCGAGCCTTTCGAGGGCGGTTTCGAACTTTTCTGCGGACACACGCATTTTGCCATCAACCATGAGATACGTTACGGCGGGCGCAATCTTATGGAACACTGCCACGCGGCAGCCTGCGGCAACATATGGCAGTCGAATATCAACATCTGTGGTGCGCCAAACGGCTATTATGTCTATACCTTCGGCGGTACGGCCATCACCGACTGCTACTACAAGCCGACTGGATGGGACCGCAGTCGGCAGATGACCCTCTTCAGGGCCGACACCGACTTCAACGGCGAGAGCTATGCAGCCGACTGGGACCTGCCGCGCGACCGTGGAACTATCGTAGCCAACATCTTCAACGCCGATTCGCGTTGGAAGGTCACGGCCACCGAAGACAGCACTACCCTGCCCATGGTGCGCCTCAGCGGAAAGGGTCAAGATGCCTTTGCCACTGGATACCATCACCGCTATGCCGAGGCCATGCCCTACACCTTCGTCAGCAAGAAGAACAGCTATCTCATCATGAACCACCTCTTTTATTATGTGCCGAGGAACAAGGAGGCTATTGTTACCATCACCGCTACCGACCCCTACGGAAACACCTATCGGGCTTCATCGGCCAATGCCGTGACCGAGCCGTTCTACAACTACGCACACTATCTGGGTGCCGGCCAGTAGCTGCTACCGGCCGGCCGCATCACGTCAACAGAAGACCGCAGCGACAAGCATCATGCAAAAACCGGGAAATCGTTTGCGTTTGTCACGTTTTTGCCGTAACTTTGTGGCTGATTAAAGCAAAAACAATTATGAGTCACCTGAAACACGCGTTCGCAGAGAAGCTCCTGCGCATCAAAGCCATCAAGTTGCAGCCCAACAATCCTTTCACATGGGCTTCGGGATGGCATTCACCCATCTATACCGACAACCGCATTGCCCTGTCCTACCCTGACGTGCGCTCCTTCGTCAAGCTCGAGCTCTGCCACGCCATTCACGAGAATTTCCCCGAGGCCACGGCTGTGGCAGGAGTGGCTACGGGAGCCATCGCGCAAGGCGCGCTGGTGGCCGATGAGTTGCAGTTGCCCTATGCCTATGTGCGGCCGAAACCGAAAGACCACGGCACAAAGAACCAGATTGAGGGGCGTCTGCCCGAAGGTGCCAAGGTGGTGGTCGTCGAGGACCTCATCTCCACAGGCAGCAGCTCGCTCAAGGCAGTCGATGCCCTGCGTGAGGCCGGTTTCGAGGTGGTCGGCATGGTAGCCAGCTACACCTACGGTTTCCCCGTGGCCGAAGAGGCCTTTGCACAGGCCGGTGTGAAGCTCGTCACTCTGGGCGACTACGACCATACCATCGAGATTGCCGCAGAGACCGGATACGTGTCTAAGCAAGACATCGAGGTGCTCAAGGAGTGGCGCAAGGACCCCGCTTCATGGCAGGCTCCCGCTGGTGCCGCAGAATGACCCTCGAACTCCACACACTTGCCCCAACGGCGCGGGAAAGCGCCGACAACGACAAAAGAAGATGAAGATAGAAAGTACAATCAGGCAAATAGCCTATCCCCAATACGCCGTTTACAACATGCTGAGCGACCTCAGCAATGTGGAGAAAGTCAAGGGAATGATACCCGAGGACAAGGTGAAGGACCTTTCCTTCGACACCGACAGCATCACCATTGCCACACAGATGGGCAGCGTCAAGCTTGTCATCGTGGGACGTGACGAACCCAAGGAAATCAAGTTCGAGAGCCAGGAAGGACCCTTGCCTTTCAATTTCTGGATACAGGTGCTGCCCGTCAGCGACACCTCCAGCAAGATGAAGCTCACCATCAAGGCCGATGTCAACCCCTTCGTGGGCGGTATGGTGAAGAAACCGCTGCAGGAAGGCATCGAACGAATAGCCGACGCACTGCAGATGATCAAGTATTAATCACAGACACACCACACATCACACACAACCACACCGATTATGTCCAACAAACTTTGGGAGAAGAATTTTGAGGTCAACAAGGAGATTGAACGCTTCACCGTCGGACGAGACCGCGAGATGGACCTCTACCTGGCCAAGTACGATGTCCTGGGCTCCATGGCCCACATTACCATGCTCGAGAGCATCGGACTGCTCGAGAAGGACGAGCTTACCCAACTGCTGGCCGAACTGAAGGCTATCTACCGCACCTGCGAGGATGGACAATTCGTCATCGAGGACGGCGTGGAGGACGTGCATTCTCAAGTAGAACTTATGCTCACGCGCAAGTTGGGCGACATGGGCAAGAAGATACACAGCGGACGGTCGCGCAACGACCAGGTGCTTGTCGACCTCAAGCTCTTTACGCGCCACGAGTTGACCGAAGTTGTCGAAGGAGTCAAGGTGCTCTTCGACGAACTTATACAGAAGAGCAACCAAATGAAGGACGTGCTCATGCCCGGCTACACACATCTGCAGATAGCCATGCCCTCAAGCTTCGGCCTGTGGTTTGGCGCCTATGCTGAGAGCCTCGCCGACGACATGCTCTATCTCCTTGCAGCCTACCGCATGACCAACCGCAACCCCCTCGGGTCGGCCGCGGGATACGGTTCCTCGTTCCCCCTCAACCGCACGATGACCACCAAGCTCCTCGGTTTCGACTCGATGGACTACAACGTGGTCTACGCACAGATGGGACGGGGCAAGATGGAGCGCAACGTGGCATTCGCCATGGCCACCGTTGCCGGAACGCTTGCCAAGCTCGCCTACGATGCCTGCCTGTTCAACAGCCAGAACTTCCAGTTTGTCAAACTGCCCAAGGAGTGCACCACCGGATCGAGCATCATGCCCCACAAGAAGAACCCCGATGTCTTCGAACTCATCCGGGCCAAGAGCAATAAGCTCCAGAGCCTGCCGCAACAAATCATGCTCATCATGAACAATCTGCCGGTGGGATATTTCCGTGACCTGCAGATCATCAAGGAGGTGTTCCTCCCAGCCTTCGGCGAACTGAAGGACTGCCTGCAGATGACGGCCTACATCATCAACAAGATGGAGGTCAACGAGCACATACTCGACAACCCGATGTACGACCCGATGTTCTCTGTCGAGGAGGTCAACCGCCTTGCTGCGGCAGGCATGCCCTTCCGCGATGCATACAAGAAGGTGGGTCTTGAAATCGAGGCTGGCACCTTCCGCGCCGACCACAACATCCACCACACGCACGAGGGGTCTATTGGCAACCTCTGCAACGACAAGATTGCAGACCTCATGGACCACACGCTTGCCGAGTTTGGCTTCGACCGGGTGCAGCAGGCTGAGGCCAGTCTCCTGAAGTGAACCAGCACTGCAACCCTGTCTGTGTGCCTGCGGATGCCGTTCCGGTGCACGCACGGCCGCACGGTTGCACGCTGCAAACATTCCAACCCTACACTTGATAGAAGATGATGAAGAACCCGCTGGCAATCCTTGGACTGTCCGTGGCGTTGCTTGTAGGCTGCGCCGCCGACCCCGTTAGCCGCAAGTACCCGTGCCGTTTCATGTTCTACACCCAATGGCACCCCACAAGCATGGTGGTGAGTGCGATGTCGGCCTACAACGATTTCGTGCGCATCAGTGTGGGCCTGCAGGGTGGGGGAGGCGCCTATGTGGTCAACGTTGCCGACAGGCGGGGCAACAGCGAGAGCAACCGGCTGACCAACGACCTGGAGAACTATGTCTTCAAGAGCGGCATCTACATGGGAGCGGGCGGATCGGTGGGCGCTGTGTTCGCCGGGCGTACCAACTTCAACGGGCGTGTGGCGTGGGATGCCATGTGCCCCAACTGTACGGTCAGCTACAGCTCCAAGTATGTTCTCCAGTGGACCGACAACGCCACGCAGGTGAAATGTGCTTCTTGCCAGCGCACTTATTCGCTCGAGACCGGCAACATTCTGAGCGGTGCCGAGGGCGAAAGCTTGATGCCCTACTACCTCACTTATATTGAAGGCGTGAGCTTGCAAATCGGAAACTGACGGATATCCGCTTGTTTCCGGATGTTCTCGCAATGCTTGCCGCAGGTCCCTGTAATGCTCCGCACGAAACCTTATGGCGCCCGGCTGACGGCCCCGCTGCTGACATTTATCCCATGAAAAACTAAAAAACAATTAAATTTCTTGGGTTTTCGGATATTTAACCTTACCTTTGCATTAATAGTTGACGCGGCAGCGGCTCTATGGAAAGAGCATAGCCCTACAAAAGTTAGGGTCGAGGTTGGGATTCCGTTTGCCGCTCCGGTCTTCTTCTTAATGGATAATGCCTGCCGCAATGGTGGAATTGGTAGACACGAGGGACTTAAAATCCCTTGGCCAGTAATGGCTGTGCGGGTTCGAGTCCCGCTCGCGGCACATTGTAATTCTCTAGTATTATGCGTAACTATCCTATCCTTTCCTTATCCTTATTCTCCCTGTTAGCATTTTCATCATGCTCAAAGTTAGGTCCCTTGTCGGCCGATAACTTCACGGTCGACCCCAATCCGCTGGAAGCTACGGGCGGACAGGTGCCTGCCACGGTCAACGGTGTCTTCCCTGTGAAATACATGAAGCCCAAGGCCGTCGTCACTGTCACACCCGAGTTGCGCTACGCAGACGGCAAGGTGGCAAAGGGACAGAGTGCCACATTCCAGGGAGAGCGTGTCATGGGCAACAACCAGACCATCTCCTACAAGATGGGTGGCCGCTATACGATGAAGACCGCCTTCGGCTATGTACCCGAGATGCAGAAGAGCGACATGTATCTTACCTTCGACGCCAAACTGGGCAAGAAGAAGGTGGACGTGCCTGCCGTCAAGGTAGCCACGGGCGTGCTCGCCACATCCGAGCTCTACAAGCAAGCCTTGACACAGGCTGGCGGATGCATCGCTCCCGACTCTTTCCAGCGTGTACGTGCCCAGAAGACCGAGGCCAACATCAAGTTCCTTGTCAACCAGGCCAACCTGCGCAAGAGCGAGTTGAAGAACGGTTCCGTCAAGGAATTTGTCGAAATGCTCAAGAAAATCAACGCCGACCGCGAGGGCCTCAACCTTAAGAATGTGGAGGTTGCTGCCTACGCTTCACCTGAGGGAGGTTTTTCCTTCAACGACAAGCTTGCCGGCAAGCGACAGACAGCCAGCCAGGCCTATGTCGACCAGCAGCTGAAGGCCGCCAAGCTGGGCGATGCCAATGTCGACGCCCGCTACACGGCACAGGACTGGGACGGCTTCAAGCGTCTTGTGCAGACCAGCAACATCCAGGACAAGGATGTCATCCTGCGCGTCCTCGAGATGTATAAGGACCCAGCAGAGCGCGAGCAGCAGATCCGCAACATGAGCGAAGGTTTCCGCGAACTGGCCGACGGCATCCTGCCTGAGCTGCGCCGCAGCCGCCTCATCATCAATTACGAGACGGTGGGCCGCTCTGACGAGCAGATCAAGGAACAGTACAAGGCCGATGCTGCCAAGCTCTCTCCCGATGAGCTTCTCTATGCCGCCACGCTGACCGACGACGCCAGCGAGAAGGAGGCTATCTACAAGAAGGCCGCCGAGATTTACGACAAGGACTATCGTGCATACAATAACCTTGCCGTCATGGCCTTCAACAAGGGTGACGAGAGTGCCGCCAAGCAGTATGTGCAGCAGGCTTTCGCCAAGAACAGCAAGGCTCCCGAGGGCTATGCCAACCTGGCCCTCATTGACCTGCACAACGGTAACCTGTCAGGCGCTGAGAGCAACCTGTCGAACGCCATCGGTGCCAACGGCTTCAATGAGGTGCTCGGCAACCTCAACATTGCCAAGGGCAACTACGCCACAGCCGTGAAGAACTTCGAGGGTAGCAAGTCGAACAGCGCTGCGCTGGCACAGATCCTCAACAAGGACTATGCTGCAGCCGTCGCCACACTGAAGGAGCAGAAGAACCCCGATGCCATGACCGACTATCTCATGGCCATCGTGCAGAACCGTCAGGGCAACACTGCAACGGCCCAGGAACGCCTCGACAGCGCCATCAAGAAGAATCCTGCGCTCCGCTCGTATGCCAACGACGACCTGGAGTTCGCTAATCTCAAGAAATAAGTATGCGCAAGCACCTGTGCCTCCTCGCTCTGCTTTCGCTGCTGCTTGTGTCGTGTGGCACTGACAGCAAGCATTTCAAGTTTGAAGGGCGTTTCCTCCACTTGAACCAGGGTGAGTTCTATCTCTATAGCGAGGACGGAGCGGTGAGCGGCATCGATACAATCAAAGTGGAGGGCGGCCGTTTTGCCTACGAGATGGCATGCGACGCCCCCACCACTCTTATTCTGGTCTTCCCCAACTTCTCGCGACAGCCCATCTTCGCCGAGCCGGGGAAGACCGTTTCCATTAATGGCGATGCCTCGCACCTCAAGGAAATGGAGGTGAAAGGCACGAAGGACAATGAACTGATGACGGCCTTCCGCCGACAGGTGGCCGAAGCGTCGCCGCCCGAGAAGCGCAAGCTTGCCAGCCGGTTTATAGAGGGCAATCCCGCATCGCGCGTCAGTGCCTTTCTCATCAAGGATTGCTTCGTCGCCACGCCCCAGCCCGACTATCAGGAGGCCATGCGCCTGACCCGTATCCTGCTGCCCAAACAGGAGCGCAATGGCGATTTGGCGCGTCTCGACAAGGCGCTCCGCTCCGTCTCCTCGTGTGGGGTAGGGTCCCAGTTGCCGTCGTTCAAGGCCACCGACATCCATGGCGACAACGTGTCGTCGGCTCAGCTTATGCATGGCCTGGCCGTCATCACGGTCTATGCGTCGTGGAACTACGACACCCTTGATCTGTTGCGGCGGCTCAAGGTGCTCCGCCGTCAGAAGGGAGGACGCTTCCAGGTAGTGGCTTTCTCCGTTGACGCCAGCAAGAACGAGTGTTCCAATTCGCTTCAGATTGATACCATTCCATGGCCCGTTGTCTGCGACGGTCGGATGTTTGAGGGTGACGTCATCCAGAAACTAGGACTCCTCTCCGTGCCCGGCAATGTACTCCTGAAGGACGGGCGCATTATCGCGAAAGGCCTCTCCAACGCCGATCTCGTGCAGCGCATCGAACAGAACCTATAGAGGGCGTAGCTCGCGTGAGACTAGCGCCCCTTTTTGTATTATCCTATCCTACGGTCTATCTAACCCTTGTTTCATGCTGATCAAGACTTACAGCGCAGCCGTCAACGGTCTCGACGTCACTCCCGTCACCATTGAGGTGAGTATTGCCAAAGGCATCATGTATCATCTTACGGGCCTGGGCGACGAGGCGGTGCGCGAGGGGCGCGACCGCATTGCTGCCGCCTTGCAGAACAACGGTTTTCTTTTTCCGCGTGCAGATGTCACGGTCAACATGGCCCCGGCCGACCTTCGCAAGGAAGGCAGCCACTTTGACCTGCCGCTGGCCATTGCCATCCTGGCCTCCGACGGGCAGATCAACGTTCCTCATGCGAGGGAGTTCATGATGGTGGGCGAGCTGAGTCTCGACGGACATTTGCAGCCGGCCAAGGGTGTTCTGCCCATAGCCATCAAGGCCCGCGCCGAACATTATCGCGGGCTTATCGTGCCCAAGCAGAACGAGCGTGAGGCAGCCATTGTCAATAACCTGGAGGTCTACGGCATGGAGACAATGGCAGATGTCATCAAATTGTTGTCGGGTGAGGAACAGTTTGTGTCCACTGTTGTCGACACACGCAAGGAATTCTATGAGCAGCAATACAATTTCGACTTGGATTTTTCTGATGTTCGGGGACAGGAGAACGTCAAGCGGGCCTTGGAGGTGGCAGCTGCCGGAGGCCACAACCTCATCATGATAGGCCCGCCGGGATCCGGCAAAAGCATGATGGCCAAGCGTCTGCCTTCCATTCTGCCTCCCCTGACCCTTTCGGAGAGCTTGGAGACCACCCAAATCCATTCGGTGGCCGGACTGCTCAAGACGGGTTCCACGCTCATCTCGCAGCGTCCTTTCCGTTCGCCTCACCACACCATCTCCGAGGTGGCGCTCGTCGGCGGTGGCAACAACCCCATGCCCGGTGCCATCAGTTTGGCGCATAACGGTGTGTTGTTCTGCGATGAGCTGCCCGAGTTCAACAAGCACACGCTGGAGGTCCTGCGCCAGCCGCTGGAGGACAGGCAGATCACCATCAGCCGCGCCAAATACACGGTGACCTATCCCTGCTCGTTTATGTTTGTCGCTTCGATGAACCCTTGCCCCTGCGGCTACTATGGCGACCCCACCCATCACTGCGTGTGCACGCCGGGCCAGATACAGAAATACCTGAACAAAATCAGCGGTCCGATGATGGACCGCATCGACATACAATGTGAGATTGCCGCCTTACCCTTCAAAGAATTGTCGAAGGCCTCTCCAGGAGAGCCGTCGGCCACGATACGCGAGCGTGTCATCGCTGCGCGAGCGCGGCAGACCGAGCGGTTCTGCGATGTGCCGGGTGTCCATTGTAACGCCCAGATGACCGAGCGCATGATCCACCAGTATGCCGAGCCCGACGAGGCGGGCCTTGAACTTCTGCGTATGGCCATGGAACGTCTGTCGCTCTCTGCGCGCGCCTATTCGCGCATCCTGAAAGTGGCACGCACCATTGCCGACCTGGCGGCAGAGCCCGCAGTCCGTCCCGAGCATATCTCCGAGGCTATCAGCTACCGTCAGCTTGACCGTGGCGACTGGGCAGAACGCGGGTTCTAAACCTACAATTAAAAAGTTCATGTTTCGGACAAAATGTCGAAATAATGTTGGCGGAATGAAAGAAAAAACGTATTTTGTCAGCAGAATCAACAAAGACTGTGCCTTATGAGTACGAACGAAACACAACAAGCGCTAGCCTTCGCTGCAATGTGCGTGGATGCCACAGCAGAAGCTGAGGGATACACAAGAAGAGAAATGTATGAGCGGATGAAAGCAGTAGGACTCATACATGGCTTGACCACAAAACTTGATGCTCTGCATACGCAAAGTCGCGAATATGTGGTGCAGGATTTACTCAAAGCCTTGCATCGGCTGGAGAGTGTCTCAGTATAACACATCAGCAATGATTATTATCCAATGAGAACGATGTATGGAGTATGCATTGAAGCGACTTTCGGAACATCAGCCAAACAATCAAATCTGCATTTTGTCGCAAGCCCTGCTTGATAACAGTCTGCATTTCTTGGCGGCAGAACCACTAAATGATTTAGCAAGAAAGGAGGATACCCAATGTTAAGAGATTCCCAAATGTGGATGAAGATAGGGCGTATATGCACCCGTTTGGCAGAACGTCTCGACATTTCTCCCGAAAGAGCATTCGATATATTCCAACGAAGCAAAACCAACGAATTGCTACATGATGAGCGTTCACTTCTCTACCTGATGAGCGACCTTTACATTGTAGATGACATAATAAAAGAGCTGTCTAAGCAACGTTAGTTCTGCGTAGTAATGAGCGAGTGCCAATGGAATAGCCATAGAAGTTGCGAAAATGCAAGAAACAAGCTTTTTGAGGGCTAAAACCGTGTTTTTACACCACTTTTAGCCCGAATGAACCCCTTTCTTCGTAATTTTCTTGTATTTTTGCACTATCAAACAAAAAGCGGAGCAAGCATGTGAAGAATGAGTATGCCGACATTGCCCAGCGAGTAGTGACTTTAGATGAACTGTTTGAGAGTTAGCACATACTTGCATAAAATATCCGGCCCCTATTTATATAGACCGAATAGACATCCGGGGCGAAATCTCTCTTATCTTACAGGGGCAAAGGTATAATACAACCCTAAAACGTAGGGGGTGCACCCCTACGCTATAATCTGTCGTCCCTACGGGACTCGCCAGTTGCGCTGTTTTACCGGACACTAATAATAACTCAAGCACAAATCATAAACCCGAAACGGGCATCCTGACAACTACTTGGCTATTTTGAATATAAATTGTAAGAAAACCAATATTTTCGCTGACGAAACCAACGATTATTCACCATTTATTCTTACTTTTGCATCCGCTTGCTTTTCGCACATGCTTGGCTATCACTTTAACATAAAACATCCATGAAAAAACAACTACACTTTGTTTGCATGGCACTGCTGGCACTGGCTCCGCTGGCCGCCAACGCAGGACAACCGAGCCTTGGCGCAAGCCTCTCACAGGTTGGGGCGCAGTCGTTCAGCTACCATGCCGCCGCGGGCGATGCAGCAACAACCGTCACTTCGGACGCAGAGACGCTGAAGGCCAACTTCACCACCGACAAGGGTGCAGTGGCATACTACAATCAGGAGTTCAACTCAGCCGAAGAGATGGCCGACTGGACCATCGGAACGGGATGGACGCTGAAGAACAAGAATTTCGCATCGGTGAAGAGCGACGACGTATCCTCGCTCTACATTTCCTACTATGGCTCGGGAAACTCGCAGCTCACAAGCCCCGAACTCGACGTGCGCGAGGGCAGCAGCGTAGAGTTCTATGCCTATTTCGAGGCCAACTACCTGATATTCGGCAAGTGGACATTCAGCGTGGTTGACGTGGAGAGCGGCGAGGAGACAACGCTCTTCGACGTGTTCGACTGGGCACAGAGCGTCGCTTACAACACGCCCAACTGGAACAAGTTCTCGTTCGACCTTTCCGCCTACGACGGCAAGAAAGTGCAGTTTGTATTCGACTACCCCTTCGGTGGCGAGGATCTGGCGTTGGACGGCTTCCGCCTTGTGCAGCAAGACAAGTCGGCTGCCGAGAGCATCAACATATTCGAGGGCGAGAGCATACAGTTCAAGAGCACTTCCACTGGTTCGCCCGAAAGCGTGGAGTGGACCTTCGAGGGCGGCGACATCACATCGAGCACCGACGAGCAGCCCACGGTGAAGTACGACAAGGCCGGAACCTACGGCGTGACGCTCACCGTGAAGCGCGGCGACGAGACCGACAGGCTGGAGCGCACGGACTTCGTGGTTGTGGCGCAGAAGGCTCCAACCGCCACCATCGGACTGCCCGAGGAGGGTTATGAGTCACCCTTCGTGGGAGTGTTCATACCCACAGGGGTGCCAGTGACATTCCGCGACCTGTCGACGGGCAACCCGACGGAGTGGAACTGGGTGTTCCAGAACACCGACATCACGTCGAGCACCGAGCAGAACCCCACCGTGACCTATATCGACAAGGGCTGCTTCAGCGTGGGGCTCACCGCCAGAAACGCCGTCGGACAGTCGAACGACATTCTGCAATACGCCATACAGGCCGGAGGGGCACAAAACGTGTGGAACATATCCATGGACGAGAACTCCAAGCTGGAGCAGGTGCAGCTGGGCTGGTATGGCAACTATGCCGGCACCAACTGGCTCGGCATCGACCGCTTTGCCGAGAAGTTCAAGGCTCCGCTGGCCACGGCCACGATAGACAGCGTGAGCGTGTACTTCGCATCGGTGACCACGGTGTCGCCCGACTCCGTCATCAAGCTGACCGTAAATGCCGTTGGCGACAACGGACAGCCGGGCGAGACGCTGGCCACGGCCAGTGTGAAGGTTTCTGACCTCGCCTACTCCGAGAGCGACTATCTCGCCACGGTGTTCCACCTCGACAAGCGCGTCACCCTGGAGAAGGGACAGGAGTTCTTCGTGGCCGTCGGCCCGTTCCCCAACAACAGTCTCGACGTGTCGCCCTACACGAGCGACGACATCGCCATATTCTGCCACCGCCGCGACCTCGGCGGCAAGAACACCGCCTGGCACTATCTTGAGGATCAGGACGACTACGGCACAGGTCTCGGCACCTGGCAGTGGGTGGCCAACACCGACGACCCGCTCTCGATGGCCATAGCCCCCGTGGTGACCTACGACGTCACGGCATCAGCAGTCAACACGCCGACAACGGCCGCCAGCAACACCGCCGTGACAGGCATATACACGCTCGGCGGACAGCGCGTGGCCACTCCTGACAAGGGCCATGTGTATATCGTGAAGCAAGCCGACGGAAGCTGCAAGAAAATAATGTGGAAGTAACCCAGCCACAGGCACCAACAAAGTAGGAGGTAAACACCAATCATAAGTGTTTACCTCCTACTTTTATATTACCGGCCTCTCACACATAGAGTCTCACACGTGCATGTCGCCGTGGTCATCGTAGGTGAGCGGTGCCACCTTCACACTGCGCAGCCACGTGGTGCCCTTCGACGGCACACAGTCGTGGTGGAAGAGGTACCACTGCCCCTTATACTGCGCGATGCAGTGGTGTGTGGTCCATCCGACGACTGGCTGCAGCAGTTCGCCGCGGTAGGTGAACGGCCCGTAGGGGTTGTCGGCTACGCCGTAGCAGAGCAGGTGGGAGTCGCCCGTGGAGTAGCTGAAGTAATAGCGTCCCTGATACTTGTGCATCCAGCTGGCCTCGAAGAAGCGGTGGGGGTCATCGGCAGGCAGCGGGTGACCCTTGTCGTCGACGATGACCACGGGGCGCGGTGCCTCGGCAAACTGCAGACCGTCGGCCGTCATACGCGCCACACGCGACGGCAGCGGTGCCTCCTTGCCCTCGGGCAGATACTCGTCTTTGAGCGCCTTGTTGTCGCGGTACCATTGCAGCTGTCCGCCCCAGATGCCGCCGAAGTAGCAGTAGACCTGCCCGACGTCGTCCTTGAAGACGCAAGGGTCGATGCTGTAGGACCCGCGGATGGGGTCGGGCTGCGGTGTGAAGGGTCCTTCGGGGCGGTCGGCCACGGCCACGCCGAGTCGGAACACGCCGTTGTAGTCCTTCGCCGAGAAGATGAGGTGGTAGCGTCCGTTGATCTCCACCACGTCGTTGTCCCACATCTGCTTCTCCGCCCAGGGCACCTCGTCGACGTCGAGCACGCGGCCGCAGTCGGTCACCGGTGCTGTCATCGGGTCGTCCTCGAGGCGCAGCACGTGGTAGTCGCGCATCTGGAAATGGCCGCCGTCGTCGTCGAACGCCGCACCGGTGTCGCGGTCGTGAGAGGGATAGACATACAGTTTGCCGTCGAAGACATGGGCCGACGGGTCGGCCATGTAGTCCTCGGGGAACAGATATCTTGCTTTCATGGTTCAGTCCTTTCTTTTGGTTTTATCTTGTTTTTCACCTCAATTATTCATAGACATAAAAAAGAAGCTGATATTCTTGTATAATCCAAGAA
>CAVDNW010000025.1:0-43980 GCA_963610435.1 Oscillospiraceae bacterium | reverse complement strand
ATGTTAGTTGCTCCCCATTCCGTGTGCCGATAGCAAGATTGGCAGCGGCGCAGGCAGCAGTGGAGGAATAACACGATAAGCCCTCGTAACCAACGAGTTAGGCGGTAAGTCTCTGACAATAAAGAGGCTTGCCGCCTAAGTTGTTTTTAGGCAGTCTGCACATTCTGCACGATTATCATGCAGAATGTGTAGGTTTTGCTTACCAAAAGTTACACCAAAATGGCATGATGCGCTTACCAATGCTTACACATGATTTTTTGAATGACTAAAAAATACAGAGACGATGGCATTATTCAAACCAGTAATCAGAAGACCGCGCAAGGACGGCTTTTCAGCCAGCCGCCGGCCGTGTAGGGGTAAATGTGGCGAGGCGGGACTATCCAGCTTAGCTCTCACTCTGCTCCGTCACGAATTCACGACGGGGCGTTTTGTTTAGCCACGTATTCGGTCACTGTCATGCCGAATTCCTTCTTGAAGCACTGCGAGAAGTAGCGTCGCGTGGAGAAGCCGACACGATAGGCCAGTTCGTTGACGCGTATGTCCGGTTCAGCTTTCAGTATGCGGCACGCCTCCTTCATGCGGACGGTGTTGATGAAGCTGACAATGTTTTGTCCGGTTGTTGCACGGAGTTTATTGTAGAGGGTGCTGCTGCTGACGTTCATGTCAGCGGCGAGTTGTTCGCGTCCGTAGTCAGTATTACCAATGTTCTCGATGACTTTTTCCCAGACCTTTCTCATGAATATCTCTTCGGGGCTGCTGTAATGCTGCTCTTCCACCCTGAAGTCGGTCTGCTGTTGAAACCTTTTCCTGATGCGTTCCCGGTTGCCGATGATGTTGTCGATGCGCAGTTGGAGGTCGTTTATGCTGAAAGGCTTGCGGATGTATTCGTCCGCTCCGGCCTTGTACCCCTCCTGGCGTTCCGTATCCTGGGTCTTCGCCGTAAGCATGATAACAGGCAGTTGGGCATAGTCTTCATGGTTTTTGATCCACTTCGTGAGTTCCATTCCGTCCATGACGGGCATCATGACATCCGTGATGACGATGTCGAGCGGTGTCGTCTCAATGATTTTTTGTGCCCTCTCGCCGTTCGAGGCCGTGTGGACGTTGTACTGCGCCGACAGCATGTCGCGCATCAGGGTGAGCAGCTCGGCGTTGTCCTCGACGATGAGCACACTGTATTCCGCATTCTTGGCGATACGGCTGCCGGCTTCCGTCGGAGCGGTTGCGTCTTCCTCCACAGGCTTCGGCAGGATGCCGAGCTCCACCTTCTGGTTGCTGTCGTCCCATGAAACCTTCTGTTCCAGTTCTTCCTCTTTGAAGTCGGACCGCTCCACCGGGAGCACCACGGTAAACGTAGTGCCTTTTCCCACCTCCGTCTCACAGTCTATCGTGCCATGGTGCAGCACCACCAGGTCGTGGATGAAGCTCAGTCCGATGCCCGTTCCCATGGAGCCCGCATTGGGATGGTAGCCATCCAGGAAACGACCATACAGGTGGCGCCGCTTGTTCCTGTCGATGCCGATGCCCGTATCGGCCACCACAAGGGTTGCCTTGCCGTGGTCGATGGAGACGGAGAGTCGCACTTCCCCCCGTTCTTTGTTGTACTTAGCTGAATTGCTCAGGAGGTTGTAGAGGATCTTCCTCACTTTGTCCTTGTCGAACCAGACCTTCTGTCCGACGCATGAGATGTTGTCGGTGAACGTCAGGTGCATGGTGTCGAACATCGGCAAAAGGCTTTGGCAAGCGTTGCGGCAGAAATCGCCAAGGTCTCCCTCGCTGACATGCAGGTAAAGGCGTCCCGCCTGGGCTTTGCGCACCTCCAGAATCTGGCGCAACATGCGGGTCATGCCTGCCACGTTTCTCTTGATGATCCCGACATTGCTCCCCGCATCGCCGTGCTGGCGGACGATGTTGTCGGCCGCCGCGGAAATGACGGAAAGGGGTGTGAGCAGTTCGTGGGTGATGTTGGTGAATATCACCTGCATCTGCAGTCGGTTTCGCGTCTTGATGTGGTGCTGATACATGCGCATGGCAATGTAGATGATGCCAATGGCAACCAGCAAGTAAATTGTCCATGCCCACCATGTGGCATACCAAGGAGGCAAAACGCGGATGGTGATGGTGTAGGGCAGTTCTGTCCAGCGGCCATAACTGTCTGCGGCCTTGACATGCAGTTTGTAGGTGTTCGCTGGCATGTTCTCGAAGGTCGCCCGCCGGTCGGCAGCGTCCACATACTGCCACCCTTTGTTGTAGCCATCGAGGCGGTAGGCATATTTGCATTGCCTGACATTCATGTACGATAGCAGTGCAAACTCTATGGAGAACTTGCTGACCGACGATGGTATGACCAGTTCTCGGGCAGACCTGACCGCGCCGTTGCATATGCGCAGGCGCAATGCGGAGTCGGCTTCTTCTATTGTCTGGCCGTCGATGTACAGGTCGCTAACAATCAGCTTGTAGGGACATTTGCCGTCGTCCGATGGGGAGCCCGAAGGACTTATGCTTACCAGGTTCTTGCCCGATCCGAAATACAGCATGTCGCCCAGGCGGTAGGTGGAACGTTCCTGGAAGATGATGTCGCCCAATCCGTCCTGGCTGGTGAAGCTGGTGTAGCGGCACTTTCCCTTGTCGTCTATGGACAGACGGGCCAATGCGCCGTCTGTCGCAAGCCACAGGTTGCCCGTGCAGTCCTCGTTGATGGAGAACACGCGTCCGATGCGCAAGTGGAACATGTCGTTGGTGCTTACAAACCGGTCCTTGGCCTTGTCGTAAAGGAAGAGGCCGTAGTTGGCGGAGGCGGCCCATAGTCTGTTGTGTGAGTCCACGAAGCATTGCGTCACGTCGCTCACCTTGAAATGGCCTTCCTCTGGCTCGTAATATGTCTGCCTCACGAGCTGCGACCGACGGAAGTCGCCGTTCAGGCGCAGCACACCCCGCGAGCGGGTGGCTATCCAGACGTTGCCCGAGGCATCTTCGACGGCCGACACGTTGTCGGTGTTGTTCCTGATGGTTCCAGACTTTCCCGACGGCAGGAGCCATGACACAAAGTCGTCTCCGGCAGCGAACATCGTTCCGTCGCGGTAGCGCAACAATCCGTTGACAAAGTTGGTCTTGAGGAAATTTCCCCCGTATTTGTTCAGCAAAGCCACGTGACCCTGCTTCGCAACAATGACGCCATATCCCTTGACCGCCAGCCAGAGCTCCTCCTTCGACCGCGGTTTGATGTCGGTGATCATGGTGTGCAGCGCAACAGAAGGCGCCTCGGCAAGCATCGGGAAGTCGTTGCCGTAAGTCATCTTGCCGCTGCGGCGGTCATATAGTGCAATGCCCATGGGGAAGAAGGTGAGCAGGAACCTGTCTCCATCCACCGTATAGATAGACCTGACGCATGTCATCTCACCAGCATCTTCCAGTATTCTTGTCACCTGAAAAGGAGGAGGGAGCGTCGTGAAATGAAGGATGCCGTCAAATCGAGTCAGCACCCACACGTTGCCCTTACCGTCGGTGCGTATGCCGATGGCACCCTTGGCAGGGTGCGTCAGTCCTTGAGTCGTGACGGAAAGAGGCGGCATGACCTTCATGTCGGGAGAGATGACGCCTATGCCGTCACGCTTTCCGTAGATGATGTTGTGTGACAGTGGGTCCTCCGCCATGGCGTAGATGATGGAATTGCTCTCACCGGGTATGTTGATGAGCTGCGGGTCGCTCGTGCTACGTGGGTTGAGCAAGCACTTGATGCCCTTTCCCCAGGTGCCGATCCACAGGCGGCCACGCCCGTCAAGGGCCAGGCTGTAGGCTGTCATGCGTTCCTTCCCCACACGGCATATCGGTGGAATTGCCGCCTTGTGCGGTCAAGCCTGAAGAGGCAGTCGTCCCATGTGCCGATGTAGAGCGAGCCGTCCTTGTCCTCTGCAAATGACTTGACGCTGGGTATGTTGCGGTAGTGGTGGAAGCCCCTGCCGTCCGTGTAGCTGGTCAGTCCATCGTCGTTGCCGATCCACAGGGTTCCGTCGCTCGATACATACAGTGCATAGATCACTCCTTTGGGCGCATCCTTGCTGCGCATGGTGGTGAAGTGCCCCGTGGCTTGGCTCCGCTTCACCAGTCCGTTTCTCGTGCCGATCCACAGGCTGCCGTCTTTGCCTTTGGCAAGACTCATGATGCTGTTGGAGGGGAAAATGTCGGGGGTGCCTGGGGTGTTGCGGAAGGAGCTGAAGCGGTAACCGTCATAAGCGGCAAGCCCGAATTCAGAGCCTGCCCATATCTCACCGTCGTTGTCCAAAACCATGCAGTTTTGTATATCGGAAGGGTTGAGCGGAATGGAACTGATGTATCTGACCTGCCCAATGGCCTTACATGGCAACAACATGCCGCCGAACAAAAGGAGTATCAACGACAGGAGACGAATCGTGTCATATAGCACATTTTGTTTCATGTCTTTAGGGAATGGACAATGCAAAAGTAAGAAAAATAACGTTAAAGCGGGTCTCCATGTGCTGTTTTTTGTGATGTTGTGTGTTGTTTTTTGTGAAAGTTGCATTGCCTTGACATGAAACAGACATATAGAAACATGGAAATCGCCCGAAGTGCTTATCTTTGTAGGCAAAATCACAAACCAAAAACAATATGAGAACAAGTAAAACCGTTTTTCTGTCGCTTGCCATGTCATCGTTATTGGCAAGTGCGATGGCTGCCAACAAGAAAGAGGTCGTCGGTCAGGTTACCGACCGCGTCAGCGTCAGTGGTGACGTGGACTACACCATCACAGACTCCATCCCGTTTGCTGTAACCGGAGGGGTTGACATTGTCAACACCGAGCATGCCGCCCTTATCATCAAGCGCGTCAAGCCGAGCAAGGTAATCTCCTCGTGGCTCGGCCAAATCTACATCAATGGTGAGCCGGCCCAGCCCGGCACCAACTGCCAGGTCAAGATGTACGACCGAGGCACCATCGTGCTTCCCTACGGCAAAGGGTTTCAGCCGCTGACGTGCTACACGGAAGCCAACTTCGGTGGTACCTCGTGCTCTACTTACAGCGAGGGACACAGCGGAGGATACATGAAGACGCTCACTGCCGCCACCCTCAACAACCAGATACGCTCGTTCCGCCTGAAGCGCGGATACATGGTGACTTTCGCCCTGGGCACAGGCGGATGGGGCTACAGTCGCTGCTTCATAGCCGCCGATTCCGACCTGGAGGTGAACCTGCCGGCCAACATGTCGGGGCGCGTCAGCAGCTACCGCCTGTTCAAGTGGCTGGATGTGCACAAGGCTGGACTGGCGTCAAACGGCAATGCGGAGCACAACGCCGCTGTAGGCTCGGGCTGGTGCTACGACTGGGGCACAGGCAACGAGACGTTGCTGCCTGATGTGGATTGGGTGGTCAATCATATCTATGAGGACTATCCCTCCTCAGCCGCCTGCGGAAGCCGCACGGGCACTTGCCACATGAAGACCAACAACGAGCCGGGCAACAAGAGCGATGACCACCCGCAGACCGTGGATGAGGTGCTGTGCAACTGGCAGAACCTCATGCGTACGGGCCTGCGTCTCTGCTCGGAAACCTCGCACGACAGTTCGATAGGACACCTCGAGGCATTCCTCGACAGTGTGGACGCACGCGGTTGGCGATGCGATCTGGTGGACATGCACTGCTACTGGGCGCAGAATTCGTTCTTCGGCGGAAACTATGGCATGGACCGTTTCTACACGCGTTTCGGCGGACGCCCCATCTGGATCTCTGAGTGGGTGTGGGGCTCCTCGTGGGGTAACACCGGCATCTTCGCGGCTGTCTCAGACCGTGACTCGTTTACGGAGGAGACCCAGCGCATCTGCCTCAACGGCACCAAGCCCATCCTGGAGTATCTGAACGCTTGTCGCTACGTGGAGCGCTACGCCTACTGGAACGGTGAGCGCAACTGCTCCAAGATTCTCAAGGACGGCCAGTTGTCGCTGCTGGGGCAGTATTACGCCTCGATGGACGAAGGGCTGGGCTACAACGCTTCCATACAGAAAGTGCCCAATGTGGTCTATCGCCCTTCCACGGATCTCACCGCCCAGTTTGATAGCACCGACCGGACCATGCAGCTGGCGTGGAGTGATGCCAATGGCGACATGCTCGACTCCATGGTGGTGGAGTGGAAGAGACCGGGCGCCGCAGCCTTCGAGCGGGCGGTAACCGTGGGACTGAAAGACGCCAACTGCACGAAAGGAGCGCTCTACAACGCGAACGCGCCTGCCGCGAACGGCACGAACCAATACCGCATCGCCATCTACCCCGTGGGCCAGACCAAGCCCAAGTATTCCAATTTCACCACGGTGCTTGTCATCTCAGACAAGGCCGAGTGGCATGATGTCACGGGAAAGTACGTGACCAATGCGGGATTTGACGAGCCCGCTGACTTCCAAAAGGCCAACCTCGCCACTGGTGAGGCCAACCACAAGAACGCTTCCGGCTGGACCACCGAATGCAACTACAACCTGGGATGTGCCGGCGTGTTTGGCATCAACAGCGGCTATAGCCTCAATGGCCAAAAGGTTCCCGCCACGAATGCCGAGGGCAAAGCCGAAGGCGGAGCACTGGGCATCAACCAGGGATGGAACCTGAGCAACTGCTACAAGCAGACCGTCACCCTGCCTGCCGGTGCCTATCGCCTTTCCTACATGGTCTATAATGTGTCGGGCACGGGATCTTTCATCAATCTGTGCGGCTACAAGGCGGGCAGCAAGTCTGCGGTCTATGACAACTTGACCCAGTTGCCGACTGGCAGTTGGAAGACACGCACCATGAACCCCTTCATTCTCACGGACAGCACCCGACTGGAAATCTCGCTGGGCTACACGTCGGCAGGCGGAACCAGCACGAGCAACCCTTACCTGTTCTTCGATGGTGTGAAGTTCGAGGAAGCAGACATGAGCAACGTCGATGACGCAGGCCAGCAGATTGTCTATGTGGATGTCACGGATGACTTTTTCGCCAATCCGGGTTTTGACATCCAAAAAGACTTCCAGCAGGCCAACGTGTCCACGGGTTCCGCCAACCATAAGGCGGTGACGGGATGGACGACCACGTGCAACTATGACCTGGGCTGCGCGGCCGCTTTTGCGGTGGGTGGCAGCTATGCGCTCAACGGCAAGATGCCTCCAGCAAAATCAGCCGACGGCAAGGCCGAAGGTGGCGTGCTGGGCATCAACCAAGGGTGGAACTCGCAAAACTACTACACGCAGACCGTCACCCTGCCTGCCGGAACCTACACATTGAGCTATGCCGTATGGAACGCTGCCAACGGATCATCGAAGCCGACCAGCCTTTGTGGCTACAAGATCGGTTCCAAGGCTTATGTCTATGACACGCCTTTCCCCCTTGCCAGCGAGACATGGCACCTGCGCACCATGCCCGAATTTACGCTTGAGGAGGAAAGCCCCGTGACGGTCTCTTTGGGCTATGCGGCGGCAAACAGCACATCCACCACCAATCCGTTCGTGTTCTTCGACTACGTGCATCTCGAGCAAGCCAAAGCTTGGACAGGCCCCACGGGCATCAACATCGCAGAGCGCCCTGCGGACAAGAACAAGTATGCGGACACTCGGGTCTACAACCTTTCCGGGCAGTGCGTGGCCAGCGATGCCACGAAGCTTGCCTCTCTGCCCAAAGGCATCTATGTCGTAGGAGGGCGCAAGGTGGTAGTGAAATAGGCTTGCGCCGTCTCGGACGGTGCGTGCCGCACATACCCAAAAAATCCCCCATCGTCCTGTCGAGGCGGTGGGGGATTTTTGGTTCTTCCGTTAAATGCGTAGATGGGTACAATAGAAGTTTATCGGGTGAGCCCAGTATTGGCTTGCGATGGACACGTTCCGCAGAGACAGGGAGAGGAATAAGAACTATACCTACGGCAGGCAGTGAGAAGACGTGGTGTGCGTTCTACACAAAGTTACTCAACACAACTCACAAAAGTTAAAAGTCGGTCTACCTCAATCGTGCAGAATGTGCAGGGTAAGCTTACAAAAACTTACACCAGAAATCGGGTATCCACTTACAAGAACTTACAAAGTCGGGATCTGCATGTTCACACATCATACAACTTATCGATAATTGCCTATTTGCATCTAAAATAGCGCATTTTGGTTAATTTCGTTAAAATACAGGCAAATTCTTAACAGAAAGATGTTAACGGATTAAGATTTTCCTTACCTTTGCCCACATGAAGAAGAAAACCATTTGGTTCATAGCCATCATCATGGGGCTTTCCTTTGTTATCCTGCTGGGTTTGCAGCTGACATACATCCGGGAAATGGCCAACATGAAGAAGGAGCAGTTCGACGAAAGCGTGAACCGCGCCCTCTACCAAGCGTCACGCAATCTGGAGCTCAATGAGACGTTACGCTACTTGGAGAAAGACGTCAACGAGACCGAGCGTCATGCCTACCGCATGGACAGCACCGGCACACGCTCGGGCTTACCGGATGATGGCACTGTGCAACATTCCCACCAATTTGCCGTCAAAGGCAAGGATGGAAAGATTTATTCTTCTTTTGAGCTGAAGACCATCTCCACCAAACCGGCCCAGATGCCCAAGGCAATGATTCTGAAAAACGACCGCAACTCGAACGATGCGGCCAGCAAATCGCTGCAGGAGATTGTGAAAAACCGTTATGTCTACCAAAAGGCTCTGCTTGACGAAGTGGTAATGAACATGCTCTACTCTGCTTCGGGAAAGCCTCTGAAAGAGCGCGTTAACTTCAAGATACTCGACCAAGACCTCAAGGCAGAGCTGATGAACAACGGCGTCAACATCTCCTACCACTTCACCGTCACCACCCAAGACGGACGTGAGGTATACCGCTGTCCTGAATATACGGACGAAGGTATCGAGTTCACCTACTCACAAGTACTCTTCCGCAACGACCCGGCGTCGAAGATTGGCATAGTTCGTGTGCATTTCCCCGACATCAACAGCTACATCTATTCGAGCGTCAGATTCATGATTCCCAGTGTGGTGTTTACCCTGATTCTGCTCATTACGTTCATCTTCACCATCGTGGTGGTGTTCCGTCAGAAACGCTACAGTGAGATGAAAAACGATTTCATCAACAATATGACCCACGAGCTGAAGACACCCATAGCAAGTATCTCTCTGGCCGCACAGATGCTCAACGATGACAGTGTGCCCAAGAGCGAGAACATGATGAAGCACCTCACAAGTATCGTCACCGACGAGACCAAGCGTCTGCGCTTCCTCGTCGAGAAGGTGTTACAGATGTCCATGTTCGACCGTAAAAAGTCGACCTTCAAGAAAAAGCACCTCGACCTCAATGAGATGGCGGAGACCATCGCCAACTCGTTCACGCTTCGGGTAGAGCACACGGGCGGCAAGGTATATGTGGACGTGGGTGCCGTCGATTCGTCCATCTATGTGGATGAGGTGCATTTCCAAAACGTCATCTTCAACCTGCTCGACAACGCAGTGAAGTATCGGCAGCCCGACAAGCCCCTCAACGTTTACTTGAAGACCTGGAACGATGACCAACACCTCTACTTGTCAGTGGAGGATACTGGCATGGGTATGAAGAAGGAGAACCTGAAGAAAATCTTCGACAAGTTCTACCGCGTGCATACTGGCAACGTGCACGACGTGAAAGGCTTCGGCCTCGGTTTGGCCTACGTCAAAAAGGTGGTTGACCTCCATGACGGTGATATTAAGGTAGAGAGCGAATACGGCAAAGGAACCAAGTTCACCATCAAGTTGCCTGTCATCAAAGACTGAAAGTTTCCGCCGTCGTCATGAAAGACACGGCATAAAACGACATAAAGAAGATTAATGAACTAAAACTGAAATAGTATGGAAGAAAAAGTTAAGATTCTGCTTTGCGAAGACGACGAGAACCTCGGCACACTTCTTTGCGAATATCTCATAGCGAAGGGCTACGATGCTGTACTGTGTCCAGATGGAGAAGCGGGCTTCCGCGAGTTCACCAAGGACAAGTTTGACATCTGCATCCTCGACGTGATGATGCCCAAGAAAGACGGCTTCACGCTGGCTCGGGATATCCACCAGATCAACGCGCAGGTACCCATCGTCTTCCTGACTGCCAAAGCTCAGAAAGAAGACGTGCTCGAAGGCTTCGACATTGGAGCCGACGACTACATGACCAAGCCTTTCTCCATGGAAGAACTGGTGAAGCGCGTGGAGGCTATCTTGCGCCGTGTCAAGGGTAAGAAAAACAAGGAAAACACGATGTACAAGATTGGCCGCTTCACGTTTGACACACAAAAACAGCTACTCATCATCGGCGACAAGCAGACCAAGCTCACCACCAAAGAAAACGAGCTTCTGGCCCTACTCTGCTCACACGCCAACGAGATTCTCAAGCGCGACGACGCATTGCGCGCCATCTGGATTGACAACAACTACTTCAATGCACGCTCCATGGATGTCTACATCACCAAACTGCGTAAGCACTTGAAGGACGACGACCAGATTGAGATTATCAACATCCACGGCCAGGGCTACAAGCTGATTGTTCCCGAAGAAGACTAAGCTTCCATTATCATCACTAAGGGCGACGGACTGCAACTCCAGCATGACCGCCGCCCTTAGCCACTCATAGAGAGGCATCAGTATTGCCCTGCGTGCTTCTCGTGATACACATGCCCCACAACGCCTACAACAATGAGCACCAATGGAGCAAGAAGCGTTAAATTGTGGTCGGTCAGCCCCACCATATAAAATACCACCATGAGCAATACTCCCACGTAGACCAAGGGCAGGCCTACCCATGCAGAATGGGCTTGCAGAAAGTGAACCATATGGAGCAAATATTTCTTCATGACAACTGCAAAATTAACAAGAAAAGACGTGTCCGTGTCTGTTTTTTATGTTAAATAAGAAAAAAAAAGCCAGACATGCCTATTTTCTGCAAACTAATTTGTAACTTTGCAGCCGCATTTTGCAAAACAACAATTAATTTCTATTCAAAGTAGTATGAATCAATACGAAACCGTTTTCATTTTGACTCCCGTTTTGTCTGATGAACAGATGAAGGAAACGGTCGCTAAATTCAAGAAGATGCTCACCGATAAAGGTGCAGAGATTCTGAACGAAGAGGCCTGGGGCTTGAAGAAGATGGCTTATGCTATTCAGAAGAAGTCTACAGGTTTCTACTGCCTGTTGGAATTCAAGGCTGAGCCATCAGTGATTGACGCTCTTGAAATCGGCTACCGCCGTGACGAGCGCGTAATTCGTTACATGACCGTGAAGCTCGACAAGCACGCTGTTGCTTACGCTGAGAAGCGTCGTGCCAAACTGGGTAAAAAATTGGAGGCATAATTATGGCAGAGCAGAAAAATTCAGAAATCCGTTATTTGACCGCTCCTTCTATCGACACAAAGAAGAAGAAGTATTGCCGTTTCAAGAAGAGCGGCATCAAGTATATCGACTACAAGGATCCCGAGTTCTTGAAGAAGTTCCTCAACGAGCAGGGTAAGATTCTTCCCCGCCGTATCACAGGCACTTCACTGAAGTATCAGCGTCGTGTGGCCCAGGCTGTCAAGCGTGCCCGCCAGATTGCACTGCTTCCATACGTAACCGATTTGTTGAAGTAATTGAAAAGGAGGCTAAGATATGGAAATCATACTGAAGGAAGATATCATCGGACTTGGATACAAGAACGAGATTGTAAAGGTGAAGAACGGCTATGGCCGTAACTACCTCATCCCCACAGGTAAAGGCGTCATCGCCTCTGAGAGTGCCAAGAAGGTGCTCGCTGAGAACCTGAAGCAGCAGGCCAACAAGATTGCCGCTGCCAAGGCCGATGCAGAGAAGCGCGCTGCAGCTCTCAAAGACATTGAGATTGTGGTTGCCGCCAAGGTTGCCGCTACAGGCCATCTCTATGGTTCAGTCAACGCTGCCACCGTTGCAGAGGAGCTGGGCAAGAAGGGCATAGAGATTGACCGCAAGATTATCACCATGCACGACATCAAGAAGGTCGGTGACTTTGAAGCCACCATCCACTTCTTCAAGGATGTTGAGGTGAAGGTTCCGGTGAAGGTCATTGCTGAAAAGGCAGAGGTCGTCGAAGAGCCTGTTGTTGAAGAAGCACCCAAGGCTGAGGAAACTCAAGAGACAGCTCCCGTAGCTGAGGAAGAGGCTCCCGTAGCCGAGTAATTGAAGCGCAAGCAAGGAATCCGTGCAAACGGTTCCAACAGCAACCCATACAAAACAAATCCCGTTTGTTGTTCGCAACGAACGGGATTTGTTTTTGTATGGGGCAACAACATTTAACATCCACCTATCAAACTATCTTACGCCACATCTCCATAATTCGGATATTTTTGTTATCTTTGCACCAATGTATTGAGTATTAACATCATAACAATAAAGTAATGAAAGCATTTGTATTTCCTGGACAAGGTTCACAGTTTGTCGGTATGGGCAAAGACCTCTACGACAACAATCCTTTGGCTAAAGAGTTGTTCGATAAGGCCGACGATATTCTCGGCTTCAAGATTACAGATATCATGTTCGCCGGCACCGATGATCAGCTGAAGCAGACCAACGTCACTCAACCTGCAGTTTTTCTGCATAGTGTGATCTCTGCACTCTGCCTGGGCGAGCAAGATGCCAAGATGGTTGCAGGCCATTCGCTCGGCGAATTCTCCGCCCTGACATTCGCCGGCGCACTCAACTTCGAGGACGGTTTGCGCCTCGTGGCCGCCCGTGCCAACGCTATGCAAAAAGCTTGCGAGGCCAACCCTGGCATCATGGCTGCCATCATTGGCCTGCCCGACGAGAAGATTGAGGAAATCTGCTCTGAGGTCACCAAAGATGGCAAGACCGTTGTCGCTGCCAACTACAACTGCCCCGGCCAATTGGTCATCTCTGGCGAAAACGAGGCCATCGCTGAGGCTTGTGAGAAACTGAAAGCCGCTGGAGCCAAGCGCGCGCTGCCGCTCCGTGTGGGTGGTGCCTTCCATTCTCCATTGATGCAGCCTGCCAAGGAGGAGCTTCAGGCAGCCATCGAGAAGACCGAGGTAAAAACTCCCAAGTGCCCAGTCTACCAAAATGTGGACGCTGCAGCCCACGTGGATTCTGCAGAAATCAAGGCCAACCTCATCGCACAACTCACATCACCCGTACGCTGGACAAAGACCGTACAGAACATGATTGCCGACGGAGCCGACGACTTTTTGGAGTGCGGACCGGGCAAGGCCCTGCAAGGCATGATTGGCCGTATTGACAAGACCGTAACCGCTCACGGTATCGCTTAAACGATGTTTCCTGCAAATAGCCAATGAATAGGAAAATCATCATCTACCAACTTCTCCCCCGTCTCTTCGGCAACAGAAACCAGGCATGCGTGGCCAATGGCACGTTGGAAGAGAACGGGGTGGGAAAGATGAACGACTTGGACATGCCCCACCTGCGGCGTATCCACGAAATGGGTTTTACCCATGTGTGGCTCACAGGTGTCATACGACACGCCACTACAACCGACTACAGGCATCACGGCATTCCAGGCCAACACGCAACTGTCGTGAAGGGTAAGGCCGGCTCACCCTACGCCATCACCGACTACTACGACATCGATCCGGACATCGCCGTCAATGTCGACCACCGCATGGCCGAGTTTGAACAGCTGGTAGCCCGCATACACCATGCCGGCATGAAGGTCATCATTGATTTTGTACCTAACCATGTCGCACGCGAATACCACTCCATCTGTCTCCCGGAAAGAACAGCCGACTTGGGTGAAGGCGATGATGTCAACAAGCACTTCTCGCCCAGCAACAATTTCTACTATTGTCCCGGCCAGCCTTTTGTAGCCCCCATAGACACGCCTGCTGGAGAAGAGCCCTATATAGAGTTTCCAGCCAAGTGCACTGGCAATGACCGCTTTGACAACCGGCCCAGCACCAACGACTGGTACGAGACCGTGAAACTCAACTATGGTATCGACTATTGCGATGCCGGCGGCCGCAGTTACCACTTCGACCCTGTACCCAACACATGGAACAAAATGACAGAAATCCTGCTCTTTTGGGCGGCGAAGAACATTGACGGTTTCCGATGTGATATGGCCGAGATGGTGCCACACGATTTCTGGAGCTACGCTACCCGCATCGTGAAGGAACGTTATCCGCAACTGGTGTTCATCGGTGAGGTTTATGACACAACAAAATACCGCACCTATGTCAAAGCAGGCTTCGACTATCTCTACGACAAGGTAGGCATGTACGATTGTCTGCGCGATGTCATATGCAACCGCCGCCCAGCAAATAGCATCACCTACTATTGGCAGAGTGTAGACGACATCAAGGACCATATGCTCTATTTCCTCGAAAACCACGACGAACAACGCATTGCCAGCGATTTCTTCTGCGGTGATGGCCGAAAAGCCATCCCCGGACTGATTGTCTCAGCCTTGCTACGCAACAATCCGGTCATGATATATGCTGGACAAGAATTGGGCGAGCGCGGCATGAACGCCGAAGGGTTCTCAGGATGCGACGGACGCACCACCATCTTCGACTATTGGTGTGTTGACACGCTTAGACGTGGCTATTACGACCGCCGACATCTCACACAAGAGGAAAAGCATCTCATGGCCATCTACCAAAAGGTGTTGTGCATGGCCAATCAGGAGAAAGCCATATACGAGGGCGATTTTTTTGATCTCATGTATGTCAATCCACAGTCGTCCACGTTCAATCCGCGATACCAGTATGCATTCTTACGCAAAAAAGACGACGAGGCCCTGCTGGTGGTAGCCAATTTCTCTGACGAGGCCACACATATCGGAGTGACTATACCCTGCCATGCTTTCGACTTCTTGGGATTGCCCGAACTCGAGGTAGAGGCAACCGACCTGCTGACTGGCGAGCACACCACGCTCAACCTCAAAAAGGACGGGACCGTGGAGATGGACGTGGCAGCCTACTCTGGCAATATTCTGAAATTCTGTATACAGATGGAGAACAAGACTTACGAGCTGAATGCCCACAACAAGGAAGAGTTCGCTCCTGCTCATACGGCCGAACATCTGCTCAACCAGGTCATGGTACGCATGTTTGGCTGCGAGCGCTCCTCCAACGCCCATATCGAGCGCAAGAAGAGCAAAATCAATTACGAACTCGACCACAAGCCATCAAGAAAAGAGGAAAAGGCCATCGAGGACAAGATGAACGAACTGATAGAGGCCGACCTGCCAGTTACCTTTGAGTATGTGGACCGCAACCAACTGCCCGAAGGCGTAAAGACAGACCGACTGCCCGAAGATGCTTCAGAAACCCTCCGTCTGGTCCGTATCGGCAGTTTCGACGTGTGTCCCTGCATCGGCAAGCATGTGCGCTCCACCGCACAAATCGGGCGTTTTGAGATGCTTGGCACTAATTGGGACGAAATGACGCATACGTTCCGTATACGCTTCAAGGTGCATCCCTAATACTGGACAGCATCAAAACACACCATCAACATGCGACAATCTGAAACCTTCAGGGTGAACGAATAAGCATTGGCGCACAAGTCCTAACTGCTTGAAAATGGGCAGTTAGGATTTGTCGTTTTTAGTTATTAGTAGTCTGCAAAGTCCCAAAATCGGAGTAAAACGAGTTGATGTCGACAATTGGGTGGTGAGGAAATACAATTCAACCATAAACATTTGGCGCATCAATGGATTTTGACTAACTTTACGCTTGTCAAAGCGTGATAGTTATTTTTAAAGACTCAAAGATGAAATACAACAATGACAACGTACGCCGTCAAGACCGTCTTCTCGCCGAGGATGAGGCATGCGAGCTGTTGCGTACAGGAGAATATGGCGTGCTGTCGATGGTTGACGAGACGGAGTGTGGAGCAAGGGCCTATGGCCTCCCCGTGAACTATGTGTGGGATGGAGACAAAACTTTGTACATCCATTGTGCCAAGGAAGGACGCAAATTGCGCTGTATCGCCCAAAACGCATGTGTATCATTTTGCGTGGTGGGGCAGACACATGTCGTGCCAAACAAGTTTACCACAGCCTACCAGAGCGTTGCACTGGAATGTCGGGCTGAAACGGGCCTATCCGAAGACGAACGACGCAAGGCATTACGGATGATACTGGAAAAATACTCGCCCGACTATGTCGAAGTTGGCATGACCTACGCTGAGCGCTCCTTTGCACGCACCGAGGTAATCAGACTCAGCACATTGACATGGAGCGGAAAAAGCAAGAGAATGCCACGTTGATGGGTTACTACAACAAAAAGGTGAACCAAAATGGAAAAAGAATTTGAAGACTATTGGAAGAAGCATAGGGACAGTCTGTTTCTGGCGGCCCCAAAAACACTGCAAGACGAAATGAACAACACGACCAAGCCCCGGTCTGCCGGCGACTGGTTGCTTTATGCACTCCCTATCATCGTGATGGTGGCTTTTACCAACGCAAAAGTCATTGATGGCGAATTTCTCAATTTTTTGGCAGCCATGGTGCTTGGCATCCTGGCAACACTGCTGTCCGTGTGGCTCAAGCCTTATGTGACGGGCAAGCGGCGCGCTACGGATATCGATGCAGACATCAAGGGCTATTTCTACCAAATCTATCAGAAACGAGGACTCGATGCGCTCGAGACCATGAGAAAATAGAATTATCTGGGCTCACACATCCATCAAATCGCTCATGATGGTGTTGCTGATATTGATGCCCTGCCGTGTGAGACTGAGATGATGGCCGTCTGAGCACAACAGATTTCTGCTGACATATTCCTTGGCGTTGCCGAGTAGGAAGGCGCGGTGACGGTCGTCGAGTTTGTCGAGATCAATGCCCTCGCGTGTGCGAAGGGCAGTGGTCACAATGTCATTGTAGTGAGTATCGCTATCTATGGTTTCCTCCTCATAGGGCAAGATGCCTTGTTCCACGTGTTCCATATAGCACATAATGTCTGAAGGGTTCCAGCGTCTTGTGCCCAAGTCGTAGCTATGTGCGGCAGCACCAAGTCCGATGTATGGCACATCGCGCCAATAGCTACTGTTGTGGCGACTTCGGTAGCGGCTCGTCTTATCGCCAGGTGCCAGTATGGCAAAATTACTGATTTCATAGTGCTCGTATCCAGCTACACTCAGCCTGTCTATGAGCCTGTCATACATCTTCAAGCACAGGTCTTCACTTACTTCATGCACGTCTCCCCGTTCGCACAACCGGTGGAGCGCTGTGCCTTCCTCAACCATCAGCCCATAAGCCGAGAGGTGCTCAGGTCTAAGCGCTAAAGCGTGACAGATATCAGCCTCCCAGTCGCAAAGGGTCTCCTCAGGGAATCCGAACATAAGATCGAGACTGATATTGCCTATTCCGTCAGCCCGCAAGATATCCACCGCCCGGTCCACTTCTCTGGCCGTGTGGCGGCGATGCAGGAAGCGCAAACGGTCGTCGTCGAATGTTTGCGCACCCATGCTCACACGGTTCACGGGCAGTCGGGCGAACATGTGGCGGCTTATATCATCAGGATTGCACTCCATGGTCACCTCGGCATCAGGCACTATGTCGTACACCTTATATATATGATGGAAGAGACGCTCCAGATTACCAGCCGACAGTTGAGAAGGAGTGCCCCCACCTAAATAGATGGTCGAGAGCGTTATCGGCCCATCGAACTCCATCGCGCGCCTCAAGTCCATTTCCCGGCAGAGGGCACGCACATAACGGTCTTGCAAGTCGGAGCGCACGGTGGAATAGAAACCGCAGTAGATGCAACGGCTTGCACAAAAGGGGATGTGAATGTAGAGTCCTGCTTTCATAATGTCTTCATACGGAGCTTTTGAAACCCCTTATATGGACAAAATTACTAATTAGTTTTAAAATATGGGCGATTTTCTTCGATTTCTTTTGGAGGTTAGTCAGAATATATCTATCTTAGTGGGCGATTTTGGAGCATTACTCCCGACCTAAACTAAAAACATATTAACACTTAAAACCTTTTGATATGAGAGTATATCAGACTAACGAGATTAAGAACATTGCCTTGCTTGGCAGTGCGGGAAGCGGCAAGACCACGCTTGCCGAGAGCATGTTGTATGAAGCCGGCATCATCAAGCGCCGCGGATCAGTGGAAAACAAGAACACCGTGAGCGACTATTTCCCTGTGGAGCTTGAGTATGGCTATTCCGTGTTCCCCACCGTGTTTCATGTGGAATGGAACAATAAGAAACTCAATATCATCGACTGCCCCGGTTCCGACGATTTCGTGGGCGGTGCAATCACTTCTCTCAACGTGACCGACCAGGCCGTCATTCTCATCAACGGCCAGTATGGACCTGAGGTAGGTACACAAAACAATTTCCGCTACACGGAGAAATTGCACAAACCCGTCATCTTCCTCATCAACCAGTTGGACTCCGACAAGTGCGATTTCGACAACGTAGTCAGCACCATGCTGGACATCTACGGCTCAAAGTGCGTGCAAATCCAGTATCCGTTGGAGACGGGGCCCAATTTCCACAGTCTCATCGATGTGCTCATCATGAAAAAGCTCTCATGGGGCCCCGAAGGTGGTGAGCCCAAGCGCGAGGACATTCCCGCCGAAGAGATGGACAAGGCCATGGAACTTCACAAGACATTAGTAGAGGCGGCCGCAGAGAACGACGACCAGCTGATGGAGAAATTCTTTGAAGAAGACACCCTCACCGAGGATGAGATGCGCGAAGGCATCCGCAAGGGATTGGTGACACGCTCTATCTTCCCTATCTTCTGTGTCGATGCCCATAAGGACATGGGCGTGCAGCGTCTGATGGAGTTCTTGGGCAACGTGGTGCCTTTCGTCAGCGAGATGCCCAAGGTGCGCAACACGCGCGGTGAGGAGGTGACCCCCGACACGAATGGACCCGAGAGCCTCTATTTCTTCAAAACAGGCATGGAACCCCACATCGGTGAAGTAAGCTACTTCAAGGTGATGAGCGGCTCGGTGAAGCCAGGAGATGATTTGAGCAATGCCGACCGCGGTTCAAAGGAGCGTTTGGGGCAGATTTACGCCTGTGCAGGTGCCAACCGCATTGCTGTGGACCAGCTCAACGCAGGTGACATCGGATGCACCGTGAAATTGAAGGATGTGAAAACGGGCAATACGCTCAACGGAAAGGACGCAGACTGGAGATTCGATTTCATCAAGTATCCCAACCCGAAATATAGCCGTGCTATCAAAGCGGCCAGTCCGCAAGACACGGAGAAGATGATGGCAGCCCTGCTGAAGATGAGGCAGGAAGACCCGACATGGGTGGTGGAGCAGAGCAAGGAACTGCGCCAGACCATCGTGCACGGGCAGGGCGAATTCCACCTCCGCACATTAAAGTGGCGCATGGTTAACAACGAGAAGATCCATGTGGAGTTTGAGGAGCCGAAGATTCCTTACCGCGAGACCATTACCAAAAAGGCTAAGGCTGAATATCGCCACAAGAAACAGAGTGGTGGTGCCGGACAGTTTGGAGAAGTGCATCTCATTGTGGAACCTTATGCCGAGGGTATGCCAGACCCCGTGAGCTACAACTTCAACGGGCAGGAATATAAGATGAACATCAAGTCGAAGGAGGAGAAGGACTTGCCGTGGGGCGGCAAGCTCGTGTTTATCAACTCTGTGGTGGGCGGAGCCATCGACCTTCGTTTCATGCCCGCTATCCTTAAGGGCGTCATGGACTGCATGGAGCGCGGTCCGCTGACAGGCAGCTACGCCCGCGACGTTCGCGTGGTGGTCCATGACGGCAAGATGCACCCCGTCGACTCCAACGAACTTTCATTCACTCTGGCTGCACGCCATGCTTTTTCGGATGCCTTCAAGGCTGCCGGCCCGAAGATTTTGGAACCCATCTACGACCTTGAGGTCTATGTGCCTGCCGATTTCATGGGCGATGTAATGAGCGACCTGCAAGGACGCCGGGCCATCATCATGGGCATGGACGCCGAGGCCGGCTACCAAAAGCTGCAGGCCAAGATTCCTTTGAAAGAGCTGTCCAACTACAGCGTGGCACTCAGCTCACTGACAGGCGGCCGCGCCAGCTTCACGACAAAGTTTGCCAGCTATGAGCTCGTGCCCAATGACCTTCAGCAGAAGCTGATTGCCGAGCATGAGGCCGAGACAAAAGACGAAGACTAAACATGATAGCGATGTGGATGCCGTTGTTGCCGTGAGGACTTGACGGCATCCGCCATTAGTGATGCGTTTCTCTGGACTATTTCCGGGAGACGCATCATGTCATTCTTCCTCCACACATTCTCCACTGCGCCCATAGATATGGCTTTGATTGCCGTATGGCTGCTTTATGGCATGCTTCGGTGATAATCAGGCCGACTTGCATGAGGAATTAATGAAAAAGTTGTTACCTTTGCGTAAAATATATTTCACATGACACATTTACAAAGGCTTAGCCACCTGCAAGCTCCTGCTGCATGGGCTGCATTCATCTTTTTCTCTTTCCTTATTCTGCTTTGCCTTTCGCCCGACTCTTACCTTATGGATCCATACGGCATGCGTTGCGATTCTGCATGGTTTTTCACCTGCGGTAAAGCCTGGGCAGAAGGTCTGACACCCTATATCGACTTTGCCGACTCCAAAGGACCCCTGCTGTGGCTTATCTACGGCTTGGGATATTTGCTATCCCCGACATCCTACCATGGTGTGTTTTGGCTGAGTGTATTAGCCTACGCAATTGCTTTCGCTTTCATTTGGCGCACGTCACGCTTGTTTGTAGGCAAGCGGGAGACTTTGCTGGTTTTGTGCGCCATGCCCTTGTTCCTGTTCTTTATCACCTACCATAACGAGGTACGTGCCGAAGATTTCTGCATGCCCGCTATCTGTGGCGGAATTTATTTCACCTGTTCTGCAATGCTGACGGGGGGGGGGTAAATTATCAAAAGATGCGTTTCTCCTTGGTATCTGCATGGCCTACTGCCTCTTGATAAAGTGGAATATATTTTTCATGATGGGCGGAATGGCCCTTCTAGTGGCAGGCATCTCTATAAGCCGCAGATCCTTCTCCGGCATCGGCTATGGCCTTCTTGGTATAGTTGCGTTTCTTGTGCCGTTTTTCGTTTATTTCCTTTGGGCTGGCAACCTGCCGGCCTTCATACAGGAATATTTTGTCAACACCTTGCAGATAACCGACCGCAATCTATTCCTCTCTTTCCCGAGAGACAAAGTGGTGATTACCGCCTTGCTTGTTTCGCTAGTGTTCTTTTGCCGTCATTTCTGCGTGTCCTATTGGTTTCTGCTCGCTTTCTTTCCGTTCTTCTGTTTCCTGATGCTACGCTCGGTATTCCTGCATTATTTCGCTACCGCCATGCCGTTCACGATGTTTGCCGTGATTTTTGTAGCTAACAAGCTATCAGCCATTATTGCCAAGCTGCCACGAAGTTTTTTTGGCGTGTTGCTGATAATGGTATATTGCGGAGCGTTGTGCTTCAATTTTCATCCTACATACCTCCCCATGTCCACCCATCCGATGCAAATACGCAAAGCCGTTATGGACTATATGACCAAGAAGGAACAGCCTAAAATCATGTTTACCGACGGGGACGGTGGTCAAGGGTTGTGCGCGCGAGCCATTCCCGCATGCAAATACTGGGCACAACAAAAAGATGCATCACGGCAGATGAAAGCAGCAAGAGAACAAGCCGTGCGCGAGCGGAGAGCCGACTTCATCGTGGTCACCAATCTTGCCGAAACTCCCATAGGCTTCATTCCGCTGATGGAGCGGTCGGGTTACCGCCAATGCGTAGCTCCAGTGTTCGAAAACGGAAGGTGGACGATGACCCCTCTGCCACTCTACGAGAAATAATACTTGGCCGCCGTTAGTTTCCTTGTCTGAATATCGCTTGCTTTCAGCAAAATATAGTAACTTTGTAGTTGAAACAGCAAATATCACCATATAGAGAATGGCAAAAGTAAAAATCAGCACAAGCATGGGCGACATCATCGTCCGTCTCTATGACGAAACCCCCAAGCACCGTGACAACTTCATAAAGCTCGCCCAAGAAGGCTATTACGACGGCACTATCTTTCATCGTGTCATCAAGGACTTCATGATACAAGGCGGCGATCCCGACAGCCGGAATGCCCCTGCCGGAAAGATGCTGGGGACAGGCGGTCCCGACTACACCATCGAAGCTGAGATAGTGTGTCCGCAACTCTTCCATAAGCGCGGAGCACTGAGCGCGGCGCGACTGGGCGACGAGGTAAACCCCAAGAAGGAAAGCAGCGGAAGCCAGTTCTATATCGTTTGGGGAAAGGTTTACAAGCCGGCCGAGCTCAAGCAGATGGAACGGCAGATGGCCATACGGCAAGAACAGGAGACCTTCAGTCGTCTGGCTGACATGCACCGAGCCGAAATAAAGACCCTCCGCAAGAACCGCGACCGTGCAGCATTGCAGGCGTTAAATGACCAACTGATTGAGGACACGAAACGTATCTGCAAGGAGGCTGGCCGTCCTACGTTCACCCCCGAGCAGGCCACTGCCTATACCACCCTTGGCGGCACACCGTTTCTCGACAATGACTATACTGTGTTTGGCGAAGTGGAAGAGGGGCTCGACGTGATAGAGGCCATACAGAACTGTGAGACGGCTCGTGGTGACCGGCCAAAGACCGATATCACCATGCAAGTTACGGTAATGGACGAATGCTGATGCCCAGGCACTCATATATATTACATCCTCAACAAACAAATCCTCCAAAGATACAAACACTTCAACACGCACACATGGAACTGGACAACTTCTTAGCGGGTCTGAAAAAAACGAACCATCAACATAGACTCCCGTCAAACAGGAGAAAGTCAAGCGAATGTTATTTTATGCTAGACCGCAAGCCTGACGGCAATATTTGGGTAAGCGTTGTAAACAACAAAATGAAGCCCGTAGATGCCGACTACCGCGACATGAATGGCGAAGAGGCGGTGGCCCTACGCAGCATGGAACGCATACGGGAACGCGACTTGTTTCATGTGGAATGGGGTACAACGGAAAACAACACGGGTGGCGTAAACTTAAACCAACATCCACAGTTGCTCTACCAACTGATCAGGTGCAATAACATTGTGCTTTCCGACGGCAAGCCTATTCAGGTGAACCAAGGGAATACACAAGTCATCCTACAGCTCGACGCGCAAGAGGATGGCAAAAAGACCATGGTGCAACCCGCATTATCGCTTGCCACAACCGACGGAGAGATTGTAGCCCCTCAAACCGATGCAAATCCCGTGTTTCTTTCCGACTGCTTTGTCCTTGTCGACCACACCCTATACCCAACAGCTCCCCTTGGAGACAATTATGCCCAACTGAAGTTTTTCCTCGCCCCCATTGACAGTTCTATGGTGCAAGAATACCTGTCAGTGCTTTATTCATACATAGACAACATTGAGGTTGTATATGCGGATTACACCATAGAACGGCAACAACAGGAAATCAAACCACGCCCCACCCTACTCTTTGAGAAGGTTGACACCGACCGCACACTCTATCTGCGCCTGACAGAACAAATCAAAGGGCTGTCTGTCGACTTCCTGCAACGCTTTGATGTCAACACGATCGCTACGCTCACGGACGACCACCACATCATCGTGCGCCAAGTGGCCAACATACAGCTTGACGATTATGCCGAGACCTTACGGCAGCTGATTGTGAAGCACGCCCCTAACCGCGAAGTTGCCAAACAGGTGTACTGCAACGAAGACTATCTCTTTGTCATACCTGAGAGCGTCGCAGCACCGTTCCTTGTGTCCGCCTTGCCACAATTGCTGAGCGACTACCAACTCATCGGCGCTGACAAACTGCGCGACTACAAGGTGCGGCCCATCATGCCCAAATTGAAAGTAAGCCTCTCGTCGGGCATCGATTTTCTCGAGGGCGAGGCTAATGTGGAACTCGACGGAGAACAGTTCACGCTCGGCCAACTGTTGTCCCAATATTCCAAGAAACGCTACGTAGAGTTGTCCGACGGCAACCGTGCCATCATCGACGACGGCTACATGCGTCGTCTGGAACGCATCTTCTCACGCAAGAAAGGCAAAGACGGCAGCATCAAGGTGTCGTTCTTCGACCTGCCCGAGATAGAAGACCTGCTCAATCACCAGTTGGAAGGTGAGGTATTCCGACACCACCGCGAGGTGTACGAGGGGTTCAACACACTGGCCAAGCAGAAGCTCAAGACTCCCAAACTGCAAGCCTCGCTGCGTCCCTACCAGCAGGAGGGCATCAAGTGGATGAAGTATCTCTATGACAACAACCTCGGAGGCTGTCTCGCCGATGACATGGGACTGGGAAAGACCGTGCAAACCATCGGTCTACTGACGCTCGTCTACCCGAAGGTGAAGAAGCCTACTCTCATCGTCATGCCGCGAAGCCTGCTCTTCAACTGGCAGAACGAGTTGCAGCGATTTGCCCCACAAATCTCCGCTTACACTTACTATGCGGGTGACCGCGACCTCAAAGCGGCCATGAAACACCAAGTGATCCTCACAACCTATGCGCTCGTACGCAACGACATTGAGCAACTGCGCAAAAAAGATTTTCACATGGTCATACTCGATGAAAGCCAAAACATCAAGAACACAGCCTCGCAGACCACCCAGGCCACGTTTCTGCTGAAAGCTGACCATCGGCTGGCTCTCAGCGGCACCCCCATCGAGAACAACCTCACAGAGCTCTATTCGCTGTTCCGCTTCCTCAATCCGACGATGTTCGGCACAGCCGACGACTTCAACTCACGATACACCTACCCCATCCAGCGCGATGACGACAAGGATGCCATGACCTCCCTGCGCCGCAAGATTTTCCCATTCATGCTGCGACGCTTGAAGTGCGACGTGCTCAAGGACCTGCCCGACCGCATCGAGCAAACGCTCTATGTGGAAATGTCGTCCGAACAGGCTGAGTTCTATGAGCGCCGCCGACAATACTATTACGAGCAGGTACGCAAAACAATAGCAGCAGAAGGTGTGCAGAAGTCGCAGTTTGTCATGTTCCAAGCACTCAGCGAGCTACGACGCATCGCGTCTGTGCCCGAGAGTCTGAGCGACAACATGATTGCCTCCCCCAAGCTTGAACAGCTCATGGATGCCGTGGAGGATGCTGTAGAGAACGGCCATAAAGTGGTGATATTCTTCAACTTCATCGCCGGCCTGGAGCTGGCAAGCGAGCGTCTCGAACAGTCGGGCATCGACTTCTGCTCGATGACGGGATCTACCCGTGACCGGCGCAGCATCGTGGAGCGTTTCCAGAATGACCCCAACTGCCGCGTGATGCTCATGACGCTAAAGACAGGCGGTGTGGGTCTTAACCTCACCGCCGCCGATACGGTGTTCATCTTCGAGCCTTGGTGGAACAAGGCCGCCGAAGAGCAAGCCATCAACCGTCTGCACCGCTTCGGACAAAAGGCCAACGTGCTGAGCTACTCACTCATCACAAGAGCTACCATTGAGGAAAAGATTCAACAGCTGCAACAACAGAAAGCCGACCTATTCGAGGGGCTCATCAGCGCCGACTCCTCTACAGCCAAGCATTTGTCAGAGGAAGATATCCAGTTTATATTGGGATAACGGCAAGCAAGTCCCATTGACCCGTAAAGACAAGCAACCATGCCAAAACAATCATCATTATTCAGTATACAAGATCAGGAAGATAAGGAACTTCCCATTTGCATATTGCACAACCCAACCTGGGCAGAGGCCAAAGACATCCACCATCGTCTGGCTTCCAATAACAAGGACTTACTGCAAACAAAGGGTGCCCATATCCTCGCTCTCCTCAAAAAATATAATTTCCGCTTCAAGAGTGACAACGGGAAAACAGAAATTCCTCCCATCATAGCCACGTTTATGAAGAGCAAGAGCCAGTGCAAAGACTATTGGGTGCGCCTGCTTGCCCTGTTCTATGACCCGCACAACTTCAACATCATCTTTGAGGACATGAGCCAGCGTGAAATCGAAGTATGGCGTGAGGTGCTTCGCAACCACTATCTCATCGACAGTGATCTGGAAAAAATCATGGGGGAAAAATGTTTCCTACGGAGCAGGAGCTATTATAGTTCAAACATTCTCAAGGAGCCTCTTAGCTTCTACTTCCAAATGATAAGAGGTAAGGCCAACGGTATAAAGAATACTTCATACCGTGACTACGCCCATTTTCTTGCCGTTGACACGTCTGGTCTACAATCTCTCTTCAAGAAGTTCTTTCCCGAGCAAACCACCATCAGAAGCATTGACACACTACCTGCTGATGACCAGCTCGTGTGCTACAACCAAGAATGCACCATCTTTGCCAAGCTCCCCATCTTGTCTTCGCTCTACGACGGCAAACTGTTGCCACACAAGGAAGGAAAGCTTACTGCCACTGAAACAAACAAGGCTCAAAAATTAGTAAACTTCCCTGGCTTCTTCAAGACATACCCCAACAACAAGCAATCCTGCCTCAGCGCAAGTATGCTGCTCAACTTTTACGTGTGCTTTCGCCAGTGCATGGGCAGAAAAAAACTTCCCGAAGAGCCGGCACTACTACTCAAAGAACTTTACCAGCAAATCTTCACGAAGAATTCTTTCGGCGATTTCACACTGACCATCTTGATGCCTCACATCAAAGGCATCAAAAAACAAAAACTATCTTTATACAATTGCTGGTATTCCACTTACTTGTTGATCCTCCTGCTCAAGGAGCACCATGCCGACAAATGGATACGGACAGACCAACTCATCATGAGCATCCGAAGCCAAAGTGATGAAGCCGAAAACTATTTTGCCCATGGACCCTTCAACTATTTTGACGACATGGACCTGCGCAACGGTTTTATCGAGGATAGAAACGAATACTGCTACATCCATCCCGGCAACATCGTGCGTCAGTTCTCCGAACCGTTCATCAAGGCTTTGCTCTTTGGTTTCAGTACGCTTGGTATGGTGGAGCTGGCTTATCGCGAGCCACAGGCAGGCGACACATCCCCCTACGATGGACTGCAATATGTGCATTTGACCGAGCTTGGCAAATATGTGCTGGACATCACCGACAACTATGAGCCACAGTTTACAAACGACGATGCCCCCGCCTTTGAACTCGACGACCAGCGGTTGCTCATCAAGGTTCTGCGCAACGATTCTCCGTTTGTGCAGCTCCTTACCAACTTTGCCGACTGCATCACACCGTCACTCTACAGCGTCAGTTATGAGTCGTTTCTGCGCGGTTGCACCATATACCATGATGTAGAACAAAAAGTGAAGATGTTCAAGCAATACATCAGCAGAAAGCAACCGCAGGTATGGAAGCAGTTCATGGCCGATGTAACGAAACGCTGCAACCCCTTTGGCGTGCCCAAGGACAATTACGTGCTGCTCACACTTCCCCCAGACGATACCGACCTGCAGCGGCTTGTACTGACAGTCCCGTCCATTCGCCGCTATGTGCTGAAGGCCGAAAACTACATGTTGCTTGTAAAGGAAGACGACTTGGACAAGCTCTCTGCCGCCATGAAGAAATTTGGCTATCTGGTCTGACAGTGGGTCTTTTTCACTATAAAAGGCGTAGACTTATAATCTGCTGGATAATAGAAAAAGAGCAATAGCGACGTGGTCTGCCGTTTTGTGACAAGCTGGGCGACAAAGGAAGAAGACATAGACAAACTGGACAAATACCTAAGGGAGAAAGTCGGAAACCATCAAAAGTGAAAAACAAAAACAGACCAAATCATCCGTTATCCTCCAAAAATCAGTAACTTTGCATTTCATAAGGTAAAAAGACAAATGCAAAATCAATTCTCTCGCACACAGCTCCTGGTAGGCAAGCCTGCCATCGACACGCTGAGCGGCTCGCATGTGGCCATCTTCGGCGTAGGCGGCGTAGGCGGCTACGTGGTGGAGGTGCTCGCCCGATCGGGCGTGGGTTACATGGATATCTGGGACGATGACCGCGTGTGCCTCACCAACTGCAACCGGCAAATCCTGGCCACCATCTCCACGGTGGGCAAGCACAAGGTGGACGTGGCCGAACAGCGCATACACGACATCAACCCACGCTGCATCGTGCGCAAGCACCAGTGTTTCTACCTCCCCAGCAACGCCGACCAGTTCGACCTGTCACAGTATGACTATGTGGTCGACTGCATCGACACGGTGAGCGCCAAGCTCGACATCATCCGCCGGTGCCATGACTTGGGCGTACCCCTCATCTCATGCATGGGAGCGGCCTACAAGCTCGATGCCACACAATGGCGTGTGACCGACATCTTCAAGACCATCAACGACCCTTTGGCCAAGGTAATCCGCAAGAAACTGCGCAAGACCGACATCAAACACCTCAAAGTAGTCTATAGTCCCGAAGAGCCTATCGAAAGCATCGAACAAGAGGACATCAGCTGCCGGTTCCACTGCATCTGTCCCGCCAAGGACATGCGTTCGTGCACAGCACGCCATACCATCCCAAGCTCCGCCGTGTGGGTGGTGGGAACGGCTGGCCTCATCTGTGGCGGCGAGGTGGTAAAGGATCTCATCAACCGTGCCCATACCATGCGCATCGATCTGAAGCAAGACCCTGACAACGCCCACGCGCAAGCAGCGGCGGAAAAGGCAGCCGCACACCTGAAAGACTATCACCAGGAAGTCTTGAAGCGGAAAGAACTACAATCATAAGACCCCATTGCTCATGCCGAGCGTACCCAAAGAACGGAGTCCGGATGATGTCCGGACTCCATTCTTTGCTATTATACTTCTTATACATCAGCCCCGCATCGTCTTGTCGGCATCACGATGGGGGAGACGGGAAAAATGACGATAATATTGTTTGTCATTAAAACAAGATACCGTAAATTCTGGTGTCGTGTGCATATTCATCTCTGTTACACCCGAAAATTGGGGCACTTCAACCTCGTCGGTATCCGTGTTGTCATCGGAGCACGACGCCATGACCAGCACTCCGCCAAAAAGCACGGCCAACAACCATAGACTTTTTCTTAATACCTTGCCTGATCTTTAGAGCATGGCTTAAAATTCATATAAGGCCGAACCACTCAGTGCTGGTTCGGCCTTTATTTCTTTTCCGCCAAGACTTAGATAAAATCCGACAAGACACATTCTGCGATAAGCAAAGATGAACAGGTGCCTATCGGTCTTTGATAGCCACATAGTCTTTGGGAGACAAAATGTTTTTGTAGGCCGGTCGAATGATGCGCCGTCCTTCGAAGTTGAGCTCCTCGATGCGGTGGGCCATCCAGCCCACGATGCGCGCCATGGCGAATATGGGCGTGTAAATCTCTTCGGGCAAACCAATCATCTCATAGATGAAACCACTGTAGAAATCGAGGTTGGCACAGATGGGCTTGTTGCTCTTACGGAAAGCCGTTACACACTTCACCCCTTCCTGCTCGATAAGCTTCAAGAACTCATATTCCTCCTCACGGCCCTTTTCCTTGGCCAGTTCGCCAGCCAGTTTCTTCAGCTGCACAGCCCGTGGGTCACTCATGGTGTAGACGGCATGACCAATGCCATAGATGAGACCGCTCTTGTCGTAAGCTTCCTTGTTGAGCAAGCGATAGAGATAAGTGTCAATCTCATCAATGTTCTTCCAGTCGCTGATGTGCTCCATCAAGTGGTGGAACATGTTGACCACCTTGATATTGGCTCCACCATGCAACGGTCCCTTGAGTGATCCGATACCGGCCGCGATGCTCGAGTAGGTGTCGGTGCGGGTAGACGAGGTGACTCTCACCGTAAAGGTGGAGTTGTTGCCACCGCCATGCTCCGCTTGAATGATAAGCAGCAAATCAAGCATGCGCGCGTCGAGGTCAGTATAATCGGTGTGCTTGAGCATGTAGAGGAAATTCTCAGCGATTGTCCTCCCCTCCCGCGGATGGCGAATGTGGAGGCCACGTCCATGCACAGAGTGACGGTAGATGTTGTAGGCATAGGCGATGATAGTCGGGAACTTGGCTATGAGCCCTATCGCCTGCCGCATGAGATTGTCGCGTGAGATATCATCGGGATTGGGATCATAGGTATACATCTCCAGGACGCTACGCGCCAGAATGTTCATGATGTTGCCCCCCTCAAGGTCAATGATGTTGACCGTCGTACGGTGGTCGAGCAGCATATTGTCGTTGAGCAACTCACAGAAGGCCGACAGTTCCTCTTCGTCGGGCAACTGTCCCGACAAGAGCAGATAGGCAATTTCCTCAAAGCCGAACCGCTTCTCACGGAGCAATGGTTCCACCAAATCGTTGAGTTCATAGCCACGATAATACAACCTGCCTGCACAAGGCTTGAGCACACCCTGCTCGTCACGGTCGTAGCCAACCACATTGCCAATGTTGGTCAGTCCGACCAGAACACCCGAACCGTCCTCATTGCGCAAGCCTCGCTTCACACCATACTTACCAAAGGCCTCACGGGGAATCTTGCATGAGTTCTTCACTTCATCACTCAACTTATAGATCAGGTATTCTTTCTTCATCTTTTTACGCTTTTAATGTATCCGACGAGCCATCGCATAATATGCAATTTTGCCATTCCTGTATGCAAAAGTACGAAAAAGACTGCAAACAGAAAGCATTTTGCTTGAAAATATTACGTTATTAAAGCAAATCTCACGCATCTTTCCGAAAAAACAAACAAAAGTTTATAGTTTTGCGATAATTTTGCGTTTGTATATTGCATATTGAACCATGCCGCGCCCCGACAGGAAGCATAAATATGCAACCCACAAGCCGTGATTGCCGACATGATTATGCATCAGTACAAAAACCGCAAAGAACAGACATGCCGCAAAAGAGGAAGCAACCAACATGCCACGCGTAGCCGTCAGTCCGACAAAGATGCCGTCGTAGACAAACGCAGCCATGCCCACCACTGGTATGAACCATGTCCAGAACAGATACTTGTGTGCTGCCTCAATCACAGCATTGTCATCGGTGATGACCGAAAGCAATCCGTCGCCAGCCAGCATGTAGACCATGACAAAACAAAAGGCCAACGACCAGCCCCATCTGAAAAGACGGCTGGCGACACAGCGCAGAGCCGGACCATCAGCTGCACCAAAGGCCTTGCCGGCAAGCGCCTCCCCCGCAAACGCAAAACCATCCATGACATAGGAGAAAAGGGTGAAGAAGGTCATGAGCAACGTGTTGACTGCCAACATCAGGTCGCCCTGACGCGCACCAAACGATGTGAAGGAAAGGTTGACTACCACCAGGCATACCGTGCGCAAGAAGATGTCGAGGTCCCCCCGACTGGCTTGCCAGCGTGACGAGGGCGCTGCCGGACAAGACTCCCTAGACACAGCGCGTAAACACCGCCACACCAAGACCATTGCCAGCAAGAACCCACCCCACTGCGCCACCAGGGTGCCCAAAGCCACACCCTCCAGACTCCAATGCAGACAGAAGACAAAAAACACGGAGACCAGGATATTGACCACATTCTGAAAGATAGCCACCCACATAGGGATACGGGTGGTCTGCATGCCCACCGCCCAGCCTGTCAGCCCGTAGATGCCCAACATTGCGGGGGCACCCCACACCACAATCTTGAAATAGGTGGACACAAACGGCCGGACAGCTTCTGAAGGCCCCATCACCCACATGGCCAGACTCAGCAACGGCCGCTGCAACAACAGGAAGACAACTCCGATGGACAGTCCCAACAATAGTGCCCTGCGCAACAGGCAGCGTAGGGCCGCCCCGTCATGTCGGCCGTAGGCCTGGGCAGTCATGCCACTGGTGCCCATGCGCAAGAAGCCCATCAACCAATACATCACATTGAAAATCATTGTACCCACGGAGATTGCCGCAATATAAGTGGCCGAGCCGATGTGACCCACGATGGTCAGGTCGACAAGTCCCAACAGGGGAACCGTGATATTGCTCACGATGCAGGGCAGCGCAAGGCGAAGGATTTCGCGGTCGGTTTCTTTCCATTTCATGACACGACAAAGTTAGCAAAAAGACCAGAAAGAAAATGCGGCGTATCGGAAAATTTTGTATTTTTGCATAACGCAAGAAGGAATACATCGTGAAAACGAACCATACATTACATAAACCCCGCCGCTCCTTTTTTTCGCACGCTTTGTCACATCACTGGCGCCTGGCAAGTGTCATCGTGCTGTCAGTCGCTATCCTGTTATGGATAGTCATCAGGGCTCTGCCCGCAAGCGAGGATGACATGCGTGCGTCGGTTTGCCTCGTTGACGGACAATCTGACCTGTGTGTTGTCCTCGGAAGCGACACCATCGTTGTATTGTCCGACTCCGTGCACGGGCAAGGCGTGTGGGTCAACCGGCACTGGTGGTGGCCCAGCTGTTCCGGCCGCGTGCTGACCACACAACTGGGCAACGAGCTCACCGACCATGGCATATGGCTCATTGCCGACAGCCTACCCCACCTCATCGCCTCACAGACCGACTCACTGGTCGCATTGTTACAACGCAAAGAAACCGAACGCAAAGAGCTGCAATACCACCTACGCTGCCATGGCGTGCAGGATGAAGGCTACCAGCGCATCGCCATGTACGCCGCCGAACAAGCCCATGAGACTGACTCACTGACCAAAGTCTGCAAAGTGCTGAAAAGCCATCAGCCTTTCAAAAAAGCGAGTCTGGTACGAGTGGGACATTACAGCGTGGCATGGTACGACAGCGACGGTGTGTTACAACGGGCACAGTGCAAATCCGTTGTCACCCCCATTGGCCAACTGGGCAACCCCATCATCCTGCAGACAACGGACCATTCAAAGCCCGTTGCAGCTTATGCCGTTCGCCACACGCCCTTGACATTCGCGCTTTCACGGAAAATCTTCACAGTAAAGGTGAACCCCGATGACACCACCCTTCACACATTGATTGTCCGCGGCAATTATTCAACAGACAGACGTCATGATTTCCCCCGCCTGTTTGCACCCGACGGAAGTCCCGTGTTTACGAACCATGGAAAATTCATAGGCATCGTTTCTAAAGATAAAGTAATCAAATGAGAGCAGTGTATTGCAAGACTTGGAGCCATGCCTGTATGGCCATAACGCTGTTCGCCTTGTGCAGTTGCGAAATCCACACCGCCGATGTAGTGACCACCAAGCATGGCAACACCGTCTACCAGGGGCAGATGGCAGACGGCAAGCGCAACGGACTGGGCATTCTGCTTGTGGACGACTCGTTGGCCTACAGCGGACAATGGAGCAACGGGATGCGCCAAGGAAAAGGCGTGGTCACCGACTCGCTGGGACGCACTATCCACGGTGTGTGGGATCATGACACCATTGTCTCGGGCACACGACGCGACACGGCAGGCGTGTATAGCGGAAGCTTCAACCAGTCTCTCATGGCCAACGGCTATGGATTCTACCGCGACAAGAACGGCACCTACTACGAAGGCCAATGGAAAAACGACGAACGCACTGGGTTCGGCTTTTCCTCACAACGCCGCTTCTTCCGCGTGGGCGAATGGAAGAAGGATGTCTACAAGGGAGAAAGATTGAGCTACACTGCCGACCGCATCTATGGTATCGACCTTTCGAGATACCAACATGGCAATGGACGCCACTACTTCGATATCGACTGGCAGCGACTGCGCATATCCCACCTGGGCACTCTCTCCAAAAAGAACATACAGGGTGTTGTCAACTATAAGGTGTCGTTTGTATTCATCAAGTCGACCGAAGGCACATCCGTGCTCAACCCTTACTACAGTGCCGACTATACCGCAGCCCGGAAAAACGGTTATCCTGTGGGCACATACCACTTCTTCTCCCACCGATCAACAGGAACCCAGCAGGCCCTTTACTTCCTCAACCATTCACAAATCCGGAAAGGCGACCTGCCACCTGTGCTCGACTTAGAACCCCTACCCTCGCAAGTGAAGCTGATGGGCGGTGCCGCCGGCATGTGGCAACAGGTACGGAGTTGGTTGCGGACAGTGGAGAAACACACAGGCATGCAACCCATCCTCTACATCAGCCAGACCTTTGTCAACAAGTATCTCGACGCAGCACCCGACATCAAGCACGCCTATCCCGTATGGATAGCGCGATATGGAGAGTACAAGCCCGATGTGAAACTATGGATCTGGCAACTCGCCCCCGACGGCCGTGTGGCTGGCATCCAAGGCACCGTTGACATCAATGTGTTCAACGGTTACGAAAGTGAGTTCCAACAGTGGCTCAACAACGTACGAAAACATTGAAATCCCTTCAAGTTCAGCGGGTCTTGCTCATATAGATTCCACAGCCCGCATCAATGCGTTGTCTGTCGGAATCGATTCTGTATTCGAACGTCTCACCATCGCCGAAGTCACAATAGAGCGTGTTGTTACGATAGCGGAAGGTGCCCCTGCTCGTCTTGTCACCCGCCGTCTCTGTGATGGTGTTGCCACTGATTGTCACATCGATACCTCCATACTCCGTATCGGCATGCCAGGATCCCTCCACCCACTGGGGTGTCTCTTCTTCTGCGGCTGACTGCCCAGCAACAACCGTGTCAGCGGTCTGCTCATCGTCATGGATGTCATCAATAGGATTCTGTTCACTCTGCTGATGGGTGCCGTCCGACACACTAACATCATGAGCGGTATAGTGTTTCTCCGAATGGCAGTAGCGCACAGCGAGAAAGACCACAGCTACACAACAGAGCACCCCAACCGCAAGACGATGCAAACATCCGTGCTTCTTCTCTGTTGGTGGCATGGCTGTTGCCCTACGGGGATGTAGCCCCCCACGGGATTCCCCCATAAAAGCAGCCTGCCAGTGCCCGCTCACGGGCTCCTTCTTCTCTTTTCTTCCTATGGTAACATCATCCTCATCCCCCGTCGCCTCCTCACGGGCTCTGGTGGCCCCATGGTGGCCGGGCGGAATGACAGATGGCGACTTACCCACATCGGATGTCGGAGTTCCGCTCTTGGGATATCCATCCCCAGATGCTGGAGGCGTGTCAATATCATAGGAGAACGGTTGTCCACAACGCGGACAGAAGCACTGGAGCGTAGTCACGCCGGGACTCTTGTGCATATCAAACCGATATCTGCATCTTGGACATTTCACTTCCATGGCAATCTTCCTTTCTACAATGATATCTAAACAAACTGTACCGTGGCTTTTTTTATTACCTTCCACACGTCTCCCGAGAGCTGTGCAATCCCTTCCTCGAGCGTCTCGATGTGTTGGGGCTGGCGATAGGTGTTGCCCTCAATGCGGCAGACAGGTTTCACAAACTGGCTCACACTGATCATGGCAGTGGCAATGGCATCTGGAGAAGACAGCATCACAAAACGCCCGTTCACCCCATCATCTGTATGAAGACGGTAGATGCTCTTGCCCACGGTTTCCCGCGGGGTTCCCTCAGAGAAGGTTCCCTCGGGCGATGGCGTTGAGAAGAACCATGTGGAGAGGACAGATTGCATCTTCCCTGCACATTCTGCCTGCGCCGCTTCATCACTTGCCCATGCCGCAGATAGGTCTATAGGAGGTTCCTGCAACTTCCCGACCGTCTCCCGAAGTGCCTCCATCTCGGCACCGAGCGCCTTCAATGTCGCAGTCTGTTGGGCAATAAGCTCCTCCAATTGGCCCACGCGCTCCCTGAGGGGTTGTACCAAAGCCGCCACCTGCTCTTCTGTCATGAAACTCCTACTGCCAAACATCCTCACAAGTTCTCTATTAAGTTATCACGTATACTGCCTATGATGGGATAGAAGAATACTGTGTCCTCTATCTTATCCGACGCATTGCGGTCGGTCTCATCCTTATTGACAAAATTCCAGCCATTGACCAGATGGTGTTCCAGATCTTTGTTGACCAACTGCTTGAACTTGGCCAAGCTTTGATTGTCAACCAAGAAGCGATCCACCACATGCAAGTCGTCGCACAACTGGCAGAAGAAACCGTTGAACTCCCTGACGGCATCCACAATCTGCCTGCGCACCGTCGGGTCATCCATGTCGGCATAGGCAAGGCTCTCCTTGGCGATGGCAGAATAGTTGTATTTCAGGTGATTGTCGATTCCGTCCATCAACCTGTTGAGCTGTTCGACACTGACACATCCGCTGGCATCGCGCACCTGCATAAGCGCTCCGCGACACGTTATCTGCTTAGGCTCCTTACGCTCCATGACAACAGAGAAGCCATCGGCATCATAGGAGGCGCCATAGACGCGCTCAAAGATGGCCTGCGAGATCAAGTCAAGATCACGCTTGCTGCCCACAATGTCAAGCACCTTAGAACCCGTGCCGGAGAACATCACTGAACGCGGCTTGTCAATGTGTCGGTGCCGCATCATGTGTGCCACATAATAGATGAGCGCAGCGTAGAAGTAAAGGAACACTATCTTCAACCGTCCGTCCTCATTGAGCCTAAGATTATAGGAAAACACATCGTTGCCTCCGACCGCCTTGTTGTTGATGACGGAGAACAGAAAGGCATTGATGTCCTCACTCTTGCGCTTGGCCGTGATATCCTCAAGGATGCCATTCAGCTCACCATAGCGATCATCATCGGCGTCAAACAGTCTTCTGAAATAGTCAATGTATTTCACCAGCATGGGATTGGTGTCGCCATGGGGAACTTCCGAGAAGCCGTCGCCAAAGAGCACATTGGCTGCAAAGCGAAAAGATGTGAGAATGGTGGGCTGCTGCGCATTGGACTCGAAGACGGCCACATCGCTCGATCCTCCGCCGATGTCGATGGAAGCAACCGTCGAGGCCGAACCCCGGAACTGGCTGCTACCCCTATAAAAATAATAAGGTGCCACTGACTCCGGCATCTGCATGAGGTTGCGCTCATCGGGTTCAAAACCAAACACTTCTTGGAAGGTCTTGTGCCACATGTCGCCCATCTTCCGCACATTGCCCACCTTCATGGCCAATGGGTAAAACCACACGAGGCGCGTCTTGCGGATGTCGCCATTCTCAAGCAACACCTTGCTGCGCATGAGCAACGCCAACTCCATCAGATAAGCACGTACCCGCTTCGACGTGGCAATCTCAGTCGACCACTTCAGATTGGGCACTACCCTATTGCCATAGCCAATCGACTCCTTCTCATAGGTGAAAGGAATGTTAGCATCACCCAACGCCACGATTTCGTCGACGTTTTCAGCGTCGAGGCGTTCGGTCTCCGAGAGTACGGTGCGCTGCGGAAATCCATAGTCACCGCCTATATTCTTTGGCAGGAACTCCTGCTTCAGGATGACATCATAGAGAATATGCTCACCATTGTAAAGTGTGGCAATCAGGCGTTCCTTGGCATCTGAACTGATACTGAGGGGCTCGGGCAGTTGTCCCTGGCGCATGCACTCCACGTGTGTGTTGGTCGTTCCGAAGTCGACGGCAAAGGTGAAAGCGTCGTGGCCTTCGACATAAACTGGCCAGCGCGGACACACTACGCCTTCGCAAGCCATAACCTGTCGCTCATCGATGAGCGAAACCGTCATGTAGTCGAAGAGGTTTGTCAGGCGATAATAGTCGGCCCCGACTCGTTTCTCACTCTTCAGGGAGCGCGAACGTCTCACGGTATCAAGCAGCTGGTCGGCAGCCGTACTGACATCCCGTTTGTGGAAGTTCAATTGCAGATGGTAGTTCTCCAGCAGTCCCAAGGCACGGTCAATCAACTGGACGTTGTACTGTTTCAAGTCTTGCGTCCTCACGAACGGGAAGACGCTGAGCGAAAAAGGTACGGTGAGGAAATGCCCACGGTCATTGTCGGTATCATAGCGCATATCCGTGCCCACAGCAGGCACATAGGTGCGTTCCAAAGTGATGTAGTGTCCCGCCTTTCTCACAGGCACTCTCAGGATGGCCTTCACTGTTTCCTGTTGTCCGTTTTGAGTGTGCAACAACTCAAAGCGGGGCCGCCCGGCTATCGTTCCCATGAGGTCTCGGGTAGTGAAATACTTGAAGAAGGTGCGGCTGAGCGGCAAGAGAAAATCATGGGTGTCGGTCTCCCGACTGCCGATTGACAGATTGCCGTCGAAGAAGCAGTCGCGATCCATCGTGTAGTCGAGCTTGATAAGTGCCGGCTGGAAGAAATCGGCAGATGTAAGCCAAGGATACTGGTGCGATGTAGCCGGAAGGATGCGTTTCTCCGGTTCGGGCGCATAGTCAGCAGGCTTGATGGTAATCAGGTCGTCCCAGTCGGCCGTAATGTAATGGAACGGGTCGGTCTGCGGTGCGTTGAGATGATTCTGCAAGACTAAGGGCAAGCGTTCACCCTCAGGCTTGATGGTGGGCTCAATGAGAAAGTCACTCTTCTGGATGGCCTCCTGGATATCGGACTGACGGGCACAATAGAAGGGCACTCCAAGGGCTTGTATACCATGGTCGGCCTGTGCGAAATTGGTGGAGAGGAACTGCAGCGCACGGTCCTGACTACTCAGATCCATGGCCGTAGGCGTACCGATGTCAGTCAGTATCTCCTGCTGCATCTTCGGAGAAAGGATGCCAAAACAGGTTATGAGGTAAGCGTTTACCTCTCCGCAGAGGTTCTTCAGTTCCGGATAAGCCGTGAAAAGTGCATAAAGGCACTTCACAAATTTCGGTTCGCGCATATAGAGCGGCCGTGTCAGCTCGAAGAGATTGACATTCTGCTCCACAGGGATGTTAACCTGTCCGGGCTGCGCATTGGGCGAGGCCATGAAGAGTGTGACAGGCGATGTGCCGCCTATGACCTGATTGCCATAGACCAGGAAATAGAGCCGGTCCATGCGGTCGAAGTTGAAAGCCTCTTTGTCCTGCTCGAGAAACATGGCTATCGTGTCGCCAAGTAGACGATGGCGTGGATCCATCTGGAGCGTCTGGAGCGCTGATACTTTGCTCCACTCCACCACCTGGAGTGCCGAAGACAACTCGGGCAGATTGAAGAACAACTGCGCCACATCAAGTGCGTTGCCGACCAACTTCTCATCCATCAGCTCACCATTGAGACGCGGATCCATGGCGAGACGGCGAAAAGCGTTCTTCACCAGATCCATCTGCGCGAACGGCGAAGGGATGGCCGTGCGCGGTTGCACGGAGAGTCCGCCGTTGGGATCTTCAATCATGTTAATTTCATCGGCACTATATTGGTTGGTGAGAGGTATCCATCCCTCTCCCGACACTTTCTTGTTATAGGAAAGAATCTTGCTCATGATTAAACTAAACCGTTGTACTTTTCGTCGACCAGGCCATCGAGAGCCTCATCGAGCAGGGTGAAAAAGCGGAGCGCAGTGTCGGCCGACTGGAATCGGCCGTTCTTAGCAGCAACCTGCGATCGCTTGTTGAGCGCACTCAGAAGCGTCTTGTAAGAAATCTCGCCACCAAAGAAGCCTTTCCTGGGTGCCACCCCATTGATGGCGTCGGCCATCTGGACAGTAAGCAGGTTGAACGGCTGGAAGCTGCGCTGGTTGCCCGCCAACTCCCTAAGCCATGTACGGTAGGCCACAAAGAAATCGGTGGTCAGTGTCGTGTAGAAGCTAGTGGCAAGAAAGCCCTGGGTAATCTCAGGCTTGTCCTGAGTGTATCCCCTTCCCACGTCCTTTCCAAACTGGTTGGTGACATACTGATAGGCCAGGTAGAACTTAGCCATGGCCTTGTTGACCATCTGGCGCGTTCCCACGCCGAAGTCCTTCAGCGTGAGGGTCTGTTTGTCAGCGGAAAGACCATACTCTTTGTAGATAGGGTTCTGCGCATTGCCGCCGCGGGTGACCAGGAGATTGTCGGGGATAGAAAGAAAGTCTATAATCGACAAGGCTCCCACATATTCCACCACGTGAGCATCATTGCGCTGTCCGTTGCCTCCGGGATCATTGAAATAGGGCGTCGAGGGTACCTCGTCACCAAGATAATAGCAGGCGTTAATCTTCGAAAGGGGCAGATCGACGCCACCCTGACGCAATCCCGTGAGGTTGTCGTGATAATAGAACAGGGCCGACTTGGTCTTGGAAATGAAGTCGGCACGCGAGATGGGGCTGTTCTCGTCTTGCTGCACGTTGAAATAGGGCAACACCGTCAATGCACCGATTTTGGCATCGCGCAGGTCGCCACGGTTGTTGATGGCGGCGTTGCTGGCTGCGTTGCGGATATTCTTCACAATAATCGGATAACCTGCAGCGCCAGTTCCGCCAAAGATGGACGACACGATGAAAATTCGGTCGGTCTTCTGAAAGACGTTGGAGAACTGCCTAAATTCCTCGCTATCCTTAAACTGGTTGAGCGCAACAGAGCCGATATTGGGCGATCCCACAAAACCGATATCCATCTTGGTCTGCAACTGATCGTTGGAGAACATCATCGAGCACAGAGCCTGGTTGGCTGTGTCAAGGGTATTGAAAGAGATGAAATCTTGAAACTTCTTCGACTCCACGGTTCCCAGGTTGAAGAGGAACGTGTCGCTCAGCGGCGAGCCAGCAGGCAGGATATCGCTCAGCGTGGAAATCTTCACGGAGAAGAAGCCCTTCGGCACATCTGTTCTCGTCCCATAGAGGGCCATGCGGATGGAACGGTACCAGCGCAGCAGGTTCTCCGTACGCTTCAGGTCTTCGTTGGCCTTGTGCGGATCGACGATGATAGGTATCACCTCCAGAGGCTGTGGCTGTCCGCCCTCGTCGACGGGGTGAATGCCGGCGGCAAACTGCATGATCAACGGACGCATCACCCGCGACCCTGTGCCGCCTACAAGGAAAAGAAACAATCGCATAATCTATTTGTCTTTCGGAAGATTACTTGGGGACAGCCTTGGCCAAGCACTTGGCACCAAGCAGTTACCCCATCAAGATGACGTGTGGCTACAGTCGTCTGACACGAGCGCTCCCCCCTACTCTGGGATGGGCGTGTGACGGCAGTTGGAGCTCCACCAGCGCATGGAGAAGCTGGCCACGACAAAGAGGATGACCGACACGGCAAAGTCAACGACACAGAAGCCAAACAACTGTGACGTGAAGTCATAGCCCAAATCGGAGAACACACCGTTGGGATACACATAGTTGGCCACGGCCGACAGGAGCGATGCCACACCCAAGGTAAGGAGCCAATGGTACCAACGGCTGAAGCTGACACTATTGATCACATAGTAGAAAAGAGCAGCAGCAACCCATGCCACGGCTGCAGTCACTACAGCCACGATAAGGTAGATGTTTTCGTTGTACATCTCATTGGAAAACTCCGTCTCGTAATATCCGGCCTCAAAGACCGAGGATGGGAAAATCAGGAAGAGAAGTGTCAGTACCACTCCTATGCCCAAGCACAATGCATTCTTCATTTATCCAGTTCTAAATCAAGTTCAAAATAAGCGTGGTCCCTATCGGCATTGCGATTATAACTGTCGAAGATACCACCCAGGAGATATTTCAATCCGAAGGTTGTCAGGCCGTCGGGCGTGAGATCGCTATCAGTCGACGAGGCCGCAATCCACTGCGGCTGGCGGTTAAGAAGCTTGATCTCCACGTCTTGCCCATGGCTGATAGCCGACGTCTGCAACACAAAGATGTGTGTGGCCGAGCCCAAGTATTTCTTTTCCGCAGGCGTGATGTCTCGCTTGTTTATCTTTCTGATTTCCTTGATGCGCACGTCATCATCGGCTTCCACTACATAGTTGCGCACATCCGTCAAGTAGTGCTGGTCTATGAGCATATGGCCGAGGTCCACGGCCAAGGCCAGTTGGATGTCGCCCGAGTTGCGGTCGGGCTCAATGCCCGTAAGGCTGCGCACCTGGCTGTCCTGCCCGCGCTCGGGACGGAAACGCCCTCGCACGTCGTCATTGCTCAGCAGAAACGAGTAGTAGGGCTTGTAAAGGTCGTCGGCTGTCATGAGACACATGTTGTCGTAGCCGCGCATCCGTTCCATGTCGGCAAAGGTGCGCAAGGTGGCATCATGAGTGAGTCTGACCATGTTGGCGTTGGATGCCACGATAATGATATAGTATGGCCGGCGACCTGCAAAGGGCTTCGTGCTGTTGTCATAGCTGTAATAAGGCCCATTGTAAGAGGCCATCAGGCGCACCACAAGCATCGACTTGCGCTTCACCTCATCCTTGAAGACGGCGTTGGTCATGCCTGCTATCTCGCTGAACACACGCTGTGGATTGACACCCTGCATGTCGCGTACCGAATAGATGAGGTCAGTGACGAGGATGCTCACCTGGTCATCGGTAGTGCGGTTGAGGATACTGTCGAAAATCTGCCGGAAGTCTGTATAGCCTTTCTCACCCACACTGTCAATCGTCGACTTTCCCGGCAGGTTGTTTTGCAGGGCCATGACCGCCGCACGAAACGAGCCGTCTCCGTCCTTACTGTCATAAGCGCTCATCGACCCGCTGCGTTCCAGGTAGATATGAAACGAAGGCATCCGCACACCGATGCCCGTAAAAGAAATATGCTTTTGGGGACGCCTGTGCTCGAAGAAATCAGAGATATAGTCTTCCACATCATCTACGTCAAGCTGCCCATGATCATAGAACTCTTTGAAATGAGCCTTGTTACGGTCCAGATAATCGGCAATCTTCCGCCAGTCGTTACTGTCGACGGTCTGGTCGTTGTCTGCCAACTCCAGCAGAAGCTTGTTAAAGTCTTTCTTTGCCCCGTTGCCGCAACTGGCGACTGTCAGTGCGAGGACCAAGAGGGCTATGGATGCAATATACTTCATTTTCAATTCTTTCGTACAATTCACGTTATAGTTGCAAATTTACAAAAAAACAACAAGACTTGCAGACTGTCTTTACGAAAAATAATTAAAATGCGAAGATTATGTCAGTTGGAGTGCAGAAGACACCCCTCACATCACTCAAAGCACTCTCCGTAATGTTTAGGGGGTGTAAATCAACGAATTGCAGCTCCGCTCCTAACATTCTTGCCTCCAAGCAAGAATTTTTCATGCAAATTTAAAGAAATTCAAGAAAAAAATCATGATTTCGAATGGTTATTTCGCGCTCACTCAAAAGTTTCTTTTCATCGATGTCAATCTGGCGTTCCTCTCCAGTAAGCGAATTCTTCAAAATGGTCACTTTGCTTGGCAAGTTCTCTGACCTGACGCTGACTCAGACAAAGATGGATAATGCTAGGGGCGAATAGTGAAAGATCAGAGACAAGAATAGCCGGCTTGGGATGAGTCGGCTATTTGGCATATTAGGTCGTCACACATTTTGCCGTAATTTGTTTAATTCTATCCGTAATTCATCTACGAGGACTTTGGCGGAATGGCAGTAATTTTGCATCGTGAATGATCCTCCCCGGTGTCACCATTGGCAAGCATGCCATCGTGGAAGCTGCGTCGGTGGTGACAAAGCCCGCCCCCGACAAGGCGAAGTTTGAAGAAATAATAAAGGAACACGAAATATGAAACCATACATTATCTGCCACATGATGGCATCTGTGGACGGTCGCATCATCGCTTGTGAGGATTGTCCGAAAGAATACTTTGATACGCTCGACCGTCAAGGCATCTCTTGGATAGCTATCGGAAAGAACCGCATTGACTTGCCAAAGGCTATGGACATACTGAATACAGAGTTTGGTGTGGAGCGCATCGTCCTCGTAGGCGGCGGTCACATCAACGGCGCATTCCTTGCCGAAGGACTTCTCGATGAGGTGAGCCTGATGGTCGGTCCCGGCATAGACGGACGCAAAGGCATGGCTGCCGTGTTTGACGGCATAAACGAACCGGACCGCCCAGCCACCTTGCTCAAGTTGCAGACCGTGGAGCGTATGGGCGATACCATCTGGATGAGATACAAAGTATAGAAATCGCATAAACAAAGTACATCATGAAAAGAATTTTGTCACTTATCGCAATTACAGCCGCTGCCGTCACCTCTTTGATGGCGTGCGGCAAGAAGGTTTCCACAGAAGCCGCAGTCTCCAACCAAGAAGCCGCACCCAAGGTGCTTGTAGCTTATTTCTCTGCCACGGGCACAACGAAAGCTGCAGCGGAGAAGGTCACCAATGCTACAGGTGCGGAACTCTTCGAAATCAAGCCCACCGAGGCTTATTCAGCCGCCGACCTCGACTGGACGGTGAAGACCTCCCGTTGCTGTCGTGAGAACGACA
>CAVDNW010000024.1:0-44082 GCA_963610435.1 Oscillospiraceae bacterium | reverse complement strand
TGAAACGGCCCGACCTCACTTTCGCAGAGATTTCCCACCAGATGAATTTCTACAACCCGGCCCACTTCACCCGTTTTGTCACAAAACAAACAGGTAAGTCGCCTACAGAGTTAAGGTTGAAACAGAAACAGGAGAAGAAATAAAATAGTATGTAGAATCATTGGTGTTGGATTTTTGTCAAAGAAAAAAACACTTTTCTGAGTTTTTCCTTGCTAAAAAGTTTGTATCATCTATGATTATTCGTATCATTGTAGCACGAGAACCCGCCAAGCCTCTCAACGATGCTCAAATGTGCGGGTCGTTTTTGTTTTCATAGGTTTATGGCAACAAGGATTCTCACGTTGTAACTACCCATGTTTCAGCTGCTTGTGTGAAATGCGAAAAACAGCGCGTATTTGAATTCAAGGACGCAGGAGGTGACTGACAAGCGTTCTGAGCGAGCTCATTGTCCTGAAATCTGACAACCTGCCCGTTGCGGATATCCATCGGACCCGGTGTCCTGTTGCGCATGCCCGTTTGCGGATGCAAATTTAGATTTGCACAAAAAGCACCGCTATTATTTTGCGGTTTGAATATTATTTAGTAGATTTGTGCTCACAACCATAACAAAACCAAGGCATTATGGTAGAACGATACTTAAACCCACATACCGACTTCGGCTTCAAGCGACTGTTTGGCTCGGAATTCAACAAAGAACTCCTGAAAAGTTTCCTCAACGCCATGTTCCGCGGCGAGCAGAACGTGCAGGAAGTCACCTATCTGAACTCCGAGCAGCTCGGCGACCGGGTGGACGCCCGACGCGCCGTGTTCGACGTCTACTGTGAGAACGACCAGGGCGAGAAGTTCATTGTCGAGATGCAGAATGTCTACCAGGAGTTCTTCAAGGACCGCACAATCTACTACTCCACGTTCCCCATCCGCGAACAGGCGCAGCGCGGAGGCGACTGGGATTTCCACCTCAACTCCGTCTACACCATCGGCCTGCTGAACTTCAATTTCGCCGACGGGCTGGAAGACGCAAGGCGCTGGCACCACGAGGTGAAGCTCATGGAGGTGGACACCAAGGAAGTGTTCTACGACAAACTGACCTATGTCTATGTCGAAATTCCGAAATTCGACAAGACGGAGGACGAGCTTGTGACCATGTACGACAAGTGGATGTATGTCCTCAAGAACCTCTCGCGACTGATGGAACGCCCTGCAGCCTTGCAGGAACGCGTTTTCACCCGCCTGTTCGAACAGGCCGAGATAGCGAAATTCAACCCGACGGAGTTGAAGCTCTATGAAGACAGCGTCAATGCCTACCGCGACATCGTCAATGCCATCCGGACGGCAGAAAAGAGAAAATATGCTGAAGGACGAGCCGAGGGCCGTGCCGAAGGGAGAGCCGAAGGGAGAGCCGAGGGCCGTGCGGAAGTAGCACGGAAGTTGCTCGAGATGAACCTTCCCGACCAGGCCGTTGCCGAAGCCACCGGCCTCACCATCGACGAAATCAGAAACATGCAAAGCCCGGAACGCTAAAGACCATACCCCTATGAAACACGTATACCGATACCTTATGATGTCCATGGCACTGTGGATGCCGCTGCTCTGCGGACTGGCCAGTGCCGACAGCCTAGACGTGTTGGAGCAGCGACTGCGCAACAACCGGCAGATACAAGAGAAAGTGTATGTCCACACCGACAACAACTGCTACTTCATAGGCGACACCCTATGGTACAAGGCCTACGTGGTGCGTGCCGACGACCTGCATCCGACCAACATGAGCAAGATGCTCTACGTGGAGCTGCTCGCCCCCGACGGTGTGGTGGTCGACCGCCAGCGTGTGGTCGTGAGCGACAAAAACTACACATGCGGGCAGTTTGCACTCAAGGACAGCCTCTACAGCGGCTACTACGAGATACGCGCCTACACGCGGTGGATGCTCAACTTCAACGTTACCTCACGCCCCTACACACGCGACGACCGTGCCCTGTTCTACAACTACCAGATGGCGCGCGACTACTACCGCGACTGGGAAGGGCTCTACAGCCGCATCGTACCCGTCTACAGCCGTCCGCGCGAGGCTGGCGACTACGACGGCAAGTACATGTATGCACGGCCCAAGCGCGAAGTGCCATTTGTCAAGAAAGACAAGCTGCTGTGCACCTTCTTCCCTGAAGGCGGCATGCTGGTCAACGGACTCGAGAGTCGTGTGGCTTTCGAGGTCACCGACCAGGACGGCCAGGCCCTCACGCTCAGCGGCCAGCTCGACGGTGCCACCGCGGTGAAGAGCGGCCACATGGGCCGGGGCACCTTCACCTATACACCCGCCGACAAGGGCGACCGCGGCCAGGTCTCCTTCACCTGGAACGGCGGCACCCATACCTTCAGGCTGCCCAAGGCCGAAGAGGCCGGAGCCGTGGTCTGCCTGCAGAACCCCGACTTCGACGGCGACGGGCAAAGCCCCACCTTCACCCTGCGTAGCCGGGGATGCACGCCGGCTGCCTATGCCGTGCTCTGCCGGGGCCGCCTGATGCTGTTCGGCCGTCTGCAGGGCGACGGCGCAATCACGCCCGACGTGAGCCAGCTGGCCACAGGCGTCAACGAGCTCATGGTGTTCGATGCCAGCGGCAACGTGCTGGCCGCCCGTCCCTTCTTCGTCAACCACCACGACATGGCCACGCCTCTGCGCGTCACCACCGACAAGACCGACTACAAGCCCTATGAGCCCATCCGCCTCTCCATCACCGCCGCCGACGGCACGGCGGGCCTTCCCGTCAGCGTCTCGCTGCGCGACACACGCACCGACGACAGCTCCTACAGCGACGGCAACATGCTCACCGACCTGCTCCTGAGCAGCGACCTCAAGGGCTTCATCGCCTCGCCGGCCTATTACTTTGAGAGCGACGACGCCACACACCGCCGCGACCTCGACGTGCTGCTCATGGTGCAGGGATGGCGCAAGTACACACCGCTGCGCGAGGCGAAGCAGCAGGTGGGCCTCGGACAGATGGCCTTCCAGCGCCTGCGCTATACCCCGGAGACCACGCTCACCGTGGAGGGACGCGTGCGCAAGCAGCTCGGCGTGCAGATGCTCGAGCCCGACGCGGTGACAGGCCTCGCCTCCTCGAAGAGCGTGGCCGACCAGATGGTCGACGAGTCGCTCAACACCGTCAGCGAAGGCGGCGTGACGATGAGCGGCTGGTCTGCAAGCAAGGATGTCTCGGAGGGCAGCATCGAGGACACGCAGAACAACGACCCCGACGGCAGTTCGGCCGTCAACGGCGGCAGCACATCCTCTGACGGCGGCAGCACATCCGCCGACGGCAGCGACAGCGGTGCCTCCGACGGCAGCTATCTCGGTGTCAACCAGAAGTCGATCAAGCACGAGGTGCTCGTTGAGGCCGAGGTGGAGAAAGACGGCATGAGCGCCGGCAGCGTGCAGATGACGCACGATGGCGGACGCTTCCTCTTCGAGATACCGCCCTTCTACGGCAAGGCCATCCTCTTCCTCACCGCCTACGACCGCAAGGACTCGCTCAAGCGCTGCATCGGGTCGACCGAAGACAAGCACCGCTTCGACGAAGAGTGGTACCCCGACTACTACGTCACGCGCGCCCTCTTCTATCCCGTCTTCGCTCATCCCTACAGCTATTACCAGACTCACCTGCCCGAGCTGCCCGCCTCGGTGGAGGTCGGCGAGGACAGCATCGACAACAGTACCTTCCGGGACGGACACACGCTGCGCAACGTCAGCGTGAAGGCCAAGCGGCGCACGCGCCGCGCTCTCGACTACTCGAAGCCTGCCTATGTGGCCGATGCCTACGACGTCTACAACGATGCCACCGACCGGGGTCTGTCGTGGGGCATTGTCAACATGGGTACCTTCCCGCCCATTGCGGCTCAGACCATCTACGGCAACATGAACCGTTACCGCACTTACAACGTGCTGGGAAAGCTCGACAAATACACGTTCTTCACCAACTTCTCGCCCATGCAGGCAATCGTCAGAAACCGGTCCAACACCTCGTTGTTCAAGGACTTGCACCTCAACCGCATCGATACCATCTGCTTCTACACCGACTTTGAGCCGCGCAACTACACCGACCGGCACACCGAGCAGCTCAATCTCGAGGACATCGTTGTGGTCTACAAGACCATACCCGACGAAGGCAAGCGCTACACCTACCGCGACCGGCGGTATCTGCTGCCCGGATTTGCCGAGCCCGAAAAGCAGTACAGTCCCGACTACAGCCAGCGCAAGCCCGCTGCCCCCACCGACTATCGCCGCACGCTCTACTGGAACCCCAATGCCGTGCTCGACGATAGCGGCGAGTTCCACGCCACAGTCTACAACAACAGCAGGGAGACGCGCGTGAAAGCCTCAGCGGCCGGACAGGCCGCCGACGGCAAGGTGTTCGTGCAGGAGTGAAGAAGCCTGGGCGGCGCCCTCCGTTTTGCCGGAGGTGAGATATGCCATGTGAAAGACACGGCTTGCCAAGCAGATTAATCTGCTTGACAAGCCGTGTCTGATTTTGTGCCAGCCACAGGTTGTCATGCCTTTGCCAGCAGGTGGCCTGCCACTACGGCGGCAAAGCCGGCGGTCACGCTGCCCGCCACATAGAGGAGCACCGTGAGGTAATCGCTGCTCTTCACAAGCGAACAGCTCTCGTTCATAAAGGTGGAAAACGTGGTGAAACCACCGCAGAAGCCAGTGGCCAGCAGCAGTTTTGCCTGTGGCGACAGCCAGCCGCCCGGCGTGCCGACACCCGACAGAAAGCCGATGATGAGGCACCCTGCCACGTTGACCGTGAACGTGCCCAGCGGAAAACTAATGCTCGTGCAGGCGGCCAGCCATCTGGATACGGCAAAGCGCAGCCCGCCGCCAAAGAAACTGCCAACGCTCACCAGCAACAACTCTTTCATCTGACAAACCAATGTGTTTATTTTTATATAAGGTGACGCATCTTGTCCATGCCATGAGGATTGTGTCATCTTGACTACGGATGTGCGCCGCCCGTGTGATAGGAGCCCGTTGGTGGGGCTCCGTTTGCAAAGTTACAGCTTTTTTGTCGTCAGGCGTTCTTTGCCACCGTTTTTATTCTCCAATGCCGGTTGTGGAAATTGTCACACCATTGTAACAAACCTGCAACTGGCCTGTAATATCATGACGGTAATTTTGCAACGTCATGAATACATACTAAGATGAAGGGGAGTAAGAAAAACATTTTGAAAGTGCTGTCCAATGACGGCAAGAAGACCGGCTAGTTTGACCGCATGGTGCTGCTGCTGGCTTTGCAGAAGATCGACGGCGACTAGTTTGAATGTCATCGTGCCGGCGGCTGAGATATTATCGCCACAACGTATTATAACAAGAAATACAGATGAAAAAGACTTTTATCCTCTTGCTCTGCCTCTGCGCCGCTGCGGTGGCCGAAGCGCAGACTGTCAAGGTGGGCGGAACGCTCCGCGGAAAATATGAGTACCAAACCCAGGAGAAGGAAGGCCGCTTCGAGGTGCGCACGGCGCGCTTCAACGTGAGCGGCGACATCAACCCCACCATCTCCTACAAGGCCGAGATCGACCTCTGCGACGAGGGCAGCATCAAGATGCTCGACGCCTATACCAAGATTAAGCCCTGGCGCACGCTCAACTTCACCATCGGACAGATGCGTGTGCCCTTTACCATCGATGCCCACCGCTCGCCCGACCAGCAGTACTTTGCCAACCGCTCCTTCATCGCCAAACAGGTTGGCAACGTGCGCGATGTCGGTGCACGGTTGGGCTATACCTTCGGGGTGGGTTTCCCCATCGTCCTTGAGGCCGGCCTCTACAACGGCTCGGGACTGACCAACCAAAAGGACTTCTGGACCAATAGCGTCAACTTCTCGGCCAAGGCACAACTGCTCCTGCCCATAGGCCTCGACGTAGTGCTCAGCGCGCAGAAGGTGAAGCCCGACCACAAGACAGTCATGATGTACGATGCCGGTCTGACCTATCACCGAGGCCCCTTCATTGCCGAGGCCGAGTATCTCTACAAGCATTATGCCGACGGCGCCTTCCATCCGGTCCACGCCTTCGACGCTTTCGCGAGCTACGACATCCCCCTGCGCCGATGTCTCTTCACCAAGGTGTCGCCCCTCGTGCGCTACGACTACATGGGCGACCACAGCGACGGCAAGCGCTATCTCGACGGCAAGGCCGATACGGGCGGCCAGCTCGTCGTCAACGACTACAAGCGCAGCCGCATCACCGGCGGTGCCACGCTGAGCTTCGACAAGCCTTTCATCTCCGAGATCCGCATCAACTACGAAAAGTATCTCTACCGCCATGACGCCCTGCCCAAGGTGAGCGAGCGCGACAAGATTGTGGTGGAGGTCATGACCAAGTTCTGACGCCTCACGCCCGCACATGTAACAGCAATGTAATATCGTTGTAAGACGCATGTAACAAGTGCGGCGTAATTTTGCAGCGAGTTAGAATCAAACCAATCAAGAGTCAATGGAAACCATTTATCTTTGCATCGTCCTCTTCCTGCTCTGCCTGGCCGTCTTCGACCTGTTTGTAGGCGTGAGCAACGATGCGGTCAATTTCTTGCAGTCGGCGGTGGGGGCCCGTGTGGCCGCCTTCCGCACAGTGTTAATCATCGCATCCGTGGGCGTGGTCCTTGGCGCGGTGCTCTCGTCGGGCATGATGGATGTGGCGCGCCACGGCATCATGATGCCCGACCGCTACTCGTTCCATGAGGTGATGACCATCTTCCTGGCAGTGATGGTGACCGATGTGATTGTGCTCGACATCTTCAACACGCTCGGCATGCCCACCTCCACCACCGTCTCGCTGGTCTTCGAGCTGCTGGGCGGCACGGCCATGCTGGCCATCCTCAAGGTCATCGCAGACCCGCAGCTCGACTACAGCATGCTGCTCAACTCCAACAAGGCCCTGCAGGTCATCATTGCCATCTTTGTGTCTGTGGCCATCTCGTTTGTCGTGGGCATGGCGGTGATGTGGATCAGCCGCGTGGTCTTCACGTTCAACTACCGCAAGCACTCGCGCTGGAGCATCGCCATCTTCGGAGGCATCGCCTTCACAGCCTTGAGCTATTTCATCTTCATGAAGGGTGTGGGCAAGAGTCCCTACCTCAGCGAAGGCATCCGCCAGTATATCGATGACAACACCAACCTGCTGTTGATCTACACCTTCATCGGCGGCACCATCGTCATGGAGGTGCTCCACCTGCTGAAGGTCAACATATTCCGCTTCACGGTGCTCATGGGTACCTTTGCGCTCGCCATGGCTTTTGCCGGCAACGACCTGGTCAACTTCATCGGTGTGCCTCTGGCCGGTCTTGACTCCTACCAGGACTATATGGCCAACGGCCACGGACAGGGCATCGACAGCTTCATGATGTCGTCGCTCATGGAGAGCGCCAAGACGCCGCCCTTCTATCTCCTGGCCGCCGGTGTCATCATGATTGTGGCCATGGCTACCTCCAAGAAGGCGCAGAACGTCATCAAGACCTCCGTGGATCTGGCCCGACAGGACGAGGGCGACGAGATGTTCGGTTCGAGCAGCGCTGCGCGCGCCATCGTGCGCTTCTTCCAGAACATGGTGGAGAGTGTGGCCCGTCTTTTCCCCTTGGGCGTGCGCCAGTGGATCAACAGGCGCTTTGACACCAAGGACACGGTGGCCGACGACGACAAGGCTGCCTTCGACGTGGTGCGCGCTGCCGTCAACCTCGTCATAGCCTCTATGCTCATCACCTTCGGTACCAACCACAAGCTGCCGCTCTCCACAACCTATGTCACCTTCATGGTGGCCATGGGTTCAAGTCTGGCCGACCGCGCCTGGAGCCGTGAGAGCGCCGTGTTCCGCGTCACGGGCGTGCTGAGCGTCATCGGCGGCTGGTTCATCACGGCTGGTGTGGCCTTCATCGCTTCCGCCCTTGTCTGCCTCTGCATGTGGTTCGGCGGCATCGTTGTGCAGGTGGCCTTCATCGCTCTGGTGGTCTTCATGCTCATCCGGAGCAACCGTCAGTACAAACGCAAGCAGGAGACGACCAAGAAGGACGACGACAGCTTCCGCCTGATGATGCGCACCCACGACCCCGAACTGGTGTGGGAGATGCTGCGCAACCATGTGCGCAACACGCAGTCGAAGGTGTGCCGTCTCGCCCTCGAAGAGTACAACAACATTCTCGACGGTTTCAACAACGAGCGGGTCAAGACCCTGCGGAGCAGCGACAAGTCGCTCAGGAAGGAACTCGATGTGCTCAAGAAATACCGCCGGCAGGAGTTGCTGGGCCTCAAGAAGTCGCCCATGGAGATTGCCGTCGAACGCAATACCTGGTTCCATGTGGGCATCAACTCCGACCAGCAGTACATCTACACGCTGCGACGCATGCTCCAGCCCATAAAGGAACATGTGGAAAACAATTTCAACCCCGTGCCCGAGGTCTACGTGAGCGAGTATGAGAGCGTGCGCCGCCGTGTCAACGACCTCATGAAGATGACCTGCGAGGCCATAGAGACCAACCGCTTCGACCAGTATCGCGGCGTGCTGGCCGAGGCCGATGTGTGCAAGGATGAACTCTCCGTGATACGCAAGGAGCACATCAACCGCATGCAGAAGAACAAGTCGAGCAAGACCATCCAGATCGACATGGTCTACCTCAACCTCCTGCAGGAGACCCAGCAGCTGCTCAGCGTCATGCGCCACCAGTTGCGGTCCGCCAAGAAGTTCATGGAGGATTAGTGGCGCGAGGCCCTTGCAGGGCTTCATGTCCCTTGTCCAAGACGCAGCCTGTCTCACGGGATGACCTGAGACTATAGACTGTTACTTCTTGGCGAAGAATACAAAAAAAAGCTGATTGCCGGCACTTTGTGCGCGGTAATCAGCTTTCCCGTAGTGCGGCGCCCGTGATTCAAGGGGGCACCGTAGTGCTTGTGTTGTTATGCCTTCTTGACATTCTTCTCGGCCAAAGCAGCGCGGCGGCTGCCCAGGATTACGGAGATTTTGCTCTCTGCCTGACGGTTGGCCATCTCGTTCATTGTTTTGAGTTTGTCGTTCATTGCTACAATCTTTTATCCTTAATACGAAGGCAAAGTTACATACCCGTTGCGTAAATCTGCCGTCCTCATGCCGGAAACTTGCCGTCCGCCCCCGTTTCCTTGATATATGTCAAAATCCGCCATTGACCTATATCAATTGGCCTTCTGCGCCATCATGGATATTCCATAGGCGTCAGATGCGACACCCGAACCCGTCATTCGCCTTTTTCCTTCAGCTTGCAGAATCCGCGCGGTGCCTCTTGCCCGTTCTCCGCTTATGCCTTCACTGCCGTTTTCGGAATGCAATCGTTGACGCATGTCAAGAAAATGCACGGTCTTTGGGATTTGTCCTGTCTGCCTGTTGGCCGTCTCAAGACTTGTTGCTACCTTTGCACTCCATTTTTGGAAAGGCAGCTTTCCCGCAGCCGTCCCACTGGCTCGTTTTGCGCGTTGCCGACGCTTCCGACGGCCAGTCACGGCACACCTTTCCTGATATGTGGATACCCTATTAATTATAAAGAAAGGACCAAAATGATGATTTACGTAGGTTTCACCGCCATTGTCGTATCCGTGCTTTGCACGATGGGCATCCTGTGCGGCAAGATTGATCTCGGCAAGTAGGCCGATTTCAATCTTTTTTTGTTTCCTGCCCTTACCATTTACAGACCCTTTCTCCCATCAACCCCCCAATTTTTTCTGTTATGGACTATCTTCCTCACGACCCTGCTATTCTGGTATCGAGCATCAATCTCTATTTGCGCGATGAGATCTACGACACGCTGGAGGCTCTCTGCTATGCCTACGGGCGCGACCCCGAGGAGCTGAAGGCCTACCTGCGCGCCAACGGTTACCGATACGACGAGGGTCAACGCCAGTTCAAGGAGGACTGACCGGCAGCGGCACCCGCGGGCCTCGCCCCATGCCGCGAAGCCACCCCAAACCGCAGGCTACGGCGTCCGGTCGATACATTTTGTCAGGATTGTAACAAAAAGGCGAACCATTTGCACGCATTATCCAATTACTTTTTGTAATTTTGCCATCAAAAATTTGTTACGATTATGTGTGGAATAGTAGGATATATCGGGCATCGCAATGCCTATGACATCTTGGTGAAAGGTCTTCACCGATTGGAGTACCGTGGCTACGACTCGTCCGGCGTGGCACTGATCAACGGTTCCGACGAGCTGCATGTCTACAAAGCCAAGGGCAAGGTGAGCGACCTGGAGACGGCCGCAGCCGGCAAGGACTGTTCGGGCCATGTGGGCATAGCACACACCCGCTGGGCTACCCACGGCGAGCCTTCGGTGCGCAACGCCCATCCCCACGTTTCGGAGTCGGGTAATCTCGTCATCGTCCACAACGGCATCATCGAGAATTTCGCCTTGCTGCGCGACCAGCTGACCAAGCGCGGATATCATTTCCATAGCGACACCGACACCGAGGTGCTCGTCTATCTCATCGAATATGCGCAGCAGACACACCACTGCACACTCGCCGAGGCCGTGCGGCTGGCTCTGCTCAAGTGTATCGGAGCCTACGCCATTGCCGTCCTCGACCGCCGCGACCCGCAGACGCTCGTCGCTGCCCGAAAGGGCTCGCCCATGGTCATCGGCATCGGTCAGGACAATGGCGAGTTCTTTATCGCCTCCGATGCCACCCCCATCGCCGAGTACACCAAGGACGTGGTCTATGTCGACGACGAGCAGATAGCCGTCTGCCGTACCGGCCACCCGCTGCTGATTACCGACCTGCGCAACCAGCCTGTCGACGTGGCGGTCAAGCAGATAGACATGGATCTCGACATGCTCGACAAGGGCGGCTTCCCCCACTACATGCTCAAGGAGATTTTCGACCAGCCCCATTGTCTGCGCGACTGCATGCGCGGACGTCTCTTCGCCGAAGACGACAAGGGCAACAACGCAGCCTATGACCCCGCCTCGGGATATGCCGACCCCAACGTGCACAACGATGTGGTGCTGAGCGCCGTGCGCAACAACCGCGAGCGACTGCTCTCGGCCACCCGCTTCATCATCGTGGCCTGTGGCACGTCGTGGCACGCAGGCCTCATCGGCAAGCAGCTCATCGAACACTACTGCAAGATTCCCGTTGAGGTCGACTACGCCTCCGAGTTCCGCTACCGCGACCCCGTCATCTATCCCACCGACGTGGTGATAGCCATCTCGCAGAGCGGCGAGACCGCCGACACGCTGGCCGCCATCCAGCTGGCCAAGGAGCGCGGAGCCTGCATCTTCGGCATCGTCAACGCCGTGGGCTCCTCCATCGCGCGCGAGACCGACACCGGCATCTATATCCATGTGGGACCCGAGATCGGCGTGGCATCCACCAAGGCTTTCACCGGACAGCTTACCTGCCTCATCCTTCTGGCACTGGCCCTCGGACACACCAAGGGCACCATCGACGAGCGCGAGTATGTGGACATGATCCATGAGCTCAACGCCATACCCGAAAAGATTGAGGAGGTGCTCAGCCACAACGACGAGATACAGCTCCTGGCCAAGACCTACACCTACGCCACCAACTTCCTCTACCTCGGACGCGGATGGAACTATCCCGTGGCGCTCGAGGGAGCTCTGAAGCTCAAGGAAATCTCCTACATACACGCCGAGGGCTATCCTGCCGCCGAGATGAAGCACGGCCCTATCGCCCTGGTCGACAACATGATGCCGTGTCTCTTCGTGGCCACGCACCACAAGGGCTACGAGAAAATCATCTCCAACATGCAGGAGGTGAAGGCACGCGGCGGACGCATCATCGCCATCGTGTCGGCACACGACGACGAGGTGCGAAAGATTGCCGACGCTGTCATCGAGATACCCGACACGCTGGCGCCTCTGGCACCGCTGCTCTCCGTCATACCCCTGCAGATGCTTGCTTATCACATAGCCGTCGACAAGGGACTCAACGTCGACATGCCGCGCAATCTCGCAAAGAGTGTCACCGTGGAGTGACAGTGCGTCGCAGAAAACCTATAATCATCTGATCATGAACTACTTTATCATCATAAACGATGCTCAGCAGGGGCCCTTCTCCGTAGCTGAGCTGCAGCAGAAAGGCATCAGTTCCGAGACGCTGGTATGGACAGAGGGCATGGCCGAGTGGACACCCGCTTGGCAGGTAGAGGAACTGCGCCCCATCTTCTACAAGCAGACGGCTGGCGCAGCAGTGCCTCCGCCACCTCCCGTCGGCAGCGCCGCGGCCACACAGGCCGACCCTGCGGATTCCCCTGCGTTCCAACAGGCCGACCCTGCAGATTCCGCCGCTGCGCAGACAGCCCCCGAAAGCCAGGCTCCCAAGCCCCGCCACAATAAACGGTGGGCCGTCATCGTACTGGTGGTCGTGGCCCTGGTGCTGGCCTTTACCAACCCTTCAGAGAAGGCGCACAAGCGTGCCATATTGTCCAATGTCACCAACGGCATCAGTGAGTTGACAGGCAGCGACAACGGCAACCCGATTGCACAAGGGCTGACGGTCATCGGACAGATGCTCGCCGGAGGAATGGTGCAGATGATGCTCGAGCAGAACCTGGAGTATCACAACTACCTCTTCTTCTCCACCACATCTCTTCATCTCGGTTCGCACGATGTCCGCACCTCCATGGGCTTCCTGGGCAACGTGTTCACGGCCGGCAAGGCTGACGTGGCCGACCAGCTGAAGAAGGTCATCACCGACAGCCCAAGTGATGGCGATGCTGACGCTTCAGACACCGGCGCCGACACCGGGCAGGCTCCCGGTCAGGACGTGCAGAGCAGCGAGCAAGATACCACAATGACCACCATCGCAGGACATGTAGGTGAAGAGCTCGGACGTGCCGTGGCAAAGGAGGTGACCAAGAAGGTCAAGCAGCAGGTCAGCGAGTCTACCGACAGCACGACATCGAATGGTGTCAGCCGCATCATCGACGAGATTGAGAAGATGATCGGACTGTAGGACTATGATAGGTGTCTACGCTCAATGGCTCTATCAGATACCCTGTCTGTCGTATAATTTCTGAAAAAACAGGGTGATACGGGAAACCCAAACTAGAGTGCGGCAGGGTGCTTCCCGAGCGACGAAAGGTAGAATGGGCAGCAAAAATGTCGCTGGCGGATAGGAGGAACGCATCGAAAGACGGCGAATCATGCCGTAATCAACGCCTTATTGACGCACGGTGTGATACCTATGCAGAGTCGATAGGGCATCTCTCAATGCTTGATACGGCACCTTTCGCAAGCGAGGAAGTGCGCCCAGCGCTTGATTTTTCAGTCTGTCGCTTGTAACAGACGGGAAATCAAGATTTTACGAAAACACTCGTCAGAATCGCGTATTTGCAGACATGCGCATGCTTCGTTGCAAATACGCGATTCTGAGAATGGTTGTTGTTCCGATATTTTACTTAATATTCGAATTTAAGCTTCGCCCCGGATTTTTAATTATTGGTGTCCGCTAAAAAACAGCGCAACAGGCGAGTCCCATAGGGACGACAGATTATAGCGTAGGGGGTTCTTGCTAGGGCAAGCGACAAAGTCGAGCGCACCCCTACGTTTTAAGGCATATTTCAAGCATTGCCCCTGTAGGGGGCGCATAATTCATTGAAACAGATTGAAATATGCGCCCCTTACAGGGGCTGCGTTATTGATAACCTTATGCAAACGTAGGGGTGCGCTCGACTTTGTCGCTTGCCCTAGCAAGAACCCCCTACGCTATAATCTGTCGTCCCTACGGGACTCGCCAATTGCGAAAGGTTCTACCGGACACCTGTAATACACAATTTCAAACCAAAATTCGACCAATCTTGTCCGCCCCTTACGCGCCAGCGCTCTTGGCACGGCCTGCACCACATCCCTCCTTGCAACAATGCGCAAGGAGTAGGAATGTAGGATTATTGGCGTGCGGCTACCTGACGGATACGAAGTCGCCTTCAATCTCCACCTCACCATTGAGGCAAGGGGCAGGCAGGGTGCAACGGTCGCTGTCGAACTGGTCGCTGCCGAGATAGACCTCCTGCCACATCTGTTGTCCGCCTACAGTCTGAGGGCCGGCCAGCCGCTGCCCGTATCGGATGCGGAGCCCCTTGCAGCTGAAGCCCGGCGCGGGCACCACCTTCACCGTGAGGGGCTTGAGGCGGTCGGCGGAGAAGGCGTTGAGCGTCTGCCCGTCGGCCGTCACCACGGTGCCGTTGCGGCTTGCGGCGGTCACGACGGCCCCCTTCTCCCGGGTTGTGTCAGCATCGGGCATGGCCGCATCTGGGGTGGCTGCGCTGATGCGCGGCTCTGCGCTGTCGTTCACGGTGATGTTGTCGATATAGGCCACCCAATCGGCGGCCAGCTCGTGGGGCGACTCGGCGTCGGGCACGACAACCAGACTGTGTATGTCGACGCCGTCGGCACTCTTCACGGGAAACACCGCATCGGTCCATCGGCCGTGCGGCACGTCGGTGGCGGAGTAAGTCCAGAACTGCTCCACGTCAGCCCTCTGCCCTGGCCGGTCGCGCCGCTTGCCCAGTCCTACCAGCATCACCCGTCCGCCCTGTGGACGGTGGACGAGCACGTGGACCATCCGGCCCTGGGGCGAGAGGGCAAAAGGCTCGGCGAGATCGATGCGCACGCCGTAGATGTTGGAGGCCCAGCGCGAACGGCGGAACGCCACGACGCTGTCAGAGGCGTTGCCCCGAGAGTCGGGATTGGCGGTGACGGCGGCGTGGCCTGTGAGCCTGCCGTCGCGGAAGGGCGACTGCTCCCAGCGGTCGTAGACTCCCACCGACCGGTAGTCGCGGTGCTCGAAGTCGATGTGCTGGGCCAGCGCGGAAAGGCTGCAGAGAGAGGCAAGGAGGAGAAGAGAAAGTTTTTTCATGGTTTCTTTTTGGAAGGATGATGGGCTTTTCCGCGTTGTCAGTATACTGCTACCTTCTGCAACAATGGGCAGGATTTGCAGTCGTCGATGACGATGCGCAGGGCGCGCACGGTGATGCCCGGGCCGTAGCCGTGGGCGGTGCTGCCGTTGAGGGGGATGATGCGGCGGTAGCCGACGGTCGTGGTCTGGCAGTCGCGGGCCACGCGTTGCCAGGTCTGTCCGTCGGTCGAGACGTCGATATGGAAGGCTCTGACCCGTTGTCCGCGGGCGATGTGCTCCATGAGGTCTACGTACCTCACGGTCTGCGGCCGACGCCAGGCGAGGGTGACTGTGGCGTGGCTCACGCTGTCGTCGGTGGCCCAGTAGGTCGTCGTCTTGCCGTCTGTCAGGTGGCTAAGCGCATAGTCCCGGTGGCGTCCCGCCTGCCTGATGTTGGAGGCGGTGATGACGGCCTTGCGTGCGAGGTCGCGGCCCAGCCGCTGGCGCAGCAGTTGGCCCATGCGTGCCAGTGTGTCGACATCGGCCTCAGGCAGCCGTCCGTCGCGCCCCGGCGGGCAGTTGAGGATGAGCGTGGCGTTGCGTCCCACGGTCTCGAGATACATCTGGAAGAGCCGCTCGGCCGACAGGGGCTTCTCGCCCTCGTGCCAGAACCAGCCCCGGTCAGTGAGCTTGGCATCGCTCTCGCCGGCCTCCCATGCCCATCCGTCCTCGGTGCCGTACATGCCGTTGTTCTCCGGCGCATAACCCACCTCCTCGGCAGCCCAGTTGGTCTCTCCGGCCCAGCCCTCCTCGTTGCCTATCCAGCGGGCTTCGGCGCCCACGCCCCATAGGATGATGTCGGGGCATACGTGGTGGATGGAGTCGCGCAGATTGGGAATGTCATAGTAGGTGGCGCGGTCCACGGTGAGCGTGGTGTTGCGTCCGCCATAATATCCGTCGCCGCCGTTGGCCCCGTCGAACCACATCTCAAACTGGTCGCTGCCGTAGTGGGCCAGTTCGGCACACTGGCGGAGAAAAACGTCGTTGACATATCGGTCGGTGCCATAGTGCAGGTTGTCGCGGTCCCAGGGCGAGACATAGAAGCCATATTTCATGTGAAGCTGGCGCGCCGCACGTGCGAAGTCGCGCGGTATGTTGGTCTGGCGGCCGTTGTCGTTGCCGGCCCGCGCCACAGAGTGGGTGGTGGTCTGCGTGGGCCAGAGGCAGAAGCCGTCGTGATGCTTCACCACGGCGATGCCGCCCTTCATGCCGGCCGCCTTCACGGCGCGCAGCCACTGCTTGGTGTCGGGGGGCAGGGTGGGCGCGAAGAGGCGCTCGTCCTCGCTGCCCAGTCCCCACTCGCGGTTGGTGTAGGTGTTCATGCCGTAGTGGAAGAAGGCGTAGAACTCGGTCTGCTGCCAGCTCAGCTGGCGGCGTGAGGGCACGGGGAAGACACATGCCGGCTCGTTGTCGGGATTGGGCAACGTCTGCGGCTGCATGTCGAAGGGCTGCGGCTGGGCCGTGGAAGCGAGGGGCCACAGCAGACAGGCCAGGAGAAACCGTATGGGATGGTTCATAGATGGTTGGGTAAGGCGGATGTTGGTTATTGTGCACAAAGATACGACAAACGATTGATTCTCTAAACGGAAAGGGCAAAAATGTGCGCCTTTCCCGTTATTTCCCCGCATATTTGCTCATCTGTCCGAGTCACGTGTCGTGCCACTATGGAGCGCTTCACCATCATTGCGTCACCGCAAAAAGGCAAGCGGCGCAATGATGGTGAATAGGCTGTCAATTTACTTTCAAGATTTTTTTTACGACTGTTCCCTTGTCGGTCTTCAGCACGACGATGTAGGTGCCTTCCATGAGCGAGGCCACGTTTAGCCCTTCCTCAGTGTAGCTCTCTGTTCTGGCCACCACGACTCCATTGTTCGCAATGACATACACGGCTTTCAGACGCTCCGTGTCGCCATTGATATACAAGGTGCCTCTTACAGGGCTTGGATAGATGTTGTAAGCCCCGTTGTCCTCGGCGCCACCGATGCCAGTGGCACCGCCTATCGTCAACTTGTATGGCGAGGTCACCGTTCCAAGAAGCGTGTTGGCGAACTTCACCGTTTCCACAATGGCATACTCCTCTTGGCTGGTGTTCTCCACGGCCTTGAACGTCATCGTCTCGGCAGTGCTGACGTCTCCATACATCGTCATGTACAGTTTGTCGCCGACATATTGGCCGATGCCACGACATTCGCTGCCCACAAAGGCACCTATGGTGAACAGGCCGGTTGGCGCCGTGGTGCCTTTCGTTTGCACGGTGGCTATCATGTTCATGTTGTAGGGATACTTGTGGTTATCAAAGTGCCAGGGCGAGGTCACTGCAGCCCTGGCCATGCTCTCCGCGCCAGTCTCCACGGGGAACACGCGCTGTACAGGATAATGGAACGACAGGCTCTTGCCCGAGCGGTACATGTAGCCTATGCCTGGAGACATCGTTGTCAATGTCCCTTCCCATTTGCCGCCGGTATAAGTCGCAAAGCGAGTATAATCCTTAATAATGTCCCCCTCATTTGGTGCCAACGATTCCAAAGATTTCTCCAAAGAGTTTTCATAGATTGGCAGATAACCAATCCAATTCCAACCCTTCTTCAGTGTTACGGCTGTTGTCTCTGGTTTGTAGGCATGACCATTCCAAGTATTGTCTACTGTGCCGTTGGTCTGCATGAGATAGCTGGCAGATGGAGCAAAAGTGGTCAAGTCACCAGTAAGCCCAAGTTGTGGGTCACGAATCAATTCTGAGTCAAAACCAATGAGACGTTCTACCTTGTCCTCTATAGGACTGATGAAATCCTTTACCTTTTGATAACCGTCATCAGCCAAATTGGAAGATACCCAGTTCCAACCTTTCGCTAAGTTCATGTTCAAGGCATATTGGTCAGAAACCTGTACCCGATAAGCCTGTGATGGTTCTGAGAGGCAGGCACCATTGCTGACGGCGACATAATAGACACCGTCTTCGGTTGGTGTGAACTTCTGCTCTGTAGCCCCATCTACTGGCGTTCCATCCTCCTTGAACCAACGGTTGTTCTTTTCAGCAGAAGACACCAGTGTGCACGAGCCTTCTACTGTTACCTTGGGTGCTTCCAGATGAGGAAGTACTGTCAATTGGAGCATATACACGCTGTCGCACATAAATTCGTTGCTCTGTGTATAGTAGTAGGTTCCAGCATTCTCGTATTCCTTGCCATGGAAGTCATAGACATCGCCTTCACAGATATTGACCAACAAAGTATCCACTTTCGGCTTTTCCAACACATTCTTCAAATGCAGCACGAATGACTTTTCATAGGAAAGGCCTCCTTCGTCCGTGGTACCGATACGCACCTTGTAGATGGTATCAGTTGCACACTTGAATGTGTTTTTGGCTTGCAGTTGCGAGCCTTTGATTTGGAACAGTTCATTATGCACAGCTCCTTCACCCTCTGCCAAGGCGTATGTAAAGGTGCTGCCATCCACATCCGTGGAACTCAACTCACCGATAAAGCCTTCGGGGGCAATATCATCTTGAAAGATGGAGTCTGACAAGGCAATGTCGCTCGGTGCGGCATTGATGTTGATGAAGAGGTCTGGCACTTCTTTCAGCGGTTCGCGGTTGCCAACATTGTCTTCTGCCAACGAGTAGAACTTGTATTGTCTGCCTGCTTCTGCCTCAAAGTCGATAACAGTATCAACCGGACACACGGCATACTCTTCGTAAATGCCGAAGTTGTTGGCAAGATACATCGTCACCTTCTTCAGCCCCGATCCGCCCTTGTCATCCTCGGCCGTCAAGGTGATGTGGTAGAGGTTCTTGTTCTTCGAGTCCACCTTGCCTTTCACCTTGCTGGTAGGCATACCTGCATCTATCACATTCTTCCATCGGTTGGTCGGAATTGTGTCGTTTTGGTCGAACACGATGTTGGCGGCAATGCTGATGGTATCGCCTGTCTTCAACCCTTCGTATGGTTTCAAACTAAAGCGCACATAACCTTCTCCCACATGAGTGGAGTCGTTGACTGGCAACATTCCTCTATCCACTTGCCAAGGATGCAGACCTGTTTCTGGGTCGATAGACGAGAAAGTCCAAAAGGCTTGCTTCTTCACCACGTCAATACCTGCGTTGAGGTCAACGTAGATGTTCATGGAGTCGCGCAGGTCGAGGCGGTTCTGATAAGCCGCCGGACTCTTGTCGATATTCCATGAATAGTTGGCAAAGCCATAGCTGCCCAGTCCAAAGCCACGCATCCATGCCTTGTCGTCAAAACTAAACCTCACATCCACCTTTTGGGCATTCGCCGATGCAAATTCAGGGTCGTTTTCAAAGAGAATGGTGTAGTTTAACACATCGTTGATGCTGACCCAACGGATAGAATCATAGCCTGAGGGACCGATGATTTCGTTTGGGTCAGCGGAGATACCACCCGAAGTGGAGGTGTCATCTAATGGGTCTTGTGAATGGTCTAAGTCTGTGGGATTATCCTTATCCCCCTGCGGACAAGGATTTTGTGCATTTAAATTTATCCCCCATAAGGAGATACATATTAAGAATAATATAACTTTTTTCATATCTTTAATAGCTTACGGAACATTCAAAAACACCTGTTTGAGAATTATAGCGACATGGAGGGTCATTTGGGTTATCACAAGAATATGGTTGGTGATTTTTTTTCCACCAGTTGTCAAAACCTTTCCCCAGTTCTTCACCTACAAATCCACCTATCAAACTTCCTCCTAAACCAATGAAGAAACCAGGAACAGCACCTACACCACCAAACAAAGCTCCAGCGGCAGCACCAGCCAAAGCTCCTCCAATCAACCCACCAGCAAAGTTTCCTATCATTTGACCAGCACCTGGTCCACGATAGGAGCCATCATCAGCAATAACAGAGCCTCCTTGTCCTAATATTCGGAATCCAGACCCCTTAAGTATTTGTTTTGCGTTTTCTTGAGCTATCATACCAGAAAGAGCTTGATTTGTTCCTGGTTCTAATACCTGACTTGTTTTCAATGGTGCATTTTTTATTCCTTGTCGCATTGTTATTCCCAACAATTTAACTCCCGAATTTACAATCTCAATATAATAGCCATAGGGGTCGTTAAATATAGATGGCATATTCAAAACATAGCAATAATCATTCATTCCATCCACATACAACAATGGGTCTTTTTGCATAAACCTACCCACCAACGGGTGCATACTTCTTGCCCTAAAGAAATAATCTCCTGTCTCAGCATCATATTCACGTCCAGTAAACAGAATATTATTCTCAACATCAGAAGTTTCAAGCACTTTACCATCAGCATCCATAAAAGTAGGCATACCATACACATCATATTCTACTCTTTCCACAACTTTACCTCCTTTATTTGAAAGCTCCATTGTAGAACCTAAGTGATTCGTGTGATAATAGTAAACCTCATCCTTACGTTTCATCTGCAAAGCCTCATCAATGTTGTTGCCATACAGATAAGAAGTCACAGCACCATCTGTGTTTTCTTCCACCATCTGATCACCTACATAATAATATAAGGTGTTGTTCTTGGCGATACGACGACCTAAAGCATCATATTTGTAGCTTACAGATTTGTCACCTACGGAAGCCAACTTGTTGTTATAGTCATATACATACTGATGCTTATCATCGTTAAGCATATTGCCATTGCCATCGTATGACGGAGTGAACGACATGCCGCCAGAAATGGCAGTATAGGCATTTACATTATTGGAAGTATAATTCGTTACGACTCCATTCTCTACTGTCTTCACACGATTGCCCAACAAGTCAAACTCATAAGTTTTATTGATAGTTTTTCCACGAGTAAACGATGTGAGCTGAGAAATGACATCGTAACCATAACTCTCGGTGCGCTCTGCATCAAGATTGTCGGCACGCTTGGTCATGTTTCCGATGGCATCATAGCTCATGGCAAGGTCGAGCACCTTGTGGTCATCCTTGATAGACGACAACCAGCCGTTTTCGTTGTAGGTATAAGCTGTAGCAATGCCATTGGCGTATGTTTGCTTGGTCTTTTGACCAGCCACATTGTATTCCATCGTCACCACTTCGTTACCATTCTGAAGAATCGAAGAGATAAGGTCACGGGCATTTAGGTGTTCCTCTACCTTCATGCCGCTCGGATAAGTCAGCGTGCGCTTACCTGCTGCCACATCATAGCTATAACCAGTGGTCTTTCCGTTCAATGTTTCAGACAACAGGCGGGTAGCCTTGTCGTAAGCGAAAGTGACGGTAGCACTCTTGTTGACAGCAGAAAGCATACGGCTTATTCTGTCGTATGTGTATTTATCCGTCGTTCCATCAGGATAAGTCTTGGAAAGCAAGTTGCGCAATGGATTATAGGCATACTTAAATTCATTGCCGGCACGGTCTGTCGAGGCTATCACATTGCCGAGTTCATCGTAAGTGTATTGCAGCGAAGCACCATTGGCAAAGGTGATGGCTGTATTCTGGTTGAGCGCATCGTAAGCATAAGATGTCGCATTGCCCTTGGCATCCGTAGCTTTCGATAGATTGCCGTTGGCATCATATTCAAACTTGGTCACGGCATTCAGCGCATCGGTATGACTGAGCTGCTGGTTGAGCGAACTATAAGTATAGCTCGTAATATGGCTGAGTGCATCAGTTACGGAAAGCAGATTGGAGTTGGCATCATACTGATATTTAGTCATTGCACCAGACGGCAAAGCCTCCGAGGTCTTGCGGTTCAAGGCATCGTAGGCGTAGGTCATCGTGCGGTCAAGTCCGTCCGTCACAGTAAGCTGGTTGCCATTACCATCGTAAGTGTATTTGGCAATAACACCCATGTTGTCGCTCAACTGCTCGATGCGGTCGAGTTTGTCATAGAAGTAATTCAATGTGTTGCCGTTTGGCTGGAACACCGCTATCAGATTGCCCTTGGCATCATAGTCATAGCCAGTCTTTTCACCAGCAGCATTGGTCTGCGAGGTCATCTTGTTTTTCTCGTTCCAAGCGAATTTTTGCTCATTGCCCATAGGGTCGGTAACGCTTACCACATTGCCCTTGCCGTCATACTTGTAAGTATAGACACCGCCCATAGGGTCGGTCATGGTCAGCACATTGCCCAAGGCATCATAGCTATAGGCACGAATTTGGTTCTTGGCATTCTTGACACGCACAATGTTGCCCACCTTGTCGTAACTCAAAGTGGAAGTATTGCCCAAGGCATCCGTCTGTGAGATGATTTGGTTGTTGTTGTCGTAAGCATAAGATGTCGTATTGTTGCGCCCATCAGTCATGGTGAGAATGTTACCACACTCATCATAAGAATAAGTGGTGGTATATCCTGCCGCATCCATTACTTTGGCAGTCGTGCCATCGGTATTATAAGTAGTGGCAGTCACGTTGCTGTTGGCATCCGTAGTGTTCAGCGGCCAGCCCTTATCGTTATAAGTGAATGAATTACTGAAGCCTAACGGACCAGACAAGGAAATCAGGTTGCCCTTGCCATCGTAGGCAAATCGGTAGCTGTTGCCATTCTTGTCTTGGAAAGAACTCACTTGATTGAACTTGTCATCGTATGTATAACGCTCCGAGTTGCCCAAGGCATCGGTCAGAGAGAGCATGTTGCCACGGTCATCATAGGTATATGAAGTGATATTACCATTGGCATCCGTGCGTTTTACCACATTGTCATCATCATCATATTCGAGAGTGGACTGTATGCCACAACACAAGCCCACCTTCTCGATGACACGTCCCTGACTATCCCAACGATAATAAGAATACTGGTTCTGCGGAGCGGTATAGTCGATGAATACCGTTTTGTCGCCTTCGTAACGGATAGACTTGTCGGACACATCAGTCTTCATGCGGCTCACCATACCACTGTTGTTGTAAGCAATAAGCGTCTTATGGCCATTGGCATCTGTAATCTCACAGATGCGGTTCTGCTTGTCATAACTGTAAAGCGTGCTGTTGCCTAATGCATCAGTACGTTTCTTCAATCGGCGGAGGCCATCATACTCATAATTGATACTACCCTTATGGAAGGAGGCTGTTGCAGTGCGGAGCAAACCTTCAGTGTAACTGAGGTTGAGTGTATGCCCAACGGCATCCTGCACTTTTACCAACAAACTGTCTTGATAAGTGAAGGTGGTCTTGTTGCCATTGCGGTCGGTCATTGCCGTCACCTTTCCGTACTTGGCGTCATCAAAGAAATACTGCTCACCCGACTTCTCTGTCAAGCGATATTTTCCGCTTTCGTATTCCTCTACCTTACTGAACACCCCTGCTGGAGCTTCAAACTCCTTGCCAAATTTCTTGTAGGTGTCAGAACGTCCGTCGCCAGTTTCAATGACAACTCCACCAATTTCATTGATATGGTAGCGCATCTCATAGCCAAGTGAGAAACCCAGGCCATAACCATAGTTAGTAGACTGTGCCGAGCTGTTATAGTAGAAGCGCAACTGCATCGGCATTTGCGAATTTTGCGTTTCCATATCCGTTTGTCCGAAGAACAGCACACCATTGTAGCTGTTCACCCAAAGTCCGTTTGGGCCAGCTATCTTCGGACGAATGATATTTTGTGCCCCGGAAGGCAGGACTGCCAAAAGCAGTCCTGCCCCCAAGAGCATTTGTTTGATATGATTCTTTATGTTCATATTTGAAGTGTCTTTGTTATTTCACCACATAAATTGTTATGTTGCTGCTACGTGCCGTCTGGTACATAAACAGGTTGATGGTTTTCTGTGTGCCAGGAGGTATGGATGTGTAACCACGACTGTCGCTCTCGCTTCCCAAATCAAGATAGAGAACAGACTGGTGGCGATCCAAATCCTTGATGGTCGTACCGAGATAACCATCATCGATGACCAACATCAGACGATACACCTCGCAATCCGTATTGCCGCCATTGGCATACGACACAGATATGGGCGCATAGCTGCCCACACGCACCACGCTCGGAGCATCAATCTTTGCACCCAAGCTAACTGATGCGCCAGGAATAACCTTGAATCCCTTAGGCAAGGTAGCCAATGTTCCATCTGGAAGTTCCGACACCACATCGTATGCTCCTGTTTCTGCATTGTTGAGATTGAACGTGACACGAGAACTTGTCATGCCGTTGAATGTGACAGCCTCGGCTGGTATTACCTTTTCTGCCAACTTCAAGCGGAAGTCCATGATGGAATCGAACAAGGCACCTCTTACATCCGTTGAAACCCAACCACCATTGCCACCTTCTGCAATACTCAGTGTAGTAGCTCCAAAGTTTACTTCCTGTGCATTGAGCGTCATGTTGGTAGTTGTAGCCAAGCCACTACCTGATTCTGAGAACACATTGCCAGTGGCGTTCACCAAGGCAGCATTGTCCTGCGCCAAAATGTAATAGTTGCCAGCTTTTACATTTGGTATCAGCATTTCTTGCTGCGTTCCTTGGTTAGCACTGGCTGCCACATCATATTTGGCAGTAGAAGGTACAGACTCGTAAGCGGCGTATAGACCTGCTGAGGCTCCTTCTGGATGATTGAGATAGAAACCGACCGTCTTGCCATCATAGCCACTTGGAATCTCCAACTTGTAATAGCCCGAAGTATTCACATTGGCACTACCACCTAAGCTAATGGTCGTAAAAGACAATTTGCTCGGTGAAGCGGCTACTATGGTGTTATTATCTTCCTTTGATTCGGCAATGGTCTTGGTCGAGTTGGTTTTTACTATCACATAGTAATCACCTTCTGGTACATTGGTGATACGTCCAGTAACAGATCGAGTTACTTTTTCTCCTGGGTTGATATTCACCTTACCTGACACAACACCTACCATCACATCATCCTTGTCCCATGTCTTGTTCTTGGAAAGATAGATGACATCGTTCAGCGTTCCATTGGCAGTAAACTCTCCCACATTGCCCAACTGATATGAAATCGTGACATCATCGCCAGCCTTGATGCTTGATGGAGCATTGATGTTGGTAATAGCCAAGTCCGCAGGTGTGTCAACAGAGCCATTCACATAGACAGGAATACTTTTCACATTGTTGTTCTCGTCCATTTCCGTGATGGCATCTGAAGCATCAGATACGACAAACAACATAAAATTGCCTTGCATATTTGCAGGAATGTTGAGACTTACTTCATTGGTATAAGTCGCTTCAACATCCAATTTACCAACATGGGTCTTGCTGCCAATCTTTGTTGCCGTATTGACATTCAAAACTGTGCTTGCAGACAGATAATATGTATCAGACCACTTGTCGGTGCGAGTGGCATTTTTACCGATATTGGCTATAGTAGTCCTAACCTTCATCGGCTGACCGCTGGTAAGGATTTCTTCTGTGGAAAGTTCCTTGACCGTCAAATCAGGAAGTGGAGACTGCAATATGGTGATAGGAATAGCTACAAGATTATTGTCCTCGTCCAATTCTCTCACGTTATTATTTGCATCCGTCCTAACCAGTACATTCCATTTGCCATAATCCTTGTCTGAAACACTGAATGTAACTGTATTTTCCGTTTTACCACCCTTGTTGATGGCATTAACAGTAGCCGAGGCTATTTGCTTGGCATTGCCATTCAGATTGTTGGAAGAAGACAGATAGACAACCGCTGTTGACTTTCCTGCATCCCATTCACCTTGATTGGAGGTGGTAAACTTCAATGTTACATTCGTAGATGTCTTGATTGTATCTGCCAAAACATAAGTTGTTACCTTCAAATCTGGCAAGTTTCCATTAAGATAGAAAGAGGAACGAGCGTAGTTGTCACTCGTCACTTTCTCACCCAACTGATTGGTACGGTCGGCAAACAGATGGATGTATTTATCGCCACCCGTCATCGACTCCGGCATCTTGAATGTCAGAGAAATGGTCGTAGACTTACCTGCTTTCAGATTCTTGACAGAACCCTTTTGAGCAGTTACTTCACATTTCTGAGCCTTTGCTTCGGAGAAGGTAAAGTCATTAGAGATAAAAATATCTTGACCAACTTCCAAATCAGCCAAATCTGCATCACCTGTATTGCGTGCCGTATAAGTAACCGTTACTTCTTCGCCAGGTCTTACAGACCTATTGAGAGAAAGATTCTCCACATACAGATTTGCTCCTTTCACCTTAGGAGGTGAAGGCACGGCTTCATACTTGCACCAAGACTTCACCACTGCAGAACTGTTGTTTGTGGTAGTCTCCTCCTGTATGGCGTGGTCACTGTTGGTCTTGACATAGATATAACGCAGGCCGTTGAGGTTGGCATTGCTTGGAATTTTGATGTTGGTGCGGAGCGTCTTCTCTGAGCCTGCCGCAATCCAGACGGTGTTCTCCGCTGTTCCTATCAATGTTCCCCCAGTTCCGTCTTGATTGACGGTGGCATAGAACGCATCCGTAATCTTGGCATTCTGAATGTCGCCAAGTCCAGCATTCTTCAGTTTCCATGTGAAGGCGACTTCCTTGTCAGTTGCCAGCGTGTCGTCCGAGATGGACAGCAACTCAGCAGAAAGATCCGGTTGGGTAAACTTGATCGGTCCGGAGCATATCACATTGTTGCCTTCCCCTTCATACTCATACAAGTCGTCGTCGGCATCGGTCTTCAGATAAGCATAGTAGGTTCCCGAGCTCAGCCCTTGGGGGCTTATGGTGATGCTGTTGCTGTAATTGTCGCCTTTGTAGCTGAACTCTTCGGGCTTGATACTCGACGAGCCAGTGGCACTATGTGTGGCAGGCCCCTCAAAATATCCAGCTCGCAAGACGGAGGCAAGAAGTACGGCACTGTCGTCGAGGCCTGTGCTCTTCTTCGAGAGATAGATCTGGTCTTTCCATCGGCCGGCAAATAGGCTGCCGTTGGCCGGTAGCGGTATGCCCGTCCCTTTGTTTACCACCTTGTAGGTTACGTCGAACGATGCTGACGGAGCGATGTTCGAGGGTACCTTCAAGTCGGTAGGCACCAGGTCCGCCCCCGGACAAAGCATCACATCTACCTTGTCACTCTTGCCCCAGTTGTTCACCGTGTTGGCCAATTCGTACACGGCATCGTCGATGTCGGCGTAGGCGTGGAAATAGGTGTCGCCATGCCAACGATAGGGCATGTAGAAGGCCAACGTGAGCGTGGTGTCACGCCCAGCGGCAATGTTTGTAGGACAACTGACGGACCCTATGTTGGTCAGGGGCGCGGCATCCCTGTCGGGAGATGTCGACATGTAGACCACAGTGCGGAAAGCGCTCTCCGTGTCCTTGCCGCCTTTGTTGGCCACCTTCACCTTGACCGCAATCTTCTTTCCCGAGTAATAGCTCTCGCTATAGCGCAAACCAGCTGCGGTGATGGGCGATGGCACCCAACATTCCTGCCACGTAGCCAGTTGACCGTCAGACGGTGCGGCTTCTGAATCGACAGTGGGGACCACAAACGATGTGACGGATGGTATCTGAAGGTCAGCCAGGTCGGGAACGGCAATGGTAATCTTCTTGTAGAAGAAGTTGTCGCTGAGAGTCGGTGTCTCTCCCTGCTCATACAACTTGTTGTATGTGGCTGATGTGGAGGCGTAGAGATGCTTATAGGAGGTGGAGCCATCCTGGGATGGGGTGTAGGGATTCAAGACGGAACCGCCAATGGCACTCCACTGTATGTCGGCCACACTGTACATGTCGGCTGCTACAATGATATAGTAGTTACCATATACACGCTCATCTAATGTCACGTCAACACTGTTGTCGTAAGATTCACCTGTCTCGAGAGCCTTAACATTTTGAACAGTAGCCAACAGCTTTGAATTGTTTGTAGAAGTTCCTGACGGAGCTGTTCCACCATATACGTCTGTTACCAACCAAACATAATCGTTCCATCTCGTTTCTCCAGTAGAGCCTACGCCATCATTTTTGACTGTCCATTTTACTGTGAACTTTTTTCCAGCTACTGCTTCCGAACAATCTACCGCATAGACGTGAAGGTCAGGCAGACTTCTTACAGCAAATGTCATCGTATCACTTGCCAGTTCCTGTCCGTCATTTCTTGCTACGATTTGCCATTTGTAGCTATTGCCGTTTTGGCAGAAGTTCTGTGATGTGTAATGCAAATCGGATATACCGGAAACGTTAGGCGTTCCTGGGCGCTGGTTTTGCGCATTCCACAGATACACGTCGTAGACGGCATTCTTGATGAGGTTCCATGTCAAGGTAACGCTTGTCGACTCTGAAACTGTGCCATTGGCAGGTGTCATGTTGGAGAACAAACCTACTAAGGATGGCGATACCGTAATCTCATGGACAAACTCGCAAAAAGTTTCATCCTTGTATTTGCCGGTAACCAAATAAGTTAGTTTTGCAGCATCTTCGCCTTCGTTTACGAGAGTCATGGATGGTATCATGCGTTCGCCAGTCTCCCGGAAGCCGTTTACTTCCAAAGGTGCGGACTGCAAATTCCAAGTGAAAGTCAAGTCGGTGCTGATGGGAGAGAAATCCACTTCTGCAGTTTTCTCGCCTGACCTGATTTTCTGGCTCGTGGACTTGTGGATTCTTGAAGGATTGAAACTGACATTCCACAATTTCATTTCCACTCCTTCACATTCCAGACATCCATTGTTTGCAACAAGGAAAGCCACGAAATCTTTGTTGACAGCCTCATGGCTTTCCCCGAAGTTCATGACAGGATTGCGCCCAATCCCCCATTTGTTGAATGTGAGTGTGCAATGGGCTGTCGCCAATGAATTGAACAGTTTTTCTACTACTTGCAGGTGAGATGCCTCCAATGGATATGTGAAGTCCTTGTCTGCCTTGACCAACACTTTCACATTGCCGATGATAGAAGAGCCGACAATGAATTGGAACAATGATTCTGCTGAAGTAAAATAGCGAACACCTTTTTCTTCATCAGAAAGATAAAAGGTCCCGTCCACTTTCCAAGTGCTCTCATCATTGATGAAAACAGTCATTTCCGCAATGTCGCTGTCCACTTCACCCTTTGCACTCAGCTTTACGGAGTAGGAACCAGCTTTCTGGTAGATGTGGAGCGGAGATTTTTCGCTACTGGTTGTACCGTCTCCAAAGTCCCATAGGTAACTGGTGGCTTTTTCCGAAGAAAGATTGGTGAACTTTACCCTCCCTTGCAGTTTATCGAAGGAGAATTTGGCATACAACCCATCTTCGGAAACTTTCTCCACATATATGTTTCCGCCGCGTACGGATATGGCGGACAGTGTACTGTCCATTGCATGGATAACGCCATGTGTGAGAACAACAGGATGGTTTTTGCCCATTTCTGCATCGGAAGGAATGGTAACCAATACTTCAAACACCTTTCCGTTGTTTCCATCAAAGGCATCATCTCCCTTGAGGGAGAAGCGGAAAGAGTTATCCCCCAAAGGCAGCACACTCAACTCGTGCCCGGACGCACGTCCGGACAAACGGACATCTTCCGTGTTCACGGCAAATCCATCAGGGAATTGGAGGTCGACTGCCATTTCTCTAACCAGCATGTCATTCTCCAAGTAAACAGGATAAGTGATAGTCTGCCTTTGCACGCCATTTTCTGTCATGCCATAAATGCTCACATTCTCTCCTGTGGGTTTGGAGGGCTCTGACGGATTGGATGGGTCATAATCGTAGGTGTAATTGGCTGTCAGCGTGGCATCGTTAGCGGGTATCGTATAGTAGAACCCGCAGTTGGTGGAGATGACCTCACCGTTCAGGGTCCAGTTCTGGAAGTGGTACCACTGGTTGGAATAGGCACACAAATATACAGAGGATCCTTCTTGGTAGGAGTTTCCACTTGACACATTGAAGTAGCCTGCATCAGCTGGATTGCTGTGCAAATACAGCTTGTGATATAATAGAGGCTCCGATGGCTCTCCGGGACTTGATGGCGAATAGGTGAAGTTTGCCACCAACTTAGGATTGCCGGCTTTGACCACATAGTTGAATGAACTGTTTGTGGATATGACCTCGCCTTTTTCAGTCCAGTTCTTGAATGTGAAATCAGAATTGTTATATGCCCGTAAATTGACGGAAGCCCCCACCTCATATTTGTTCCCACTTGAAATGTTGAAATATCCAGCATTTGACGGACTGGCCGACAAGCTCAAGGCGGAATATACTGGCAGGTCAGGCTCAGTCGGTTCGGTAGGGTTTGATGGGTCATATTGGAAATGGGCAATGAGTTTCACGTTTTTAGCCGGCATGGTATAGGTGAAGGATGATGACGTGGAAAGAACCTCTCCATCCTTTTCCCATGCGACAAACTTGAAACTTGAGTTTGCGAATGCACGCAACGTGACATTCGTGCCCTCGGAGTAGCTTGTCGTTGTGCTGACATTGAAACTGCCACTCCCCGACGGCGTAGCCTGCAAAGCCAAGGTGTAATAAGCGCCAGGCTCTGCAGGGTTAGTCGGATTGTATTGCCCTTGCATGCTGACACTGATTAGCAGTGCCAGCACGAAGAGTATATATCTGTAACCTCTCATGTATTGAAAGATTTTTCAATTTCTAATAAACGATGACTTTAGAAGTCAGGTTGTTCACCTTGATAATGTATACGCCAGCCGGCAATGGGACGGCATGGCAGCCAGCGGTAACTGTCCCGTCGAAGACGGTAGTGCCGTTCAACGAGTGGACAATGAAGGCTGCCCCAGCCTTACTTGTGATGGTTACCAATCCCTTACCGCCGTCTACTCTTGTCTCCGAGATTGTGGTGTTGCCAATGCCTGTGGCATCACCATTATTGGCCTTTACCATGAGCATGAAACGAGTTCCGTTCACGCCTTCTGTGGCTTTAGAATAGAAGGTATAGTCTTGTGAGGATAAGTCGACATGCTTGTTTTGTTCCTTGTCAAGGAGCATGATCTCACCTTCAGCCTTCATTGCGCTGACGGTATAGAAGCCATCTTGGGGAGCAAGGTAACCCAAACCGATGTTCCCGTCCTTTTGGGGACGCTCATTGATGGCATAACGATTTCCTTCTGCGTCGATCGTATAGATTTGGGGTACATCAACATTCATGCTCATGAATTTGGAGGCATCTCTCTCAATCTCATACCCTATTTGCGCATCTTCGTTGAGCACTATGCGTGTTTCGTCCACCAAGTCTTCCTCGTTGGAAATTTGGAGATTGAAGAACTTGCGCGAGATGTTTGCGGGTGCCATTGCACGACCTTTGGCGGTGGATGTGCGCTCTATGCCAGAGGTCATTTGTCTGCCTTCCTTGTGGAACACGATGTTGTCAACCGCATCGGGCTTCTGAACGAAGAACGATTGCATGGGACGTAGCACAAAGTTGTCGTCTGCTATGGAGTATGCTTTATAGGTGCTTCCTGTCCATACGGTGATGGGGGCCGTGAAGTCCATATAATAGATGTCATAATAAGTGGGATAAGGATTACCCACATAGTTCCAGCTCTTGTTGGCTGAGGCCGTTGACACATGGGATTCCAACTTTGTTGTCACATCATTTGTGTTTAGCACTTGGATGTGCCCGGCAGCGTCCGATGGCATGGTCATGACACCCGAGACATTGGTTTGGAATATGTATCCCTTGCCAGCTGACAGATTGCCGTCATCCACATTTCTCCAACTGCTTCCTGTTCCGTTCGTCGCCCTGCTTGCGGCATCATAGTAACGGAATACGAAAGATGCTGCGCTATTGCTGTGGGTTACTTTAGTCAGGTCCACATCATGGAGCGGAGTCATGAAATACCATTTGTTGGCATCCACGTAGAAATGACTGGTTATGCTGTCGGCAGTCATTGCCACACAATCATTCAGCAGGCGACCTGGATTGGATTCGCTTACGAAGATGTCGAAGTTCTTGACTGTCATTGGCGCATTGCCGCTGACGGTAAATTGCCCACCATAATACAAGTCGATGTCGGGCTTTCCGTTCATTCTGCGGTTGTTGGTCAGAGACAGGGCACTGGCTATACGCCAATAGTCCAAGTCAACATCCATTTCTTGAATGTTGCCGAACTGATACCAGTATGAGTCCAGTTTGTAATTGGCTACGGCGAAAGAGGGCACGACCAAGGTGACGTTGGCCTTAGAGGGACCATTCTGGAATGGATCATCGGAGATGGCGGGAGGTGTCGCAGACTTAGACACAATTTTCTGGATTGAATTGCACCCGTTGAAATTATAACTGTAGCTGCCTATATAAGATGGCAACTCCAGATATTTCAAATTCCCACAGTTTCGAAAAGCGTAGCTTTCCAAGACTGTTAGTCCTATTGGCAGTTTCACGCTATCAACGCCACATTGATAGAAAGCATCGTTGTCTATCCTTTTCAAAGAGGAGGGCAGGTCGATTCTTCTTAAAGATGGCGTATTGTAGAATGCGTAATCACATATGGAGAGGATATTCTGCGGAAGGTGCACATCCTTCAGCTTTGAACAGCCGGAACACACACTTTGTTCCAAAGTGGACAAGGCGTCCGAGAAATGTATCTCCTCGAGATTGGTGCAACCATCGAAGGTCCCACACCTATAGTCAACATTATTATTGTATGTTCCAAGTGTTGTCACGGAATTGGGCATGACGAAACGCTCTAAGGAGGTGCACTCGTTGAATGCTCTATAGCCTATGTGTGTTAGCTTGGAGTCTTCTTTGAAATTGACGGTTCTTACCCTTGTGCCGGCAAAAGCGTATTGTCCGATTGAAGTTACAGAGCTGGGTATGTCGATGTTGAGTAGTTGTGTTCCCCTGAACGCATACTGGCCGATGCTCTTCACACCCTCCGGCAGCGTCACCGACGAAAGGCTGGCCAGGCCGTCAAAGGCATAGTCGGGCACGGCGTCAAATTGGGCAGCTGAGATGTCAAGTCCCACCAGGTTTTTCATGTTCTTGATAGTCGTCCAGTCATCGCTGTTGAGGGGGCCTTTCACTTTCAACAGTTCCACATCATTCAGCACGTCGGCCTGGTAAAGCACCTCCACGCCCAACGTGCCAGCCTTGGTAAGCTCTATGTCAATCCAGTCGGACGTGAGTTGCACATCCTTTATCCGAGACTTGGGGGAATAGTTGTTGTTGCTGTAGATGGAGTCGCTCCATTCCAAGGTGTAATTTCCAGGCTGCAACAGCAGCGATGTCGTTCCAGAACCGTTCTCTCGCCCCATATAGGTGCGTCCGTTTATCTTAAAGCAGAAGAAGTGGTAGCCGCTATAGTTGTAGGTGTTGCCGTTTTCGTTATAGCAATAGGTCGAACTCCAGAACGATAATTTGGAAGGCTTGTCCAAGGTCAGTGTGGTGTGGATGGAAGAGACGGTGTTCGGATGCCCGTAGTTGCCGCTTTGCGCATAGCCATCCTCGCCCATCCATGGATAGGCACTCTCATTGACAAAGTTGAGCGGCTGGGATTTGGCTGACAGGATCACGGTGTCCAAAGGAAGTACGGGCCTGACACACAGGTTGCGAATATGGCTCCAGTCGCGCTGTGCGTAGGTGTAGCCGGCAATGGTGTCTTTGAACGTGACAATATGACTTCCCGGATCCACGTAATACCTGGGGGTAGCGTCCGAACTGCTGGTCGTGACTTCTCGCTCCACACCATCAATATATAGGCACAGCTTGTGTGAGCCGTAATTATAGCATGCCCAGTCAAAACTCAGCTCCGTCCTTTGCTCACAATTGTACGAGAATGAGAAAGATGACGAACTGTTGCTTATGCCCACATTGCCATTGTGTAAGTATCCATCGCCACTGTTGCCGATATTCCAGGGGTGGACAGAATCGTTGGTGAAGACAAGCGACAGCGACTTGTCGGATACGATTGCCGATAGAGAGTCTGCTGTTGCCTGGTCGGACGTTGACTGTTCGGATTGCACACTCCCCGTCGGGAGTTGGCGAACTGTTAGTTTTTGAAGCGATGTTCCAAATGAAGCTGAGCCATTTGCAACGATGACGATAACAGCCATTGTTGCCATAAGGATGAGCGAACCTGCTTTTTTCATGGTTATAAATAAGAATGTATAGTGAAAGTTTATGTTCTTTCCCGTGTATAGCAATAACTATTGCAAAGATAGCAGGTTTTCCTGTGGCTCGCAATGATATTTTTTGTGGCCTGTGATTATATGGCTGTGTAGTGTGTATAAGTTTTAAATATTCGTGTCTGTTTGATAGTAAATATTTCGTCTCGCTTTCCCCAACAGCCTGCAGCCACAGCCTGCTTGGCGACGACGGATAGAAGTAGGACGTGCCCCACTGGATGAAGACACGCAGCAGGGCGTCAGTATTGTCGCTTGCCCAGTCCCCACTCGCGGTTGGTGTAGGTGTTCATGCTGGCTTACCGTACTTTCTGCGTGCCGGCCTTCTTCTCCGCATACTGGCCAAAGTATCCGAGACAAGTGTCGCGCCACTCCCTGGCATTGGCCGCCTGTTCGCGCAGCAGCGCGTCGACACGCCGCCAGCGGCTTCCGTCGGCATCACCGTGAGCCGTCTCCTCGTCCCTGAGCGACTGCCAGACGGGCAGGTAGCTCTCGACGGCTTCCACGCCTCGGTCGTAGTGGGCGCGGAGATTGTGCCAAAGGGTCTGCCCGTTCTTCATCTTGTAGTTCCATCCGACGTGGTGGAACCACAACAGATACTCCTCGGGACACGTGGCGGGGTCGTCGTAGCATGTGCGGTATGGCTCGCGATACTGCAACGTGGCTCCCGACCCGTGGGAGGTGCGGTCGAAGCCCACCCCTGCCGTGTCGGCTTTGTGATAGTAGACGGGACACCACTCGAGCGGATAGTCGGCTTTGTAGCCGTCGGGCTCGGGACCATAGTGGTGGTCGAAGCGGAAGATATGGTGCAGACCCAGAGGCATCATGTAGTCGACACAGTCGTCGCGGCTTCGCATCATGACGGGGCGCATGCGGGCCGTCAGCTCGCGGCTGTCGCCGAAGGTGAGGCGCAGCCACTCGTCGGCAATGCTGTCGGCACTGAGCGTGGGGTCCCAGGCCAGGCGTCCGAAGGCATACCAGTTGGCCTGCGAGAAGTCGTGCCCGCACCAGTTGCGGTCGTCGCCGATGTTGCTCACGCCGGCTACACCGCGCCGGCGTGAGGGCGGCACAAAGTCGAGAAACTCCTTCCACATCGTGGCGAGATAGACCAGGTGGCGTGCCTGCCCCGTGTATTCCTGGGTGATCTGCCACTCGGCCATCTGGCCGGTGCGTGTCATCTGGTCGAAGATGGGTGCGTAGGGCTCGCGCGGCTGGAAGTCGAGCGGCCCGTTCTTGCTCTGCAGCATCACGTTGTCGGCAAACAGTCCGTCAAGGTCCTTGAACTCTGAGACGGCCTGTTTCACGCGGTCCTCGCCCTTGTGCTTGGCTCCGTAGACAAACGATCGCCATATCACGGTGCCGCCGTGGGGGCGCAGTGCCGCCGCGAGCATGTTGGCACCGTCGGCATGCGAGCGCCCGTAGTCGAAAGGCCCGGGTTGGCCTTCGGAGTTGGCCTTGACGAGAAACCCGCCGAAGTCGGGTATCATCCTGTAGATTTCGTCGGCCTTGTCTGCCCACCACCGGCGCACGGCCGGGTCGAGCGGGTCGGCGGTCGGCGTGGCTCCGAGTGCCTTGGGCGTACCGAAGTTGACCGAGAGGTAGACGCGCAGGCCCCACGGCCGCAGGATGTTGGCAATCATCCTGACCGAGTCGAGATAGACGTGGGTGAGCATCTGTGGCGAGGCGTTCACGTTGTTGAGCACCGTGCCGTTGATGCCCACCGACGCGTTGGCGCGCGCATAGGCGTCGATGCGCTGTGCCTGGGGTGACGGGTGCGCGGTGAAGAAGGTCTCGGGACGGAGCCCGCAGTTCCAGAAGATGCTACGGCCGGCGTAGCCTCGCTCGATGGTTCCGTCGAGGTTGTCCCAGTGGTTGAGCAGACGGAGGCGGAAGGCGGGTCGGAAGAGGCTGTCCATCTCGTGCATCTCGTTCAGTGCCGAGAGCCGCCGGGCGGTGAACTCGCCGTAGATCAGGCCGGCGCGGGTGGCGGACCTGACGGTCAGTCGGCCCTGCTTGTCGCAGACGAGGCGGAACGACCCGTCGTCGTCCATGCGCTTGTCGAGATCGGTGCGGACGGCGGCCCCTGAATGTGAAAGGCGTTCCAACCACAGTCCGTGGCCGTCGTTGGCCTGGGACAGGAGTGGTTGGAACGCCAGGATGAATGTAAGTGCAATCTTGTGCAGTCTTGTCATGTGAGCTTAGAGATAGGGTTTGGCGGCAAAGTTACGACAAGTCTGCCGATCCGTCATTCCCTGATGTCTCTGTCTCTTTTCTGCAAGTCTCATAATATTCGGTGGGGTTCATGCCGAAATGCTTTTTGAAGGCGGTGGAGAAGTGTGCGCGGTTGTTGAAGCCCACGGAGTAGGCCACCTGCGTGACATTGATCGATCCCTCCCTGATGAGCTTGCCCGCCTGCTCCAGCCGCAGGTTGCGGATGAAGTCGGAGGTTGATATGCCGGTAATCTCCTTCATCTTGCGGTGCAGGTGTGCGCGGCTGATGCCCACGGCGTCGGTGAGTATCTCCACGTTGAAGTCGGGGTTCTGGAGGTTGTCGTTGACACATTTCATGATGCGCTCCATCAGTGCGTCGTTGTTGCCTTTCACGCTGATGTCCTTCACCTTGTCCTGCTGTTCCTGCGCGCCAGAGAACTTGCCGCGCAGGCGCCGCACGTTGTCCACGAGATTGTCGATGAGCACATGCAGCTCGTCCATGTCGAAAGGCTTGGCCAGATAGGCGTCGGCACCGCGCCGAAGGCCCTCGAGCCTGTGGGCCACGTCGGCCTTGGAGGTGAGCAGGATGACGGGTATGTCGCTGATGTTGGGGTTGCCCTTGATCTCCTTGAGCAGGGTGATGCCGTCCATGACGGGCATCACCACGTCGGAGATGACGAGGTCGTAGCTGCCGGTAAGCAGTTTTTCGAGGGCCTCCTTGCCGTCGTTGGCGATGGAGAACCTGTACCATGTACCCAGCTCGCTGGAGATGTATTCGGGTATCTCGTTGTCGTCGTCGACCACGAGCACCCGCAGGTTGCGGTTGCCTGTGGTCTTGCGCTTCTCGTGGGCGTGCTCTGCCGCCGGTCCCGTCTCCATGAGTTCGCCGGGCAGGAAGTGGCTGTTGCCTTCGCGGAGCGTGACCTCGAAGCAGGCACCGTGAGTGCCGTCGTTGCGGTTGTAGGCACGGATCTTGCCGTGGTGGAGTTCCACGATGGCCTGGCAGAGATTGAGGCCGATGCCCGTGCCGATGTGCTGCTCGCCCGAAAGGCTCTTGCCTTGGTAGAACCTGTCGAAGAGGCGGGTGGTGTCTCCCTTGCCCAGTCCGGGCCCGTTGTCGACCACCGCGAGGGTGACGGTGCCGTCGCCGCGGCCCACGCGCACGTCAATCTGTCCTCCGTCGGGCGTGTATTTCATGGCGTTGGACAAGAGGTTTGCCACCACCTTGTCGAAGTTGATGCGGTCAATCCATACCCTCACCGGCACGTGTTCGGAGTGATAGGGCATGCCGTCGGCGTCGGTGAGGCGGAGCGTGATGTGCTTCTCCTCGGCGTGGAACTTGTAAAGGCGGATGATGGGGGCCACGAAGCTGGCGAGGTCGGTCTCCTGACATTCCAGCTTGAGCTGCTTCTTGTCGATTTTCCGCTCGTCGAGGATCTGGTTGACGAGCATCATCAGTCGCTGCGCATTGCGGTCGATGACATCTATCTCTTCCGTGCATTCGCTGTCGCCGAGTTTCTTCCTCAGCTTGGCGAGCGGCCCCATGATCAGCGACAGGGGCGAGCGGATGTCGTGTGTGGCGTTGATGAGGAAGCGCATCTTCTGCTCGTCGAGGTCGGCCTTGCGCTTGCGCTCGTAGGTGAGCAGGACGAAGGCCAGCAGCGAAGCGAAGAGAACGAAATAGATGGCGTAGGCCACCGTCGAGGCATACCATGGCGGCCGCACGGTGATCACGACCGTCGTGGTGCGCTCTGAGAGGCTGCCGTTGTAGGATGCGCGCACCTCAAGGGTGTAGGTGCCGGGCTCAAGCTTGTTGAACGGGATGGCATTGACACCCTCGTCGGTGCTGGTCCATTTGCCGCCGTTGATGCGGTAGGCAAACGAGATGTCGGCCTGGTGCTTGAAGGTGAGCAGCGAGAACTCTAGGGTGAACGAGTTTTCGCTGTAGGGCAGGGATAGGGTGCTGTCGAGGCAGGGACGCCGCTTGCCGTCGACGATGAGGTTGGTGAGGTGCACCTTGCCCACCTTGTCGTGATGTCGGTTGACTTCGCGCGGATAGAACGTGGTGACGCCGCCGCTCGTGCCATAGAGGATGCGGTCGTCGGACATGCGCACCATGGCTCCCTGCACATACTCATGGCCAGCGAGGCCGCTGCCGCTGACATATCCCTGGAACTGCCGGCGTGCAGCGTTCCACTGCCAGATGCCCATTGTGGTGCTGGCCCATAGGTTGCCGTCGCGGTCTGCTGCCAGTGAGCAGACCTGCTTGTCGTCGATCACCTCGCTGCCGGGGAAGTGCGAGGCATGTTTGCTCTTGGCATCATAGCGGTAGAGGCCGTTGTCGGTGCCTATGACAATGTTGCCCTGCCGGTCGGCAGTGATGGCATTGGCCTGTATGTCGGGCAGGATGATGTCCCAGCCGAGGTCGTCGAAGCGCAGTGTCTGGGTATTGAGGTTGCATACGCCGTTTGACGTGGCTATCCACAGGCGGTTCCCGCCGTCGAAGTAGAGCCCGCGCACCCAGTCGTTGCAAAGCCGTCCGCCGGCAGCTTTGCTGTTCATGCTGAGCGTGGTGACGCGGCCGTTGCGGGTGTCGAGCACATACAGTCCCTTGCTGTAGACGGAGACGAAGAGCCGTCCCTGGCCGTCGTCGGCGATGCTGTAGACACCCGCACCCTCAAACGACATGCGCTGCTGCGCAGTCCCCGTCTCGGGCTGATAGCTGTAGAGGGCGTTGCCCGTCCCCAGCCAGTAGTTGCCGTGGCGGTCGCGGTAGATGATGCTGGTGCCGGCCGGGGCCTTGGGATGGGCGGTGATGTGGCCGAAGCGGTCGAAGCGGAAGACACCGCTGTTCTGCACCACACACCACGTGTCGCCGTGGTCGCCGTGGGCCAGTGACGACACGGCACTGCCCGTGTTGTAGTTCTGCGACTCGAAGGTCCATGTGTCGAAATCCTTCTGCTCATGGTCGGTCAGGAGAAGCAGGCCTTTCTTATAGCAGCTGGCCCACAGGTTGCGGTCCTTGTCCATGAGCATGGCCTTGATGTAAGCGGCCTGCGGGTCAAAGCCCCTGATGTTGATGCCGGGATAGGACACGAAGTGCTTGCTGCCGCGCCAGGCCACGAGCACACCGCTCTCAGATGTGCCGACGTAGCTGTTGCCCTGGCTGTCGGTCATGGAGGCATTGATGGTGATGTTGCCGGCCAAGGCACCGAAATCATAGCCCGCATCGCTGATCTGCCCGGTGCGGTAGTCGTACTGGGCTATGCCGAACATGCAGGTGATGAGCAGCTTGTCGCCCCGCTGGGTGAAGGCGACGGGTGCTCCGCAGGGCGACTGGTAGCGTGTGATGGTCATGCGGCCGCCTTCCTTGTGGTAACGGGTGAATGTCGAGAGGTGGCTGGCTTGCCAGAGGTCACCCTGCCGGTCTTCATAGAGGTGGATGAAGAATTCGTCGGAGCCGCGCTGCCGATACTGGCCGAGGGCTGTCACCGTGTCGGTCCCACGGCCGACGGCATAGAGCCCGTAGCCGGCCGAGCCGATGAGGATGTCGCCCGTGCGGCTCTCGATGATGTCGGAGACGCGCAGCGAGCGGCCGCCCGGCATATTATAGCGGTGGAACGTGTCGTTGCCGTAGTCGTATCTCATCAGACCTTTGGCACTGCCTATCCACAGACGCCCCTGGTTGTCGACGAGGAAGTCGACGATGGTGTTGTGGGTGATGGTCGTGGTGTCGGCGTCGTCATGGAGATAGTTGACAAAATGGTAGCCGTCGAAGCGGCTCAGACCATAGTCGGTGCCTATCCAGATGTAGCCTCTGCGGTCTTGCACGATGCAGTTGATCAGACTGCTGGGCAGCTTGTCGGCCGTGAAGAACTGGCCGCTGTCGGCACGCACCAAGAGCGTGACGAGCAACAATATGCCTAAGGTCAGTCGGGTAACGAAATGTCTCATATCGGTTATTTTTCGTACAAAGGTAAGAAAAAAAAGGATAACGAAGAGCGAATGAGACATATAGAAACATGTGGGTTACATAAAAGGATTTTTTTATGCCCATTAATGCATACCTTTGCGTCATCAATCGACATAGCCCATGAAAAGACATTGTTTGCTCCTTGGCCTCTTGTGCCTGGCGCTGGCGGCCTCGGCCCAGCGCCAATGCTCCGCTACGAACACCTCTGCTGATTCGTGGGTGGGAACCTTCGCCACGGCACCGGAGTACACGGGGCCGACCGATATGCCCCAGCACATCGGTCTGTCGGGCAACACGCTGCGTCAGGTGGTGCGCGTGTCGCTGGGCGGACGCCGGCTGAAGATGGAGCTGTCCAATGCCTTCAGCGACGAGCCTGTGGAGATACGGTCGGTGTATGTGGCCGATGCCGCCGACTCGTCGGCCATCGTGGCGGGGAGTGCCCGGTACCTGTCGTTCGGCGGCAAGCGGTCGGTGACGATAGCGGCAGGCAAGACGGTTTTGTCAGACCCGCTTGACTTTGCGCTCCGTCCCTTGCAACGCCTGACGGTGACCGTCGCCTATGGCGCGTCGACACCTGTCCATATGACCTCGCATCGCGGCTCGCGCACCTTTTCTTATATTGCCAGGGGCGAAGTGAAGCCCGGCCACCGCTTCCGTACGGCGGAGCGGCTGGCCCACTGGTACAACCTCACCAAGGTCTGCGTCGAGTCTGACGCGACGGCCGTGGCGGTGCTGGGCAACTCGCTCACCGACGGGCGCGGCAGCACTACCGATGCCCAAAACCGCTGGCCCGACCGCATGGCCGAGGCGCTTGGCGGCGCGACGGGCGTGCTCAACCTCGGCATCGGGGCCAACTGTGTGTTGCGAGGCGGCATCAGCCAGCCGGCACTGGAACGCTTTGACCGCGACATCCTCGGGCAGGACGGACTGGAGGCCGTCATCGTCTTCCAGGGGACCAACGATATCGGACTTTCGCAGGGCAATAGCGAGCAGGTGGCGGCGGAGCTCATTGAGGCCTACCAGACGCTGGCGGCGAAAGCCCATGCGCAGGGGCTCAAGGCCTACGTGGCCACCATCACGCCGTTTAGGGGAAACAGCTGGTACTCGCTGTTCCATGAGGCTGCCCGGCAGACCGTCAACGAGTGGATACGACACAACACCGACTTCGACGGGGTTATCGACTTCGACCGCCTTGTGCGCGACCCGCAGCAGCCCGACCGCCTGCGCCCCGACTATTCCGACGACTGGCTCCACCTCAACCCTGCGGGCTACGAGGCCATGGGCCGCTACGCCGCCCAGTGCCTGCCGGTGGGCAACGCCATCACGCAGCGACAAAAACAAGACGACCAATGACCATAAACCCGTAACAATACACTGACCATGGAAAACCCTGAAACAACCCACGCTTCAAGCGGCTTCTACAAGCTCAGCTGGCTGCAGCGCATAGGCTTCGGGTCTGGAGACCTGGCGCAGAACCTCATCTACCAGACCATCTGCATGTATCTCCTCTTCTTCTACACCGACATCTACGGCCTGAGGCCGGGCGTGGCGGCCACGATGTTTCTTGTGGTGCGCCTGGTCGACGTCCTGTGGGACCCGCTCGTGGGGACCTATGTCGACAAGCACTCTCCGCGCTGGGGCAAGTACCGCTCCTATCTCATCCTGGCGGGCCTGCCGCTGACGGTGCTGGCCATCCTGTGCTTCTGGAACGGCATGGAAGGACAGACCGACACGGTGAAGCTCGTCTATGCCTACGTGACCTATGTCGGCCTGTCGATGCTCTACACGCTGGTCAACGTGCCCTATGGCGCCCTCAACTCCTCGCTGACGCGCGACACCGACGAGATTACCATCCTCACCTCCGTCCGCATGTTCATGGCCAACGTGGGCGGCCTGTGTGTGTCGGCCGGCGTGCCCATCCTCGTGGCGCTGCTGGCGGCGGCCCGCGAACTGCCCACCGAGATGGCGCTCTTCATGGGGCTGGGCTCGCTGCCGTCGTTCATCTTCATGCCACTGGTGCCGGCCATCAAGCGGCGGGTGGGCAAGAAGAACATGTTCTACATCTTCCTCACCGTGGCCATCGTCGGCATGGCCCTGCTCTATGCCATCAGCCACATGGGACCGGTGGAGGACCACATCACGCTCGTCTACGTAGCACAGTTCATCAAGTCGACCGGTGTCATCGTGGCCACGGGCTACATGTGGGCGCTGGTGCCTGAGGTCATCTCCTATGCCGAGTATACCAGCGGCAAGCGCATTGCCGGCATCGTCAACGCTCTGACGGGCATCTTCTACAAGGCCGGCATGGCCTTGGGCGGCGTGGTGCCGGGGGCTGTGCTGGCCTTCACGGGCTATCAGGCCGCTGCCCAACAGCAGGGCAGCACACTGCCGTCTGACAGCAACGCCTGGTTTGTGGCGATGCTCATCTACGCCCTTGTGGGATTGGCCCTGCTCGTGTTCTGCTTCACGCAGACCAAGGAGCGTGTGGTCATGGACGAGAAGGACACAAAGAACGTCAAGGTGAGCGACCTGTGGACCGAGTTCTTCCGCAACAGGCCGCTCCGCGTGGTGGCCCTGTTCTTCATCACGGCCTTTGCCATGATGTCGGTGGGCAACGCTGCGGGCGCTTACTTCATGAACGGACTGGAGCTGCAGACGCCGCTCGCACAGGAGGGCATACGCTGGCTGGTCTGCGTCATACCGGCCATGCTGCTTGTGCTGGCCATGTGGATCATCTCCAAGTATGAACTCACCGACAAGGTCATCGACGACATCAACCGGCAGATAGAGGCCCGGCATGCCGCCAGCGAACAATGAATACCTAACGGTGGCCCCGACGGAGCTACCTTGACACCCATAACAAACCTCAACATGAAAAAGAACCTGATTGTGCTGGCCCTCACCGTGGCCTGCCTGATGCCCGCACAGGGCCAAACACTCAAAGAGGCAGCCGCCGGGAAGTTCCTGGTTGGCGCCGCAGTCAACACTGATGTGGTATGGGAGCGCGACGCCCCGGCTGCCGACATCGTGAAGCACCATTTCAACTCCATAGTGGCGGAGAACTGCATGAAGGGAGAGAAGATACATCCCGAAGAGCACCGCTACGACTGGGCCGACGCCGACCAAACCGTGAAATTCGCCGAGGAGAACGGGCAGACCGTCATCGGCCACACGCTCGTCTGGCACTCGCAGCCACCCGTCTGGATGTTCAAGGACAGCCTGGGCAAGCGCGTCACGCGTGAGGTGCTCATCGACCGCATGTACCATCACATCACTGACGTGGTGTCGCGCTACAAAGGACGAATCAAGGGATGGGACGTAATCAACGAGGCGCTCAACGACGACGGCACCTACCGCAAGACGCCCTACTACGAGATTATCGGCCCCGACTATTTCGTGCTGGCCTTCCAGTTTGCCCATGCCGCCGACCCCGATGCCGAGCTCTACTACAACGACTACTCGCTCGACAAGCCGGCCAAGCGCGACGGCGTGGTGCGTCTGGTGAAGATGCTCAAGGACAAGGGATGCCGCGTCGATGCCGTGGGCATGCAGAGCCACTGCGGGCTCGAGTATCCCAACATCGGCGACTATGAGAAATCGATACAAGCCTTCATCGCGGCTGGCGTGCGCGTGCAGTTCACCGAGCTCGACATGAACGTGCTGCCCAACCCCAAGGGCTTCGGCGGTGCAGCCATCGAGCAGAACAGCGCATACCTCGAGCAGATAGACCCCTACCGCAAAGGCCTGCCCAAGAAGGTCGAAAAGCAGTTCAACCAGCGCTACCTCGATCTCTTCAGCCTCTACAAGAAATATGCCGACCATGTGAACCGCGTCACCTTCTGGGGTGTCTACGACAAGACATCGTGGCTCAACGACTGGCCCGTCAAAGGCCGCACCAACTACCCGCTCTTCTTCGACCGCAACTACAAGGCCAAGTCCGTGGTGAAAGAGGTTGTCAAGCTGCTCACGGAAGACGCCAAGACCACAACAAAATAATAGACCGGGAAACTGAACCTGAATTATTCATCGCCGCTCAACTTGTAGCATCCCACAGCCATTTTTTACTTC
>CAVDNW010000023.1:33390-46364 GCA_963610435.1 Oscillospiraceae bacterium | reverse complement strand
ACTCATCCAAGACCGCTCGTATATTTCCGACTTCGACCGCTTCAATGGCGGTGATAACGATACCACATTGCTTCCTTTCGATATCAATCCAAAGGAAGCATAGAGTCAGAATGAATTTGTCCACCAAGCTGGTGGACTATTTCAGAAACTAAAAATCAAGGATTAAAAAAACGAACAAAAGGGTGGCTCAGAATTGCGTATTGACAACAAAACATGCAGGCGGATGCAAATACGCGATTCTGACGAACGTATGCACAAAACACTGTATTTCAACCTGTAACGAGGAAATGACAGACAACAAAAACTCCCGGCATGCTCCCGGGGTTTGCGACAGGGGGCTTATCGAGCCTCAACAGATGTCCAATCGAGCCAAAGAAGAGGCCAAACCGTGACTCAATAGAGCATCTGTCCCGACTCGACAAGGCATCTATCGATGCAAACGGCACATTTGTCGGAGTCATCTTCACTGCCGCCCCACCCTCTCGATGCCCGATAATCGCCCGCCCGCTCTCCAGAACACAACTCCCAGAGAGGTCTGTTTTTTCAGAAATCAAATGACAATCGGGACCGTCATGACCGCCTCGACAAATGCCTTATGAGAATGTTCGCCCTCTTCGAGGACGCTCGTTCTGCCATCAGTAAATCCGCAGGTTCCCTTCGGTCACCAGCGGTTATGCAAAATTTGCCCCCCCTTCGGGGACATTTCCGGATGCATAATTTCCAAATCCGAAACTTGAGTTAAGTAATTGCAACTCCGAAACTTGAACGTTTATTTATGTTACCTATTATAAACATACGTTAAAATACAAATAAAGACAGGTACTATGTGTTGCAAGGTACATAAGTTTTCTATACTTTTGCGCCGTAAAAACATCCTAAACCCAAATGGACATGAAGAAAGACAACTCCAAATCGCAGATGCGCAAGGGGATGCTCGAATACTGCATCCTGCTGCTGCTCGACGGACAGCCAGCCTACACCTCCGACGTGATCCGCTCGCTCAAGGAGGCCGAACTGCTCGTGGTGGAGGGAACGGTCTACCCGCTGCTCAGCCGTCTGAAAAACGAGGGATTGCTGCAATATCACTGGGAGGAAAGCCGACAGGGCCCTCCCCGCAAATACTATGAGCTGACCGACCTGGGACACCAGACGCTCCACGAGCTCGACGAGGCCTGGGTCGAGATTGCCAACACCGTGAACTATCTGAAAAACAAACATCAACAAAACGCCTAACCATGAAAAAGAACATCACCATCAACATGCAGGGCCGCCTCTACGCCATTGACGAGGACGCCTATGACCTGCTGAAACAATATGAAGACTCGCTCCGCAACTACTTCGCCGGTAAGGAAGGCGGCCACGAAATCGTGGACGACATCGAGGCACGCATCGCCGAACTCTTCGACGAAGTGGTGGCAGCGGGCAAGGCGGCCATCGACATCAGCGACGTGCAGGACGTTATCGGCCGCATGGGCAACCCCCAGCAGATGGACGACAGCGAGGAGACGGACGACAGCGAGGAGACGGACGACAACAAGGAAACTGCTGCCGCATCCATCATCGAACAGCTGAAGCGCGCACTGCTCAGGCCCGGAAAACGCCTCTACCGCGACACCAACGACAAGAAGGTGGCGGGTGTCATGGCTGGGCTGGCCCACTACTACGGAGGCGACGTGACCTTGTGGCGGCTCGGGGCCATCGCCACACCGCTGATCCTGGCCGGCTGCCAGTTGCCGCACCTCATGCTCTGCTGGATTGTGGCCTACTTCATCTTGGGCTTCACACTGCCGCCTGCCTGCAGTCCGGAAGACCGCCTGCGCATGAACGGGCGCGACGTGAACCCGCAAAACATTGCCGAAGAGGTGACGGCCGACAGCGTCAGCCAGATGCAGCCACACCCCCACCAGCATGCCGGTTGCCTCGCGACCCTCGGCGAAATGATTGTCTTCGGCGTGAAACTGATGGTGTGGCTGGTGGTAGCAGCAATGGTGCTGGGATGTCTGTGGCTGCTCGTGATGCTGCTGTTGCTGCTCTTCATGCCCTCACTGTCAATCTTCGACGACACCGGCTTCACTTTCACCTGGGCGCAACATCCCTGGGTAGGCACCATCGGACTGGCGAGCTTCGTGGTGTTCATCGGTCTCATGGTCTACGGACTGGTCTATAGCCTCCGCTCGCGCAACAATCCCGAGCCCAGCCTCACCACGGGCGGACGACTCGCCCTGGCCCTGCTGCTCATCGCCTCGCTCACAGGGACGATGGCCTGCGGCACCATCATCGCAACTGAGCTGAACGAACAATCGCACCAGAAAAGCCAGCGTGAACTCGACACATGGCGCAGGAACAACACCCATAACGGCATACTCATCAACGATGACGAATGGGATTACCTGAAAGCTAACGGCTGGACGCTGTTGCAGGCCGACAACTGCAACGACCGATACACAACACAGGGCGAATACTACACGGGCAACCCGGACAAGCGTTACCTTGACTGCTTCAATGAAGGCAGTGAACAACTCTACCGCATGGAACGCACTGACAGCACCCTGAAGAAGGGCACCTACACGCTGACAGCCATCGTGCGTGCTGACGGCCCGGGTGCCTTCATCTATGCGCTGGCCGACGGCAAGACCTACCTGGCAGAGATACCGGCCGAGGGCAACACGGGCGGCACACTGTGGCAAGAGGCCTGGCAAGCCACCCAGAAGACGGACGACCGCGTGCCACGCCTGCTCACCAAGATTGCCGAGGCCAACGACGGCAACGGCTTCGGATGGTGCAAGGTGGAGATCAAGGACATCAAGACCTCGACAGGGCATGTCAGGTATGGCGTGACCACCGTGCCGAGCATCACCAATAGCCATTTCGACGGCACCTGGTTCTCGGCCACCGACTTTCATCTAGACACCACTAAGTGACCATAAAATTTCACGGACAAGCCTCTGATTAGCGCATGTGGCCCAAGCCTATGGCTGCAACAGGCACATGCTACTGACGCTCTCACCGGGCGTTGTGTCGGCCTCTTGCGGAAAATAGACGGGCTCATCGGACTGCAGGGGCAGGACGCGCAACTCAAGACGCGCGGTGCCCTCGGGCAGACGCCACAAGCCATACTGGAAATGACGGCCGTTGTAGAAGTTGTCGGCCACGAGCTTGCCGTCAGCATAGAGACGTGCGCAGTCGCCCCGATAGTCGATGTCAAGCAAGCGGCGACGGTCGGACGGGATGGCAATCTCATAGACGGCGGCCTGGTGGAAATCGGCATCGGTAGGCTCCATGGCCACGCCCTGCGCGCCCTTCTCGATGGCGCGCAAGGGTCCTGCGGCCTTCACCTTGTTATATAGAACGGACACAGGCGTCTCCTCCGGACAGGCCTCCAGGAAGAGATGCTCGGCCTCGCGACGCGTGAGCAGGTAATAATTCTTATGGATGGGACGCCCTAGACCACGGGGTTTGACACGGCGCATCACCCGGCCGTCGTCGAAGGCCACGTCAACAGGAAGACCGTCGATCTGCATGAGATAGATTTTGCCGTCGCGCCGGGCCACCAGTTGGGCAGTGGCCCACCGTAGGCCGCACACCCCCACAGGCAGGACACCGATGGCACCGGCGGGGATGGTGAGCACATGGGGAAAGCTGCCGGCCTGTATCCCGTCAAAGCGGACGGAGTGCTTGGCCGTCAGGTGCTGCAGACGCTCATAGTTGTTGAAGAACACGAAGCCACTCCGGCCATCGGCCGAGAGGCGCAGGCTGTAGCGCAGATAGCTGTCATCGCCCTGCCGTGGGACGGGCGTAGCAGGGAAGCGGACATCCATCGGTGCCAACAGTTCACCGAAATCGTGCATGAAGAGATGGAGCGGACGTAGGCGGTAATAGGTGTCGCCACGCTGGCCAAACTCGCCCAGCGGAGCCTGGAAATCGTAGGTCTTCACAGGCATGTCATTATGGTTGGTGGCCGGTGTCAGCTGGTTCTCGTTGAGCGTGGTCAACTTGCCATCGGGGTTGGTACCGCCATGATACATGTAGTAGCCCAGGAGATTGCTGCCCGAGCCGAGCTTCACCACGGCAAGTGCATAGGCATCGTCGGCATACATGTAAGGTCGGCGGTGATAGGACGTCATCATGCCTCCGCCCAGCTCGCAAGTGAAATAAGGGTATGCCTGTGCAGCACCGGTTGCCAGAGAGTCTGTATAGCTTAACTGTTCGGTGGCTATCGACTGATGGTCACGGCTGGGCTGGAAGAAGAAAGCACGCCAGTAATTGCCCGCTGCGGGCTGGAGGCTACGCTCCCAGAAACCATCGGCATAGTCGCCATAGAGCGGCAACAGCTCCCCGTAGGGCACAGGCGTGCTCAGTGCAGGCCACCCCGTGCGGGTGTAGAGGGGCACATCGAAGCCGATGCCAGCGGCTATCCGCTTCAGGGCCAGCAAGTAACTGGCACGCCCCCGGTACTCATTGTCAAACTGACAACCCACCACGGGGCCTCCGTCCTTCCACTGCAGACCTTGCACCTGGGTGAAGATCTGGCGGTAGAGGCGTGTCACCAGGGCAAGCCACTCGTCGCTTTCCACCCGCGTCTTCCTGACACGGCGCAGTGCCCAGTCGGGGATGCCACCGCAGCGCGCCTCACCATGGCAGAACGGCCCCATACGCAGCACCACGGGCATATGCAATTCCCGGCAACACTCCAGAAAACGGCGCAGGTCGCGCTGCCCGCTCCAGTCATATTGTCCCTCCACCTCCTCCACATGGTTCCAGAAGACGTAGGTGGCGACAAGGGTCACACCACCCTCGCGCATCCGCCGGATGGCCGTGGGCCACTCGTCGACAGGCAGGCGCGAATAGTGGATCTCGCCCATCACAGGCATCACCCGGCGACCGTCGACCATCAGGCTACGCGCGTCCCATCCTACTACGGGGATTGTCTGTGCATGGAGCAAAAGGGGAGAAAACAGGCTCGCAAAGAGCAATATAAACAAGGAAAAACATCGTGTGGTCATAGGCTGGCAACTGTTTACTGGCACAAATATAAGCAAAAGGAACCGGTAGAACAAGTCTGACAGATGAAAAAAAGCACCCCAACAGAAAAAAACTACGTCACCATGTCCTATCATCGGAGGGGAAAGACAAGGGTGCAGGCTTTTCCGGAAAGTGACGGTGAAAAAACAAGCTGAAAACAGTAAAGCAACGGATTGCCGCCCTTTTCTGCTAATAATCTGTTGAAAATGTCGTGATTATAGTGAATTGTTGAAAGGAAAATTGTAATTTTGCAGCCATCATCACAAACAAGAGAAAGGAAAAGATTATGAAAGTAGCTATTGTCGGTGCCAGTGGCGCCGTGGGTCAGGAGCTGCTCCGCATCCTCGCCGAGCGCAATTTCCCGTTGGACGACCTCGTGCTGTTCGGCTCAAGCCGAAGCGCCGGGACCAAATACAATTTCCGTGGAAAAGACTACGAGGTGAAGCTTCTGCAACATAACGACGACTTCAAGGACGTGGACATCGCCCTGGCATCGGCTGGGGCCGGTACGAGCAAGGAGTTTGCGGAGACCATCACCAAGTATGGTGCCGTGATGATTGACAACTCCAGCGCCTTCCGCATGGACGAGGATGTGCCTCTCGTGGTGCCCGAAGTGAACGCCGAGGACGCGCTGAACCGTCCGCGCGGCATCATAGCCAACCCCAACTGCACGACCATCATGATGGTTGTGGTGCTCAACCCCATCGACAAGCTGTCGCACATCCGCAAGGTGCACATCGCCAGCTACCAGAGCGCTTCGGGCGCAGGAGCGGCGGCCATGAAAGAGCTCGAGCAGCAATACAAGGAGATGCTGGATCAGGGACACGTGTCGACCATCAGCAAATTCCCCCATCAACTGGCCTACAACGTCATCCCGCAAATCGACAAGATGACGCCCAACGACTACACCAAGGAGGAAATGAAGATGTTCAACGAGACACGCAAGATCATGCACAGCGATGTCCGCACATCGGCTACCTGCGTCAGGGTCAGTTCGCTCCGCTCCCACTCGGAGAGTGTCTGGTTTGAGACTGAGCAACCCGTCAGCGTGGAGGCCATCCGCGAGGCCCTCGCGACAGCCCCCGGCGTGACCGTCGTCGACGACCCACAAAACTATGTCTATCCCATGCCTCTGGAAAGTGCGGGCAAGGACGACGTGTTCGTGGGACGCATCCGCAAGGACCTGGCCGACGACCTGGGCAATACCCTGTGGCTCACAGGCGACCAGATCCGCAAGGGCGCGGCCCTCAACGCCGTGCAGATTGCCGAATACCTCGTCAGCAAGGGCGACATCAAAAAATAAGCGTAACAAGCTGCATACTCGCCGGAGCCGGTGGGAGAAGGGTCAAGCCGTCCTTCTCTCACCGGCTCCTTGCATACCAATACTTACAAGAAAAATACAACCCACCGCAAATCTACAACATTTTCCACCGTTTCGCTTGCCGCTTATCACATTTTGCATTAACTTTGTAACATATAACTAAAAACTGTTACAGATGACCGAAATCCTAAGCCACTACGAACCCATCACTCTCGATGAAATGAGCGGCATACGATTGATGAACCGTACAGACACCAAGTTCGTCACCACAAAGCCCATGCTGCGCGAGCTCCTGCTGTTGGCACAGAACGACTACCGCGTGCAGGACATCAAAGGCGAACGCATATCGCCTTATTATACGGTCTATTTCGACACCCCCGACTGCGCCATGTACCGACGCCACGAGACCGGACACACCAACAGGCAAAAACTGCGCATCAGGTCGTACGTGAACTCGGGGCTCAACTTCCTGGAGGTGAAGACCAAAAACAACCACGGGCGCACAGGCAAGAAGCGCATCACCATGCTCGGCTTCGACCCCCGATACCCACAACACGACATCGCTTTCGGCCCGCAAGACGACAACAGCCAGGCCTACGACGAGTTTCTGGCAGCCAACCTGGGCTACGATCCCACGCTGCTCTCCGAAAAGGTGGAGAACCACTTCAACCGCGTCACACTGGTCAACAAGCTGAAGACCGAACGGCTCACCATCGATTTTGACCTGCAGTTTGACAACATTGTGACCGGAAGACACCAGGACATGGGCGACATCGTCATCGTGGAACTCAAGCGCGACGGCCTGCAACCAAGTCCCATCCTCAAGTCGCTCATGCAACTGGGCATCAAGCCCATGGGCTTCAGCAAGTATCTCATCGGGTCGGCCCTCACCGACGACACGCTGCGCCACAACCGCATCAAGCCCCGGCTGAGGCAAATCGCCAAGATGATAGGCAACTAAACCCAGTATCCACACACAACCCACAGAAAAAACTACCTTTGACATGAATATATTCGATTTTACATTCTCACCCGACTTCCCCCTGATGATCATCCGCTTTGTCATCCTGATGATCGTCACATGGGTCATCGTCGACCGTCTCTACTACAAGAAAAGCCACCGGCGCGACTTCTACTTCTCGTTCATGCTCATGAGCGTGGCCATCTTCTTCCTGGTCTACTTCATGATCTTCGTGCTCGAAGACCTCAAAGCCAAGACCAGCATCGGCATCGGCATCGGCCTCTTCGGCATCTTCTCCATCATGCGATACCGCACCGACGCCATGCCCGTCAGAGAGATGACCTACATGTTTGTCATCATCGCCCTGTCGGTGGTCAACGCCATCGCCAACAGCGTGAGCGTCGTGGAGCTCCTCGCCACCAACCTCATCGTGATTATGTGTATATGGGTCAGCGAGGCAAGGCTGAAGCAAGAACCTGCCAAACTGGTGCAATACGACCGCATAGACCTCATCACACCCGACAAACGCAAGGAACTGCTGGAGGACCTCAACAGACGACTGGGCATCCACATCCTGCGCGTGGAGGTGGGCAGCGTCGACTTCCTGCGCGACATGGCCATGCTCAAGGTGTACTACGAGGCCTCGTCAAGCGACAGCGACCTGGACCAAAAAATCCGCCTCAACAGCGAGGACCGCAAACAATTTGCCTCTTAAGCTAACCAACAAATCTCACCATCATGCAAACAAAAGCACTATTGACCCTCGCCTTCCTGGCCCTGCCCCTCATGGCATCGGCACAAAAGGAGCCGAAGACCAGCGATGATTTCGGCATATGGACCGACATCGCCGCCCAAAAGAAGCTCTCCAAGAAAGCCAGCGTAGAGCTGGAGGCGGAATACCGCACGGCCGACAACCTGAAACAGAACAGCCGCTGGTCGGTGGGCCTCTCAGGGGAATACAAGCTGACGAAGTGGCTGAAAGCCGGCGTGGGCTACACATTCCTCTACAACCACACCGACAAATACACCTACCACGATGAAGACCCGGAAAAGGCCAACTACGGCAAGGTGAACAAGCTGGCCTCCTACTGGGGCCCGCGCCACCGCGTCAACGTCGACCTCACCGGCGGTGTGGACCTTGGCAACTGGAAGCTGGACCTGCGTGAACGCTGGCAATACACCTACCGCCCGGAGAAGACCGTCGCACAACGCTACGACTTCGACGACGAGGACTGGGACGGCAAGCAGAAGACCTACAGCGGAAAGGGCAAGAACGTGTTGCGGAGCCGCCTGCAAGTATCGTACGACAAGAAAGGGCTCGACGTGGAGCCATACGCCAATGTGGAGCTCTACAACGGATGGAGCGTGGAGAAGGTGCGCTACACCGTGGGACTCGACTGGACCTTCATCAAGGGACAGAAGCTCGGAGTCTACTATCGTTACCAGGACAACCGCAAGGATGACGGAGACGGAGACAGCCGCAACATGCACATCCTGGGACTAAGCTACAAGGTGAAGTTCTGACCCGCACAGCATACAGAACAGGTGCCACATGGCCAGACGGGCATCGTTTCCGATCCGTCAGGCCATGCGGCACTTGCTTTTCGCACACCAAAGACATGACTTTCGGGAAAAAATCAGTAACTTTGCATACATCAACAAAGTTACCATCCACGGCATGCCTAACATAGCCTCATACTTCCCCATCACCGACCCCACACTCATCTTCTTTGTGGTGTTGCTGATCATTCTCTTTGCCCCAATCATCATGGGCAAGCTGCGCATACCGCACATCATCGGCATGGTGCTGGCCGGAGTGGTCGTCGGGCAGTATGGGCTCAACATCCTGGAGCGCGACGCGTCCTTCGAACTGTTCGGACGCGTGGGACTCTACTACATCATGTTTCTCGCATCGCTGGAGATGGACATGGACGGCGTGAAGAAACACAAGTACCGCATCGTGGTCTTCGGCCTTCTCACGTGCCTCATCCCCTTCACGATGACCTATTTCATGGGTGTCGGCCTGCTGGACTACAGCGCAGCGGCCGCCCTGCTCCTGGGATGTATCATGGCATCGAACACCCTGGTATCCTACCCCATCGTGGCCCGCTACGGCCTGCAGCGCAAGCCCAGCGTGACGCTGAGCGTGGGCTCCACCATGCTCAGCCTGCTCATCTCGCTGATCATCGTGGCCGCCATCGTGTCGGCCCACGAGGGAGGCGGCTCGACAATATTCTGGTTGTGGTTCATCGTGAAGTTTGCCGCCTACTGCGGAGGACTCATCTTTGTGGTACCCCGCCTCACCCGCTGGTTCCTGCGGCGATACAGCGACGCCGTGATGCAGTTTATCTTTGTCATGGCCATGCTCTTCCTCTGCGCGGCCCTGGCCAACCTGGTGGGGCTGGAAGGCATCTTCGGCGCCTTCTTTGCCGGCCTCATCCTCAACCGCTACATCCCACACGTGTCGCCCCTGATGAACCGCATTGAGTTCATCGGGAACGCGCTCTTCATACCTTACTTCCTCATCGGCGTGGGCATGCTCATCAACCTGCGGCTGCTGTTTGCCGGCGGAAGCATCATCTGGGTGGTGTTCTGCATCGTGCTCTTCGGCACCCTGGGCAAGGGACTGGCGGCACACGCTGCCTGCACGCTGTTCCGCATGCCCATCTCATCGGGGCACATGATGTTCGGCCTGACATCCGCCCATGCGGCAGGCGCCATCGCCATGGTCATGGTGGGCATGAACCTGAAGGATGCCAGCGGCCATCCGCTCGTGGACGAGGGGATGCTCAACGGCGTGGTCATCATGATCCTCTTCACCTGCATCATCTCATCCATCGTAACCGAATGGGCTGCGCAACGCATCATCCTGCGCGACAAGGACACGGCCCCCAGCGACGAGAAGCGCGACGACGAGCGTATCCTCGTGCCCGTGAAATATCCCGAATACGCCAACGAACTGACAGCCATGGCCATCATGATGCGCAACCCCAAGCTCAACCAGGGCATCATGGCGCTCAACGTGGTCTATGACGACGAGAACATGCGGACCAACCAGGAACAGGGATACCGCCTGCTGGAACAAGTCACGCAGTATGCCGCAGGGTCCGACGTGAAGTTGCAGACACAAGTGCGCGTGGCCGCCAATATCGCCAACGGCATCAAGCACGCGTTCAAGGAGTTCCAGGCCTCGGAGATCATCATCGGCATGCACATGCACGCCAACGTGTCACCGAAGTTCTGGGGACAGTTCCACCAAAGCCTGTTCAACGGCCTCAACCGCCAAATCATCATGGCGCGACTGCACCACCCGCTGTCCACCCTGCGCCGCATCGAGGTGGCAGTGCCTTCCCGCGCACAATACGAACCAGGTTTCTACCGCTGGCTGGAACGCCTGGCACGGCTGACCGAGAACCTGGAGTGCCGCATCCTCTTCCACGGACGCGGTGACACCCTGATGATGATCAGCGAATACTTGCGCAACCACCACGCCGAGATGCGTGCCGAATACCTCTCGATGGAGCACTGGAACGAGATGCCCAAGCTGGCCAGCACCATACAGGAGGACCACCTGTTTGTGGTGGTGACGGCCCGCAAAGGCACCGTGTCATACAAGAACGCACAGGACAAGTTGCCCGAGGAAATCACCAAACACTTCACGGGAAAGAACCTCATGATCATCTTCCCCGACCAGTTTGGCGACGACAAGACCACCATGACCTTTGCCCAGCCACAACACACGGAGGAGCAATCGGCCTATGAGGCCATCAGCAACTGGCTGCAGAACCATAAGCACTGGTTCAAGAAATAAGCACATACCACCCGGCAACATACACCGCCACCAAACGAAAAGACACATTCTTATGATAGACATTCAAGGTATCACCAAATCATTCGGCAGCCTACAGGTGCTCAAGGGCATCGACCTGCACATCAACAAGGGCGAAATCGTATCGATCGTGGGTCCATCGGGTGCCGGCAAGACCACGTTGCTGCAAATCATCGGCACACTTGACCGTCCTGACAGCGGAACGGTCACCGTAGACGGCATAAACGTGTCGAACCTATCGACCAACAAACTCTCCGACTTCCGCAACCGCCATATAGGCTTCGTCTTCCAGTTCCATCAGTTGCTGCCGGAGTTTACAGCCTTGGAGAACATCATGATTCCCGCATTCATCGCCGGCAAAGGACGAAGCGAAGCCAAAGAACGCGCAGAAGAGCTGCTGCAGTTTCTGGGGCTGGCCAACCGCGCCAACCACAAGCCCAACGAGCTGTCGGGCGGCGAGAAGCAGCGTGTGGCCGTGGCCCGCGCTCTGGTCAACGAGCCTGCGGTGATCCTGGCAGACGAGCCTTCGGGCAGCCTCGACACGAAGAACAAAGCCGAACTGCACCAACTGTTCTTCGACCTGCGCGACAAGTTCGGACAGACATTCGTCATCGTCACCCATGACGAACAACTGGCGGCAATCACTGACCGCACCATCCACATGAAGGACGGCCTGCTCCTGCCCGATACCGAGACATCCTCATCCGACAACCCCACAACAACCGCAATATGAACACCATCAAAATAGGAGACTACAACACCCTCACCATGACACGGCTGGCCGAGCGCCCCAATCCCCATGCCTTCGGAGGGAAGGAGACCTTCGGCATCTTCCTCGACGGAGGGGCCGAGGGCGAAATACTCATGCCTGCCAAATATGTGCCCGAAGGTGTAAGAGAAGGCGACAAGGTGACATGCTTCGTCTACCTCGACCAGGACGAGCGCCTCATCGCCACAACCGAACAACCGCTGGCCAAGGTGGGCGACTTTGCCTACCTGAAATGCACCTGGGTCAACGAATACGGTGCTTTTCTCGACTGGGGACTGATGAAAAACGTCTTCTGCCCCTTCCACGAGCAGAAACGCCACATGGAGATTGGCGAGCATTATATCGTTTACATCTATGTAGACGAGGAGAGCTACCGCATCGCAGCGTCGGCCAAGGTCGACAAGTTCATGACACCAGCCAGCCCCGAAGACTTCCCGTCGGCCAGCCAGCCCAACAAAGACGGCAACTCAAGGGGAGTGGAGTCGGGACGGCCTCTTCCGATTCTGGTGTGGCAAAAGACCGACCTGGGCTTCAAGGTCATCGTCGACAACAAATATAGCGGTCTGGTCTACAAAGACCAGATCTTCCAACCCCTACACACGGGCGACCGCCTGAACGGATATCTGCTCAACCTGCGTCCTGACGGCAAGCTGGACATCAGTCTCCAACTCACAGGCCGACGCCAGACCATGGACTTCTCCAAGACACTCCTGCAATGGCTACGCGACCACGACGGCCACTGCCCCTTGAACGACAACAGCACACCCGAAGACATCAAGCAGATGTTTCAGGTAAGCAAGAAGGTGTTTAAGCGTGCGGTGGGCGACCTTTACAAGAAGCGCCTCGTCACGCTGTCCGACAATGGCCTGACGCTTGTCGCCACACCAACCGACAGTCCGAAAGGACATGGCAAGCAATCGGGAAACCACTAACAGTAAGCCCCGCTTCATACTCCATGAGGAGATGAGGCGGGGCTTAGCGTTTCTATTCGTAAGATGCCACGCGTTGCTTAGAACTCTGCGTTCTTCGGCGTACGTGGGAAAGGAATGACATCGCGGATGTTCTGCATGCC
>CAVDNW010000023.1:0-32919 GCA_963610435.1 Oscillospiraceae bacterium | reverse complement strand
GTCGACCATCTTGTTGAGGAACTCCAGATCGTCCTTGCAGTTGTCCAAGGCCCACCGCACACAATACTTGATGAAGTCTTCCTCGAGATCCATCAGCTCGTCCTTGTCCATGAAGGCCACCTCAGGCTCCACCATCCAGAACTCGGCGAGGTGACGGGGCGTGTTGCTGTTCTCTGCGCGGAACGTCGGGCCGAACGTGTAGATGGCACCCAGCGCCGTGGCACCCAGCTCGCCCTCAAGCTGTCCGGAGACGGTGAGGTTGGTCTTCTTTCCAAAGAAGTCCTTGTCGTACTCCACCTTGCCGCTCTTGGCCACACGGTCCAGGTCGAGCGTGGTCACCTGGAACATCTCGCCGGCACCCTCACAGTCACTGGCTGTGATGAGCGGTGCGTTGAAATAATAGAAGCCGTGGTCATGGAAATACTTGTGAATGGCGATGGCCATGTTGTGACGGATGCGGAAGACAGCGCCAAACGTATTGGTGCGCAGACGCATGTGCGCATACTGACGCATGTACTCAAAGCTCTGGCCCTTCTTCTGCATGGGATAGTCGGAGGGACAGAGACCGTAGATCTCAATCTCGCTGGCCTGTACCTCGCTCGTCTGACCCTTGCCCTGACTCTCCACGAGCAGGCCCGTGGCGCGGATGCAGGTGCCGGTAGTGATGCTCTTGAGCTCGTCCTCGCTAATCTTGGCCGGGTCTACGACGACCTGGATATTCTTGATGGTTGAACCGTCATTGAGGGCGATGAAGTCGACAGCCTTGCTACTGCGGTGCGACCGCACCCATCCCTTGACAGTGATCTCTTTGCCATAGTCGGTGCTCTGGAGAGCATCGACGACTTTAGTTCTTTTAGACATGATACCTATTATTTACTATTCATACATACCGTTGCGGAGCATCTCTACCTCCTTCTCGGTGAGGAAACGCCAGTCGCCACGACGAAGGTTCTTCTTGGTCAGTCCGGCAAACTGGGCGCGGTCGAGCTTCACGACCCGATAGCCCAGCTTCTCGAAGATGCGGCGCACAATGCGGTTGCGACCGCTATGGATCTCAATGCCCACCTGGCTCTTGTCGCGGTCATCGGCATACTCGATGGCGTCGGCATGCACCTCTCCGTCCTCAAGCTCGATGCCCTCGGCAATCTTCTGCAAGTCTTCCTCACTGACATTCTTGTCGAGGAATACGTGGTACACTTTCTTCTTGAGAAACTTGGGATGTGTGAGCTTACTGGCCAAATCGCCGTCATTGGTAAGCAACAACACGCCAGTGGTGTTGCGGTCGAGACGGCCGACAGGATAGATACGCTCGGGACAGGCGTCCTTCACGAGGTCCATCACCGTCTTGCGCTGCTGGGGATCGTCGCTCGTAGTAACGTAATCCTTGGGCTTGTTGAGCAGCACGTAAACCTTCTTCTCCAGTGTGACGGGCTGGTCATGGTACTTCACCTCATCAGAGCGCTTCACCTTCATGCCCAGCTCTGTAGCCACCACGCCGTTGACGGTGACAACACCCGACTGGATGAACTCGTCGGCCTCGCGGCGTGAGCACACACCGGCGTTGGCCAAATACTTGTTGAGGCGGATGGGCTCGTTGGGATCCGTGTGTTCCTCCTTGTACTCAATGCGCTTCTTCATGCTATACTTCGCATTGGGATCATAGCCCGGGCGCTGACCGTAACCGCCCTGACGGGGCTGGTAGCCGCCCTGACGCTGACCATAGCCGCCCTGACGCTGACCGTAGCCGCCCTGACGGGGCTGGTAACCACCCTGACGCTGACCGTAGCCGCCCTGACGGGGCTGGTAGCCGCCTTCCTCATTATTGTTGTAACGGGGGCGATAGCCACCCTGACGGGGCTGGTAGCCGCCTTCCTCATTATTGTTGTTGTAGCGCGGACGATAGCCACCCTGACGAGGCTGGTAGCCGCCCTCCTCATTATTGTTGTTGTAGCGCGGACGATAGCCACCCTGACGAGGCTGGTAGCCGCCCTCCTCATTATTGTTGTTGTAGCGCGGACGATAGCCACCTTGGCGGGGCTGGTAACCACCCTGACGGGGCTGATAGCCGCCCTGGCGAGGCTGGCGAGGCTGCTCGCCTCCACCCTGCAGACCAGCTCCGAAACCCTCGGGACGGAAGCCGCCTTCACTCTGCGCATGGCCTCGGTCTGAGCTGTAGGCACGCTGCGTGTGGATGCGTGGACGCTGCGTGCGTCCGGCACTGTGATAATCTCTCTGATAGCCAAAAGGTCTGTTATAGCCCTCACGGCCACCTTCACCCTGCTGGTTCGAGGTCTCTGCTGAATTGAGAGACTTGTTTTCCATTTCTTCTGCCATAATCTTAAATCTTTTACCTTGAACTATGAACTATACCGTTTGACCTTCCCGGCCATGGCAGTTCCGATAGACGGGAGCAATATGCCAGCTCCCCTGTATCCCGAAACGACCGTCTCCACAAGTGGAGAGCAGAATTAGTAAGTTAGCAGTGTTCTTCGTTCAATTTTTGTTTGACTAAAATGATACTTATAATGATGTTACTGAATGTTTTCCTTTGTTGAAGCCTCACCGACCTGCAGCAGACGGGGGCTTACATGCCTGTGTAGTTGTGCGGCGTGATGGCGCGCAGCTCCTGCTTCACACTGTCGCTGACTTCGAGTGTCTCCACGAAGTCGTGGATGGTCTGCTCGGTCATCTTCTCGTTGGTACGCGTGAGAGCCTTGAGAGCCTCGTAAGGATGGGGATAACCTTCGCGGCGCAGGATGGTCTGTATGGCCTCTGCCACGACAGCCCATGTGTTGTCAAGGTCCTCGCTAAGTTTCTCCTCGTTGAGGATGAGCTTGCGCAGGCCCTTAAGGGTGCTCTGTATGGCGATGACACTATGGCCCAAGGGCACACCGATGTTGCGGAGCACCGTGGAGTCGGTAAGGTCGCGCTGCAGACGGCTTACGGGCAGCTTACTGGCAAGGAACTGCAGCACGGCATTGGCCATGCCGAGGTTGCCCTCACTGTTCTCATAGTCGATGGGGTTCACCTTGTGGGGCATGGCACTCGAGCCTACCTCTCCGGCCTTGATCTTCTGCTTGAAATACTCCATGGAGATATACATCCAAAAATCGCGGTCGAGGTCAATGATGATGGTGTTGATACGGCGGATGGCGTCGAACACAGCAGCCAAGCAGTCGTAATTGCTGATCTGTGTGGTCCACTGCTCGCGCTCCAGGCCAAGTTTCTCGCTGACAAAGCGGTTGGCAAAAGCCTTCCAGTCGTAGCTGGGATAGGCCACATGGTGGGCGTTGAAATTGCCGGTGGCACCGCCAAACTTGGCTGTCATCTTGCAGGCCTTCAGTTCGTTGAGCTGCTCGGTGAGACGGTAAACATAGACCATGATTTCCTTACCCAGGCGTGTGGGGGACGCGGGCTGTCCGTGGGTCTTGGCCAGCATGGGCACGTCGTTCCACTCGTCGGCATACTGCTGCAGCTGGGCAATAAGTTCCTCCACCTGTGGGCAGAAGACATCGTGCAGGGCTTCCTTCATCGAGAGAGGCACACTGGTATTGTTGATATCCTGCGAGGTGAGACCGAAATGAATGAACTCCTTGTAGGGCTCCAGGCCACCGATTTTATCAAACTCCTCCTTGATGAAATACTCCACGGCCTTCACGTCGTGGTTGGTAATCTTCTCTATGTCTTTCACATGCTGTGCCGCCTCTTCATTGAAGTGGCGGTAGATATCACGCAAACGATCGAAAAGCGAATGGTCGAACGAGGCGAGTTGGGGCAAAGGCAGTTCACACAACGTGATGAAATACTCTATCTCAACGCGCACACGATAACGAATGAGTGCATACTCTGAAAAATAATCAGCCAGCGGCGCTGTCTTACCACGGTAACGGCCATCGACTGGAGAAATTGCTGTCAACAAATCGAGTTTCATATCCTTAAATTAACACGCGTGCAAAATTACGAATTAATTTCGACACGATAGATATTCACGCAATAAAAAGTATTGTGTCTAACGGTTTTTAACGCCCTGTCACATCCTTCATGCTGCGACAAACTCCCACACATGGTGACAGAGACTATGGAGTTGCTCACTTTACCAGATTAGACGCAAACGACACAGCACTTGCAATGTTCCTCACGCCCAACTTAGTAAACAATCTCTTTTTAGATGCCTTTACCGTGTCGACTGAACGGCACAACATGTCAGCCATATCAGACATGGTATAGCCCTGGGCCGACAATGCAAGAATTTCTTGTTCCATCTCGCTTAATGCCGGAATGTATTTTTTCTTCCAACAATGTTCCCTTAACAAGTATTCATAATAGGAATTCGCCCCCTTATTGTACATAATGAAATGTCCTGCCACACTTCGATGGGGTAAGGATATTGAACACAGCACTAATCTAACTTGGCCATCTTCCGACAACAAAAATGGAGTAGCAACGTGATGGTACAACCTTGTCTTTTTGCCATACTTAACATGAAAATCATAAGACAAGCTGCAATCGCCACAATCACCAACAGACAATTGCCTAAACAGGGAAAGCCCTTTTGCATTCACCTCCCTCAGTGCTTTCTGTTCCTCAGTCGGCACATTTTCCAAATAAAAATCCAAGCCCTTTCTTTTAATTTCCTCATGAGAAAACCCATAAAATCTTTCCACATTATCAGACACGTACAGAAAATTATTCTTGAGCAGATCGACAACATACACGCCATGATATGTACTTCGCGCAAACGCCTTGACTGCATTTTTCAAAAGTTCCGCACACGCTAACGGCGAAACGTCCAATACCACATCCAAAGATTTTTTCTCGTTATCCATTTTCAAGACAATTAATTTCGCCTACAAATATACTGTTTTTCTTTCAATCACCCATCTAAAATTACACAAAAGTGTAATTTTGCAATCATTTTCCTAAAAATAGTTTCAGTTTTTACACTTTTTTTAAACTAAAAAGATTATATTTGCAACGGTAATAACCTAAAAAGCGAGAAGAGAAAAATTCTTCGCTACCAATTTATAAACTTACTAAAATCACTAAAAATGAAAGAATTGAATTTTGGAGCTATGGGAGCTTCACCCGCAGTTCAGGGAGACGAAGACATTATTACAAGCGTATGGTGCCTAGCATGTGTTCTGTGTGGAGCATGCGGAGCCACCGTAGCAACATGGGCTGGCGTAGCAGCATTATCAACCATCTAATCACCTATAGACCTCGGCAGCCTTTATGTTTTAAGCTGCCTGCCGAGGTCTTAACAATGAGCGAACATGATGTACCCCAAATTAAAAGAGCACGTTATTATATCCGAACAATCCGGAATAGCCCTTGATTTAAGCAATGGAAAGAACATTGACCTTCCTTCTGGCGCATATCCCGTCTTGAAATTGGTAGATGGGCAAACTGATATTAATGATATATTTAGGGAAATCTCTAAAACGCATAAAGCATCTCTTGAAAGTTTTAACAATTTCTTTGCTAACATGTCAAGATTAGGATTCATCACCATTTCACCTACTCCTCAGAAAACATGTATCGAGAGCACGCCTCCCATCCGTGCTGCCAGCATTGAAATTACAGAGAAATGCAATTTAAAATGTCGTTATTGCTATGGAGGCTTTGCTCCTAACAAGAGCACAAGCCTCGACTATAAAGAAACCGTCAACTTATTCAAAGTCCTAAAAGAACGCAATGTCAAAACTTTGGAATTGACAGGTGGAGAACCTACCATCAACCCAGACTTTGACAAAATACTTGAAGAGGCTTGCAAACAATTCGAAATGGTTACTATAATGACCAATGCTGTCGTATTGCAATCATCTACTCTGAAAATTTACAAGAAATACCGCTCCAAGGTTGGGTTCAGCATAAGTATAGACGGGTTCAGTGAAAAAACCAATGATTTTCAACGAGGAGTCCGCTATACGTTTCAGCAAACTTTAAACAACATAATCCGAATCAAAAACGAACTTGATCCACATTACCTACGCGTCGTTTACATGCTCACCAACGAAAACATAACCGAGGTAGACAATTTCTTCGAACATTTGCTGTCGCAAGGAATTCAGAACTTAATGGTGAGCGTACCTGAAAATATCGAAAAAGGAAGAACCTACAAATTGTCAGATGGATGCATGATGAGTGACAGGAAGAGCAAATCGCGAGACATGCTGGAAACAAAAATCGTGCAATTGGAAGAGAAATACGGGAAACGTATCAAAACTATAATTAGCCGTTTGGGAACACGCGGAATACGCATTGCCAATGCCATTCCGTCGTGTGGTGCAGGATGGGCCATGCTTTCATTCCAAGCCAACGGCAACGTTCAACCTTGCAATATGATGGGAAACGAATGGATATTAGGCAATTTCAAAGAAGATCCACAGTTGAGTTTTCTCTCTTATAGCAATTCCCTTTACACCGCTTTCGCAACTATAAATCTTAGTGCCGAAAACGGAAACAGGAACGAATGCCGACACTGTGACCACAATGATTTTTGCGGGAAATGCATCAACAAGATTTTTATGGCAAATAAAGAAAGGCTTTCGCAAGGGAAGGATTTGTGCCCTATTCTCTTAAGAACTTATATCCCAAAGGAAATGTTTTACACCAAAAGTTGCAATTCATGATTACTATCAAGAACTTAACTAAGAGATACAGCAACAACATTGCCCTAGACGGCATTTCTTGCTCCATCCCGGATCATTCCATCTGCGCCCTCGTTGGTCCCAATGGAGCCGGAAAAAGCACCTTGCTTAAGATTTTGACAAGAATACTCAGTTACGACAGAGGAGTCATCGACTACGGTGCTTCTCTGGACATGAAGACGTTCTCCCAAAACGTTTCATACCTTCCAGAGCAAAGAGGCCTCTATACAGGCGTTGACATTGAAACACAGCTTGTTTATTTTGCCAACATAAGAGGAATAACTCGAAAGCAAGCACGAGAAAATGTTGATTTTTGGCTCAAAAAGCTCAACATCTCAAATTGGAAGCATCGCCTTGTATCCGAACTGTCAAAAGGCATGCAGCAAAAAGTGCAATTTATGAGTTGTCTTGTAAGCAATCCGACTCTTTTGTTTATGGACGAGCCCTTTTCGGGTGTTGACCCAGTGAATTTTCGCTTTTTTATGGAGATACTCCAAGACTACCAAAAGTCGACAGGCGCAACAACCATTCTGTCCACTCACAACATGAAGTCTGTGGAGGACTTATGCAGCGATGTAATCTTGCTCCACAAAGGCAGAATCGAAATATCAGGAGATGTCAACACTGTAAGGAAGTCTTTTTCCAAAGAGAATACGCTTGTCTTAGAAATTTCCGCCTGTGACAACATGGCCATTGAAGACATGCGGGCAAAATTAGATAAACAATTCCGCATCATTTTGTCACATCTAGAGCAAGGAGTCCTGCACTTGGAACTTTCAAGACCTAACAGCGCATCCACGCAAACAGACATGGTCCAAGCATTAGAGTTGTTAGACGGTTATGAGGTGAATAGCATTTCCCGCAAAGTTTTGTCCATGGAGGACATCTTTATCCAACTTAGTAACAAATAAGAATTTTCACACATGAACAGACGGTTGTTTTACAGCATATTGAAGTTTGAACTTACGGTTCTGACAAAAACCAAGTCGTTTTGGCTGATATCTCTCATACCGCCTTTGGCATTGATTGTAATGTTCGTTGTCAACTACAACAGCGGACATGTGGATTCCGTCTTAGTAAATAATCAGAGCCACTTGATTTCCCCCATCGAGCCAACCACAACATTACAAGTGAAATATGGCACAGACAATGGTTGGCAAGAGAAGGGATATGACGCATACATATGTATAAACCAAGCCTGTGACAGCGTCGTGACATGCCGAATATATTCCACATACGTGCTTCACCCAACCACCCAACAAGCAATACGAAACGACTTAGAAAAGAATATGGCCGAAGCACATTTGGGAGTGAACCTGGCCAAGGTCAAGGCACAAGAGGGCAAAAAGATTAGCATGGAGACACACATCGAAAATCCACGTTACAAACTCATGGGCATATCCATGGCATCCGTGTTTTTGACTTACTTGATTGTATTGCAATTTGCAAGTGCGATATTACGGATGAGCGGACGTGAAAAAGTAAACAAGATAAGCGAAATACTCCTGTCGGCCATGTCTCCCAAAATCATCATGGGAGGAAAACTTGCGGCGTGCCTTCTCGCAGCCTTTCTACAATTGGCTGTTTGGTGTGCGGTCGCCATTGCGGCAATCCTTCTAGCTCTCAACATTCCAACATTCAACATTGACCATCGTGCCTTTGAAGCCCTACTTCAGACGTTCACGTCGATACCCATAGGCCAATTGGCGGAATTTGTCGTCATCTACTTGTTATATCTTGTCGGTGGATTCTTATTGTACTGCATTTTGTTCTCCATTCTTGGTGCCATTTCCAACGAAAACACCAACACTCAACAATTTTCATTGGTGGTCACCATTCCTCTGCTCGTTACGTTCGTGTATGTAATTAAGGATTTTGGCAGTGGCTCGCAATGGCTTACACGATTGTCCTATTTTCCGATGTCTAGTCCCATTGCCGCTATTCCCATCGTTGCCAAACATGGGATTACATGCCAAATCATAGTTTCGCTTCTTATACTAGCTGCGACTATAGCCATTCTGTTTCACTTCGCATGCATCCTATACAGCAAAGGTACTTTGGCTTCAAAAAATAAAGTCACTTTAAGAACCATCATAAATTGGCTATCAAAATAAGTTGTTATTAATGGTTATTCACTAAAAGCCTTACGCTATGCGTCTTGCACTCACGTTCATCTTCGCCTTTTTTTTCCACACTCTCACCCAAGGTCAAGGAACAGTGGGTGGGAAGGTGTTCGGTGAGGGCCATGACGAGCTTGCAGGCGCTACCGTCTACCTCTTGCAAATGAGGAATGACAGTTTGGTGCAAAACGTGCTTACTGATGACAAAGGCTGTTTCTGCTTCAAGGGAGTTGCCAAGGGCAGCTATTTGGTCTGGGCCTCCTTCTTGAACCGCAGCTCCGGCAAGAAGAAAATCATGATTTGGGGAGACGCTCACATCGCTGTCGATCTCCAGATCGGCGAGAGCGTGGAGCTCAGGGAGATGACCGTCGTCTCGCATGGCGTCACAGTCAACGGCGACACGACGACCTACATCGCCAACCGGTTCACCTCGGGAAGCGAGCGCACCCTAAAAGATGTGCTAGGCAGGTTGCCAAACATCCGCGTGGACGAAGATACCAAAACAGTCACAGCCAAGGGGAAAAAGGTGAGCCGCATCCTGCTGGAAGACAACGACCTGTTTCAAGGCAACACGTCGATACCACTCGACAACCTCTCGGCCGACGGCATCAAGAAGGTGCAAGTGATCGACAACTACTCAGAATATGACATCTACGATGGGTTTCGCTCAACCAACGAGACCGTGCTCAACGTGGGCGTGGACGAGAAGGCCAAGAACCGCATCAAGGGCGAGGTGGAGGGAATCGGAGGTGTCATGAACAAATACAACGTACGCAACTCGTCGCTGCACATTGGCAAGAAATGGATGACGTCGGGCATCTTGGCGGCCAACAACACGGGAAACCGCCTAATCACATTCCAAGACATCATGCAGTTCAGCGGAGGCATGGGCAACCTCTTGAGCGGCGACGACCCGATGGAGCTGCTCGCCAACAAGCTGGAGGCGTTCTCGGCCTTCACCAACAACCGTAGGGACATGGAGCGCCGCACCAACGGCATGGTTTCTATCAACAGCTCATACATGCCGTCGCAAAAAGTCAAGGTGACCATAGGCGGCATCTACGGGCTCGACCGATACCATACTCACAAGGAGAACCAATACCATTATCTCTCGGGGCTCAACTATATGGAGGACACCCAGGAAAGCAGCAGGCAGCACAATGGCTTGGCCAACATCAAACTGACCTACACACCCCGAAAAGACTTCAGCCTGGTCTACACAGGCAATGTCATGCTGGCCGCGCAGAAAGCTGACGAGACAAGCCGTCTCATGAAAGGTGACATCCTCACGGCCTCATCAAAACCCAGCACATGGCACATCAAGAACGACCTGTTCCTTGCCAAGCGGCTTGGCAAGCATGTGCTCAGCCTCAACCTGAACATCTATGTCCTACGCCAAAAGGAGACATCCGCCTTTGAGTCGGACAGGGACTACTACGCTCCCTCCCTGGACTTGGAGAACACACACGCCTATAGCTACCGAAACAACAGCACCATCAGCACCGCGCATCTCTACTACCTGCATCGCCTTTCCAACGCCTACTTCCTGCGAATAGCCCTCAAGGGAGAGGAGGACAAGCAGCACCTCACGACCGGCATCAGCCAAGAGCGCCCAGCGACTGGATACGACAACGACGCGCGCATCGACTATGCCACCTATCATGGCGAGGTGGCGGTCGGGAAAGACCAAGGCAAGCTGAGCCTCTCGTTCAGGGCACGCTATGTCTTGATTCATGCGGACACCGTCCTCAAGCGGAGCTTCCTGAAGAACAGCACCCATTTTCTCTCACCCGCCTTGCAAGCCAAGTACCAGTTCTCGCCATACCACCACCTGGTGATGAACTACGAATGGAAAAAGGACAAGAGAGACATAGCTGACCTCACAGACGGGCGATGGCTGAAGTCGTACCACCAAGTGGAGAGCAGCCAAGTGGACGAGCTGTTTTCTGCCACGCACAAGGCATCACTGTCCCACCTGCTGTCCCTGCAGCACATGGGACTGAACTTCATCAGCATGGCCTCCTATGAGAACGTGAAAAGTCCAACGGCGTACAACTACCACCAGGACGCCTATGTCAGCATCATCGAGAAACAGACGGGCGACCGCGAAAACAGGCTCATGCTCATGTCGTCGGCAGAATACAAGCTGATTGACATACCCGTGAACATCCGCGGCCAGGTGCAGTACGACTACACGCGGACACCCTTCTTCAACGACGACGCCTGCTACCGCACCGCCTCGCATGGGCTCCTATTGTCGCTGCAGATGGCAAGCTACTACAAACGAGGATTCAACGGCAAACTGCGGTGGGACCTGTCGCGCCGCTCACACACGGGAACACCCTCGCCCTTCCGCCTCACAACCAACAACCTCACAGGCCAGATCACATGGCATAACAAAATACTGTACGCAAGCGTCGACGCGCGACTGGCCACCTACAGCTCAGGCAGCACAAGCACCAGAAACCTGTACTACGGCTTCGAATGCCGCTATGAACTGACAAAAAGCATCCTACTGAAGCTGCAAGGAGCCGACATCATGCACCTGTGCGAACGCAAGCAGATGACGGGCCTCACATCGGCCTACTACTCCGTGAACAGCCTCACATGGTACATGCCCGGACACATCATGGCCGGCGTCACGGTCAAGTATTGAAAAACCAAATCAAAGACAAGTAATATGAGAAAAGCAATTGTAGCATTGTTCATGACATTGCAGGCGCTCACTGCCTCAGCCCAAGAGCTGACCGTGACCTATCAAGCCACCTACAACACCACCTCGCCACAACTCTTCGCCGACTCCGGCTTGCCCGAGGCCATGCGCAGCAGCCTGGCAGCCGCCTACAAAGATGTGGTGATGACCTTTCGACTGGTGATCAAGGGAGACGAGAGCGAATACCGGGCTGTGCCCAGCAAAGAGAAACAGGAAATCGTGTTCATGGGAAAGACGATAGACATCAATGCCGCCGTGCAGGCACAAGCGGGAAACTACACCTACAAGAACCATGCCGAGGGCATCATGCTAGACAAGACTCAATTGTTTGGTAAGGACTTCATCATTGCCGACAGCCTCAACGGCGCACCCTTCATCCCCGTGGACGGGGAGAAAAAGGAAATATTGGGATTTGAATGTCTGAAAGCCATCTCGCCCGACGGAAAGACAATAGTCTGGTACACACCCCACATCCCCGTGAAAGATGAGCCAATTGCCACAGGGCTCAACGGCCTGGCACTGCAATTCGACAACGGACAGCAGATCTTCACTGCCGTGCAGGTTGCCGACTCAGCAAGCCTTACCATCACGCGCCCCACAGGCGAGAAGACTGTCACACGCAACGAGTTTACCGAATATGCGAAAAAAAGGGTGGAGATGATGAAACGCAACTAAGTGACGATAAAAAACAATCTTACGCAACGCAACCGGAAATCTTGATCCGGAACGGTTACGCTTCGGATCTCTGCCAAGTGCTTGCAGTCACAAGGATGACAACGGAGAAAACAAAAAGATATAAAACAAAAATCCTGCAGCCCCGAAAGGCCACAGGATACACCCCTGGTGGGCGTTGACGGATTCGAACCGCCGACCCTCTGCTTGTAAGGCAGATGCTCTAAACCAACTGAGCTAAACGCCCATGCTCTGAATTGCGGGTGCAAAGATACGACTATTTTCCCACACTGCAAACTTTTTTGGGGAAAATTGTTTCAAAAACCATAAAATTCTCAATTAATGAAATCCGGAACACACGAAAATGCAATACGGCATCTACATATTTCCATATACAAGCCAGTTGCAAAACGTTCATATCCGCATGTCAAAACCATACCAAGTAATTTGTAGATTCACTAAAAAGGCGTCCCTCCCAAAGGAGAGACGCCCAATATGTGCTGTCTGAATATGCAGTGATTAGTCGGTCACCTGGACAGTAGCACGACGGTTGAATGAGACAGGTGACAGCTCATCAACACCACCATGACCCTGCGTGGTGATCTTGCTGCGGTCGACACCCATCTTCACGAGCTCGTCGGCAACAGTGTTGGCACGGCCCTCAGAGAGTCTCTGGTTGATTTTCTCGTTACCGGTAGCGCTGTCAGCGTAGCCGTCAACCTTCAGCTTGGCACCGTTGGCCTTGGCATACTTGGCCAGACCCTCGATGTTGACAAGATCCTTCTGTGAAGCGATGTTGGTCTTGTTGATGTTGAAGAACACAGAGACCGGAGTGTTGACAAACTCCTTCACGGCCTTGCTCTCGACGGGCTTCTGGTTGGCCAGCAGGTTCTTCAGGCGAGCGTTCTCGGCGTTGGCATCGTTGAGCTGGGCATTGAGTGCGTCAATCTGGCTCTGTGAGAGAGCCTTGATGGCATCCACGTCAGGCACCTTGTTCCAAGTATTGTGACCGAGGTTATAGGTCAGACCGATCTCAGCAGAGACAATCTGGTCGTGGTTCTTCTTAGAGTGGCCACCGTAGGGATAAGACTCATCGACACCCTCGAAGTCATCACCCATAACATTGTACTGGAGCTCGAGGTTGAGCTGCAGACGATTGGTCAATCTCCACTGGCTCAGCAAACCGGCACTGGCAGCAATCTCATAAGAGTTGAGGCTCATGTTGCGGACAACACCGACACCAGCAAACGGAGAGAGGTTCCACACACGGGTGGGATTGTAACCGAAGAAGAGGTTGCTCAGGTTGAGCAAAGCCTGCTCCTGGATGTTCCAGTAGTGGTTGTGCATGCAAGTATTTTCGGCATTCTCCTTAGGGACATCCTTTCCCCATACGCCGTTGAACTTGGTACGGAGACCGATTCCGGGAGTAAACCACTTACCGACAGCTACTGAGAAGCCCATGTCGCGACGGAAATCCTTGAAAGGATTCTTAGTCCATCCCATGCCCTTCTCCTCATTTGAGTAGAAAGCCGTCCATGTGAAGTTACCCTGGACAAACCAGTTGCTCCAGAAAGAATTGGTGGCAACACTGTACTTCAGTGTAGGATCTGCAGTCTCCTGGGCCTGTGAGGACAGAGAAAGACCAGCAAAAGCCAAAGCAATCAATAACTTTTTCATAACCTTTATTTGTTTAACTATCAATAATAAATATCAAAAAAACTTGTTTAACATTCCTATTGTTGGCAAAGTTAATAATATTTTTTAAATTGTGTCTTTATTTCCGATAAAATTATCAATTTTTTTTGCACAAAGTCTTTCTTTGGCAGACAACAGTGCCTGCTGTATCTCCTTTGCCACGTTAAGAAAGCATTTCCGTGTTTTTAACCGAACATCTGTTCGATGTCTTTTTGCTTGACAATATTGAGCACGCTCTTGCCGTCTGGGGTATACTTGGCGTTTTGGCACAGGAAGAGTTCGTTGACAAGGTTTTCCATTTCGTCGTTGCCCAGAACCTGTCCATAGGGGATGGCAGCGGCACGCGCCATGCTCAGGGCCAGCGAGTCGTTGATTTCCTGGACGGCAGAGGCACCCTTTTCCTGGGCCCCAGCCACCATATCGCGTACCAGCGACACCACGTCGATACCCTCGAGACCTTCGGGAATGGCGTTGACCGAATAGGTATTGTCGCCCAGCGGCGACAGGTCGAAGCCCATGGCCGCCATCTCTTCCTGGACCTGGCCGAGCGTGACGGCCTCCTGTGCGGTAAACTGTATGGTCTCGGGGAAGAGAAGCTTCTGCGAGTGTGACTTGTGGGCGGCCAACTGACGCTGGTATTTCTCGAAGAGGACGCGGACGTGGGCGCGATGCTGGTCGATAAGCATCAGTCCCGACTTCACAGCCGTCATCACATAGCGGCCCTTATACTGGTAGTGGACAGGCGACTTCTCCGCGATGACGCTCTCGGACGGCGAGGATATGACAGGTTCGTCAAAGAGCGGCTCCTGCCGGGGGGCGGCAGAACTGTCAAGACCTTCGTAGAGCTGTTGCCACTGGTCGGTCATGCGAGATGTGCGCAACTCGTCGGTCATGCCACCGCCCAGCTTGCTCGTATGGGATGTTGCAGCGGGTGTGGTATTGAAGGGATTGTACTGTGGATTGAAGTCAACCTTGGGCTGACCTGCCTGACGGGTCGGGTCGAACAGGGGGATATCGGGTTTGCCTTCTGTGTCGAACTCGATGGCGGAAGCATTGTTGAACATGCCCACGGCATCTTTGGCCGCAGCCGAGAGAATCTGCCAGATGGCCTGTTCGTTCTCAAACTTAATCTCGGTCTTCGTGGGATGGATATTGACATCAATGTCATGGGCATCCACATCAAAGTAGATGAAATAAGGCACTTGCTCGCCTTGGGGCACCAGGCGGTCGAAAGCCGACATGACGGCCTTGCTGAAATAAGGATGCCGCATGTAGCGGCCATTGACGAAGAAGTATTGTTGCGCACCTTTCTTGCGGGCACTCTCCGGCTTGCCCACAAAGCCGTGAATGGCACACACCGAGGTCTCCACATTGAGGGGTAACAGGTCTTGGTTGATGCGCTTGCCGATGACATCGACGATGCGTTGGCGCAAGCCCCCGGCTCGGAGGTTGAACATCTCCGAGCCATTACTGCGGAAGGTGAACGAGATCTTGGGATAGACCAGCGCGATGCGCTCGAAAGCAGTGAGGATATTGTTGAGTTCGGTAGTGTTTGATTTCAGAAACTTCCTACGGGCAGGCACATTATAGAAAAGGTTCTCTATCAAGAAATTGGAACCTTCGGGGCAAGCACAAGCCTCCTGGCCTGTGAAACGCGAGCCAGAAATGGACAGATGCGTGCCGATTTCCTCGCCCTGCTGACGCGTCCGGAGCTCCACCTGAGCCACGGCAGCTATCGAAGCCAGAGCCTCCCCGCGAAACCCCATGGTGTGGAGGTCAAACAGGTCGTCGGCCTGACGTATCTTGGACGTGGCGTGCCGCTCAAAGGAGAGACGCGCATCGGTCTCCGACATGCCCTTGCCATTGTCGATAACCTGAATGGAGGTGCGGCCGGCGTCGACCACCATCACGTCAATGCGTGTGGCACCCGCATCCACAGCGTTCTCCACCAGCTCCTTAATCACCGAGGCGGGACGCTGGATGACCTCGCCGGCGGCTATCTGATTGGCCACCGAATCGGGCAACAATTGTATAATATCACTCATGAATAATTCCTTTTGCTAACACAATAAACAAATGGGGGGGGGGGAGCCTCAAAGCCATGGCAAGAGACAGGCCAAGACGATGGTCGCCAACAGGGCCACTATGGCCAAAGAGGGCACCACCGAACGCCGCCGCGTCAAATCACTGCGACGGAAGCCCAGTTTCACCCTGGGGCGCAACCCGTCATCGGCCCACTGGCTGTCCTCAGGACGGATGCCAGCGTCCATGCCCAGTTCGCGCCGGGCTTGCGCTTCGAGCTTCTGCAAGCGTTCCCGCCGCTCATCACAATAGACCATGGTGTGACTGAAGCGCCGTGGTTTCGCTGTTTGGAAGAGCAGGTTCATGGGTTCAGGCGTTGGAGAGGCGCAGCGTGGCGCACGATGTTCTTGAGTTCTGTGCCCTTGGCCTTGCCCCGCCAGACGAACACATCATCCTTGTCGGTCGGGCGGATGGCTTCAAACCACGCAAAGCTCTCAAGCTTCAACTTGGCTGGCGGAATCTGCGTCATCGGGTACAATGTGGCCTGCACCTTGTTGGTCCAGATGTGGTCGAGCTTCCGTGCGGGAGAGATATACATGCGCATGGTGTCGGTCTCCATATAGTTGAGTCCAATGAGCGTCGAGTCTTTTCCGTCGACCGGGAAATAAACCGAGCGCACGGTCCCTATGGCGTCGCTCCGGCGTATGGTTCCATCCAGGAAATAGGCAAACATGTCGCGCGACGACACTTGGTTGTAATGGATACTGTCGGACATGACTTCCACCGACAAGGCCTGCCCGAGCACATGGGCCTCACGCACTGTGGAATCGTTCATAAAGACCTTGATGACCTCTCCCAGCAACTGCCGCGAGCCGTTCCATACGATGGGATCGCGGTACAACGTCACACATGAGTCCTGGGAACTGAAGACCAGCGAGTCGCACACCGCCTGCACGTCTGCACGATAGGCCCTCATATGCGGATAGCAATGCACCTTACGGTAGACAGAGTCGGTGTTGATATTGAACGTCTCTATGCGCATCGTGTCGGAGTGCATCCACAGCGTGTCCTTCTGCGAAAAGTCGGTAGCCAGCGCATCGCGTGTGGCAAACCCCTTGCCTGTCTTCTCGTTATAGACCACCTCGCCGCAGGTCAGCATGTTGCGGTTCTTTGTGTCGACAAAGACCACATTGCCAAGACCACGGTTGTAGCCCGTCTTGCTGTCATAATACAAGGTGTCGCCCGTGATGGTCTTCTCTTGGTTGACGACTGTGGAACGTCCGAACATCTCTGCCTGGTCGTCACGCGTGTTGAAATAAGCGTTCTCCGTGGTAACGACCCCATTGTCGCCATGTATGACAGACGGACCGACCTTGCCGTGTCCCCGGTCAGCCGTGTACTTGCCAACCACATGGGCACGGGCGTTCCGTGTGTCATAATACAACGTATCAGTGGAGACATGATTCTTAGGAGTGCGGAGCTGTACGTCATAGTTGAACTTCGCCAAGCGCGTCTGGGTGTGGTACTCCCCCCAGTCGGCACTCAACTCGCTGTGGCCGTCCACCAGCCTGCCGCCGTTGAAGAAGTAGGAATATTCATACAAACGGTCATAATTGAGACTGTCGGTATAAAGTGTCTGTTGCCTGTGCTTAAGCACCACGTTCTCACGCGCCTCCATGATCTGCCCCTCACCGTCATACCAGGCACGGACGCATGTCAACGACAACGTGTCGCCCTGGCGGAACCGCACATGCCCAAACGCCTTCACGGAGTTGGAACCTTGGTAGAAATAGGCGCTGTCGCAATCAAGGTATGCCCCCTGGTGCATGAATGCCACATGTCCTTTGGCTATCTGCGCATCCGGATTGAGACCTGCCATGTCATAGCGCAATTCGTCGGCATGGAGCAGGTACACTTTATTGTCCGTAGGTTTCTTCTTGTCCTTGCGTGGAGCCAGAAAGGCTTGCAGGGAACCTATGACAAAGAAGCATAGAGCCATCGTCATGATGACCCTATGCCCGCTAATAAATCGTCTGTGTCTTTTGTTCGCCGTCATTTAATCCATCCCTGATATTGGAAATTACAATTCTTGTAACGGTCCTTCATCCTCACATAGGTATGCTTGATCTTGTCCACCACCCAGTCTGTGAGCACTTTCTCTCGTTCCTTGGCCAAGACCACATCCTTCATGACCTGGAAGTCCTCAGTGATGGTTGCCTTGTGTCCGTCGATACGCGACTTCAGCTTGACGATAGCCACCACGGTCTTTCCATTGTTTCTGCTGACCATCTCGAAGGGCGCAGAGATTTCGCCCACCTTCATGGTGTCGATAGCCCTCGCCACCTCTGTCGGCAAGTCTTTCATCTGGAATCGGGATGTCATGCCATCATTGGTGGAGTTGGACATCAGGCCCTTGTTGTTCTTGCTGTCCTTGTCATCGGAGATGACGGTAGCACCCTCCTCAAACGAGAAATGTGCAGCACGTATGTCATTGGCCACCGAGTCGAGCTGGTTCATCGCTGTCTTGATTTCATCTTGCGAAACCTTCGGCTTCAGGAGGATGTGGCGCACCTTGATCTTGTCGCCACGCTTGTCAATGAGCTGTATGATGTGATAGCCGAACTCCGTCTCCACAATCTTGGATATTTTGTTGGGATCGGTCAGGTTGAACGCCACATTGGCAAACGCCGGGTCAAGCATCGCGCGTCCGATGTAGTCCATCTCACCGCCCTGGCGAGCGGAGCCGGGGTCTTCAGAATAGAGACGCGCCAGTGCCGCGAATGACGACTCGCCCTTGCTCACACGCTCGGTGAAGTCGCGCAACTGGTTCTTCACGCGGTTTATCTCCTCCTGCTTGATCTTGGGTTGCCGTGTGATGATTTGCACCTCGACCTCCGTAGGTACGAAGGGTATGCTGTCGGAAGACATGTTGCGGAAATACATCCTGACATCTGCAGGCGTCACATTGACATCCTCCACCAACTTCTTGCGCATCTTTTCGATGAGTTGCTGGTTCTTGAACTCATCATGCATCTCGGCACGCATCTCCTTGATGGTCTGCTTCCTGTACTCCTCCAATTTCTCCTGCGAACCGGCAATCTGTATCCAGCGGTTTATCTGCTGGTCGATGCCGCTTGCTATCTCGCTCTCAGACACCTCTATGGAGTCGATGGCCGCCTGGTGAAGAAACAATTTCTGCACGGCCAACTGCTCAGGGATGGCACAGTCGGGATCGCCTCCCCACGTAATGCCCTCGGCAAGTCCTTGCATGCGCATGGCCTCAACATCCGATTTCAGGATAGGCTCATCACCCACCACCCATATCACCTCGTCGATGACACTGCTTTCGGGAACGGGTATTTCAGCGCGCATCACCGAGTCGTCGGCAACCGAGTCTGCCAAGGCTGGGGCAACTATGGCTTCATTATAGGGAGCGGTCACGTCACGGTGTCCCAAGGCATCCACGCCCACACCGGACATGGCCGTCATTCCGAAAGCCAACATTCCGGCTATGGTATAAATCGTTTTCTTCATATATCAATGCTTATTCACCGTTTTGAGGACGTCATCGTTCACCTTCACGGCAAACTGCTTGCGCAGTTCGTCCACCCACTGCTTCTCCAAATAATCCTGGTAGTCGGCCACCACAAGGGCGCGGACATCCGACAACTCCTTGGGTGCCTTGAGCACCTTGCCGTAGACGGCTGTGTGCGGGTAGTCTTTCATGGGCTTGGCTATCGTGTCGACATCAAACACCTCATGGTCAACGAGCGCGTTGTCTCCCTTCTTGAAGATTCCCTTCTCCACACGGATGCGCAGCACCGAGTCGGCATTGAACGTCTTGCGGAGCACGTCGGCCCACTTGTCAAACGACACATCCTTGACGGCCTTCTTCACGTTGTCGACATCTGCCGCCTCACGCGTGCGATAGGCAATGCCCTTGAAACGGGGTTGGTCCCACTTGTAGTTTTTCTTATGCTTCTTAAAGAAGGCCTCTTGTCCGGCCTCATCCTTCTGAGCCTTCTCCCACACCGTGCGGTTGCTGATTTCGTAGAGCAGCAGACCGTCGTGATACTCTTGGATGAGATATTTCAGTGAGGGGTCTTGCGTCTCCATCTGCGCAAGTTTGTCCTTGAGCAGCTGTGCCTTGGTGGTATGCTCCTGCTTGGCGAGCGTGTCGAGCTTCTGGTCGATGATTTGCTCGCGCAGGTTGCGTTGGTCGATAAACCTCATGATGGCGTCGCGCTGGCTCTCGTAGCTATAGAAGTTCTGGTGTCCCTTCTTGAGGATGATGTGCCATCCGGCCGCCGACTGTATCGGCTGGCTCATCTCGCCATCCTTGAGTGCCCATGCCTGGTCCTCAAATTCTTTCAAGGTCTGTCCCTTGTAAATCAGTGGCAGTTCGCCGCCTTTCTTGGCAGACCCGGGATCCTGCGAATATTTCTTGGCCATCTCGGCAAAGTCGGCACCGTTCTTCAAGGCCGTATAGATGGAATCAATGCGCTGCTTGGCCGCTTTCTGCTCATCGGCAGAAGCCTTCTGCCCGACAAGCAACAGGATGTGCGCCACACTGACCATTCCGCCATTGTTGTCAATCTGCTGTTGTGTCTGTGTGTAAATCTTCTTGGCCTCGGCCTCCACGTCAGCGTCGTTGATCATCGTGGGGCGTACCTGCATGTCCCGATAGCCCGCAAACTCCGTCTGGAACGATTTCAGCGTGTCCAGGTGCGCCGCCTTGGCTGCCTCCACCTTCAACTTATAATTGACAAACAAGTTCACGTAGTCGGCAACACTTTTCTTGTCGATGACTCCGTCAGCGTTGTTCTTATTATAAGAGTATTCAAACTCGGAGCGCAGGATATCCTTGCCGTTGATAGTCATCACAACGGGGTCAGCGGATTGCGCAAAAGATAAGGTGCCACACATCAGCATAGCGCCCAACAACAGTTTCTTTTTCATGTTTATTTCAAGTAGCTCTCCCTCCGTCCGCCATGGAGGAGGGAGAGCTTGTTATTCTCCGTTCTTTCCGCACACCTCATCCCAGACAGCAGTTGCCCGCAACTCCAAGACACCTTAGCAAAAGTCTCTCGGTCCTGGGAAAGGTGTTAAGGTGCGGGTCACTCGTGACGGCTGTAGTTAGGAGCCTCACTGGTGATGGCGATGTCATGCGGGTGGCTCTCCAGCACACCAGCGTTGGTGATGCGTGCGAACTTGGCATCGTGCAGGTTACTGATGGTGGCTGCACCACAATAGCCCATTCCTGAACGCAGGCCACCGATGAGCTGATAGATTACCTCCTGCACGGTGCCTTTGTAAGGCACGCGGCCGGCGATGCCTTCCGGCACCAGTTTCTTCACGTCCTTGGTATCTCCCTGGAAATAGCGGTCGCTGGAGCCGTTCTTCTGTCCCATGGCCTCGAGCGAACCCATACCGCGGTAGCTCTTGAACTTACGTCCGTTGTAGATAATGGTCTCACCGGGGCTCTCCTCGGTGCCGGCCACGAGCGAACCGATCATCACGCTGCTTCCGCCAGCGGCCAAAGCCTTCACGATGTCGCCTGAATAGCGCAGGCCACCGTCGGCAATCAGAGGCACGTCCGTGTCTTTCAGTGCAGAGTAGACATCGTATACTGCGCTCAGCTGGGGCACGCCGACACCTGCCACGACACGCGTCGTGCAGATAGAACCCGGACCGATGCCCACTTTCACAGCGTCAGCGCCGTTGTCAACCAAGTATTTGGCTGCCTCGCCCGTGGCGATGTTGCCCACCACGACGTCGAGGTTCGGGAAAGCGTTCTTCACTTCGTGCAACTTACCGACGACACCTGCCGAATGTCCATGTGCAGTGTCTATGACGATGGCGTCGACACCGGCGTCAACGAGAGCCTGTGCTCTGTCGAGCGTGTCGCGGGTGACACCCACGCCGGCGGCCACGCGGAGACGTCCCTTCTCATCCTTGCAGGCATTGGGCTTGTCCTTGGCCTTGGTGATATCCTTATAGGTAATCAGTCCCACCAGATGGTTGCCGGCATCCACCACCGGCAATTTCTCGATCTTGTTCTCCTGCAGGATCTGTGCTGCAGCGGCAAGGTCAGTCTTCTGGTGTGTGGTCACCAGGTTCTCGCTTGTCATCACTTCGTCGACCTTTTTGCCCATGTTGCGTTCGAAACGCAAGTCACGATTGGTGACAATGCCCACGAGATGGTTTTCCTCGTCAACGACGGGAATGCCACCGATGTGGTATTCGTGCATCATGCCCAGCGCATCTGCGACGGTGCTACCGCGACGGATGGTGACAGGGTCATAGATCATGCCGTTCTCGGCACGCTTGACGATGGCCACTTGGCGCGCCTGCTCCTCGATAGACATGTTCTTGTGGATGACGCCGATGCCGCCTTCGCGTGCGATGGCGATGGCCATTGACGACTCGGTCACGGTGTCCATGGCCGCCGTTACAAACGGTACATTCAAGTCGATGTGCCGGGAGAAGCGCGTTTTCAACGTCACCTCCTTGGGCAACACCTCAGAATAAGCGGGAATCAACAGGACGTCGTCGAAAGTAAGGCCGTCCATTACAATTTTATCTGCAACAAATGATGACATAAATGTAACTTTAGGAATTTATTGCGTGCAAATTTAGCAATAAAAATCCACTTACGCCGTCATCCAGTAGAATTTTCTTTCTTGTTTAATGCAATTTAACGTGTGCTTTTCCGCCCCTCTCCGGCCGGGGAGTGTCGTCAGTTGGCCATTTCTGAGAAGAACTTGATGAACACCAGTCTGACTTTCTCCTCTGCCGTCAGTCCGTCTTCATCATCATAAATGTCGGCCTCGTCGATGGCCTTGTCGATGTCGTCACTGTCGCTCTCACGGAAATAGTCGTAGATGTCGGCCACCTCGTCAGGGTCGATGACTTCGTCGTCGTTGAGGTAATAGTCGATGTTCACCTTGATGCCGCTGTTGACGATGGCCTCGATGTCACCAAGCAGTTCGTCGAAGCTATATCCCTGCGACCTGGCAATTTCCTCGAGCGGTATGCGCTTGTCGATGAGCTCAATGATTTTCTGTTTCCTCATCGACTTGTTGGGCAGGCTGATGACCCTGAGGATGTCGGTACGCTTGACGTTGTTCTCCTCGCAGTATTTCTTGATGAGGTCGAGGAACGGCCGGCCGTACTTCTTGGCCTTGCCCTGCCCCACTCCCTGCACCTGCTGCAGTTCCTCCATGGTCACCGGATAGTTGGTTGCCATCTGCGTGAGCGACAGGTCCTGGAAGATGACATAGGGCGGCAGGTTGTGCTTGCGCGCCTCGTCCTTACGCAGGCCGCGCAACATGGCGAGCAGTTCCTCGTCCAGGGCACTCGACACGCCTTCGCCTCCCTCGTCGGTCTCGTCAAACTCACGGTCGGCCACCACCATGAACGGTTTGGGGTCTTGCATATACCGTTTGCCCTCGGCGGTGAGCTTCAGCAACCCGTAGTTCTCCACGTCCTTGTGGAGGTAATGGGATATCATGGCTTGCCGTATCACGGGGTTCCAAATGGCCGAATCCTCCTCATTGATCTTCTCGCCCGCTCCGAACTCGGGCAGCTGGTCATGCCCGTGCCTCACGATGTTGTCGGTGCGGCGCCCTCTGACAAAGTCAATGATGTAGGACTGGTCGAAATTCTCCTTCACCGCCTTGACGGCGTGGAGCACGACAAGCAGCGCTTCCAAGGCCTCCTTGGACTTCTTGGGGTGCTTGCAGTTGTCGCAGTTGTCGCAGTTGTCCTTCGGATAGTCTTCACCGAAATAATGGAGCAACATCTTTCTCCTGCAGATCGACGATTCGGCGTAAGCCTTCGTCTCCTGCAGCAGCTGGCGGCCGATTTCCTTCTCGGCCTCCCCCTTGCTGTCCATAAACTTCTCCAGCTTCTTCAGGTCCTTGGGCGAGTAGAAGGCGATGCAGAGGCCTTCCCCGCCGTCACGCCCTGCGCGGCCCGTCTCCTGATAGTATCCTTCCAGACTCTTGGGGATGTCGTAATGGATGACAAAACGCACGTCGGGCTTGTCGATGCCCATGCCGAAGGCGATGGTCGCCACGATGATGTCGAGTTGTTCCTTCAGGAAGTCGTCCTGTGTCTTCGTGCGCACGTCAGTGTCGAGCCCGGCATGGTAGGGCGCGGCCTTGAAGCCGTTGAGCTTCAACTTCTGCGCCAGCTCCTCCACCTTCTTGCGCGACAGGCAATAGATGATGCCGCTCTTGCCCTCGTGCTGGCGGAGAAACCTGATGATCTGGCTGTCAGTATCTTCTTCGCTCACCTTTTGTCTGACCTCATAATAGAGATTGGGGCGGTTGAACGAGCTCTTGAACTCCTTGGCGCCGACGATGCCGAGACTTTTCTTGATGTCGGTGCGCACCTTGTCGGTGGCAGTGGCCGTGAGGGCTATGACGGGTATCTTGCTGACGCCCCGGTGGCGTGCTATCTTGTCGATGGTGGGCCTGATGTTGCGGTACTCGGGTCGGAAGTCGTGTCCCCACTCCGAGATGCAATGAGCCTCGTCAATGGCAAAGAAAGAAATCTCAAACGACTCGAGAAACGCCAGGTTGTCCTCCTTGTTGAGCGACTCGGGTGCCACGTAGAGCAGCTTGGTCTTGCCCGTCTGCACATCCTCCACGACGCGGTTGACGGCCGCCTTGTTGAGCGATGAGTTCATGTAGTGGGCCAAGCCGTCGTTCTCCGACAGTCCGTTGATGACATCGACCTGGTTTTTCATCAGGGCGATGAGCGGCGAGACCACGATGGCCGTGCCCCGCATGAGCAGCGAGGGCAACTGGTAGCACAGACTCTTGCCTCCGCCTGTAGGCATGAGAACAAAGGTGTCGTTGCCGTCCATCAGGTTGCGGATGACTTCCTCTTGGTCTCCCTTGAACTTGTCGAAGCCGAAATACTGCTTCAGTGGTTGGATCAGATTGTCTTTCATTGTGGTTTGAGTAGCTTATGGAGGCCCGGTTTGTCAGGCCGACTCCATGCGTTGTTCCATGTGTGCCTTGTCGAGTTGCGCCTTGGCATAGTCGAGTGTCACGTCGAACTTCCTGATGCGGCGCGACGGCACGTCAAACATGGCATCCATCATGACTGCCTCGACGATCGAGCGCAGTCCACGGGCACCCAGCTTGTACTCCACCGCCTTGTCGACGATGAAGTCGAGGGCCTCGTCGGTGAACGTCAGCGCAATCTTGTCCATCTCGAAGAGCTTGGCATACTGCTTGACGATGGAGTTCTTGGGCTCCACCAGGATGCGTCTCAGGGCATCGCGGTCGAGCGGGTTGAGGTGCGTGAGCACTGGCAGACGGCCGATGAGCTCGGGTATGAGTCCGAACGACTTCAGGTCCTGCGGCAGGATGTATTTCATCAGGTCGCTCTTGTCGATGTTGCGCACGGTCTGCACCGAGTTATAGCCCACGACGTGGGTGTTGAGCCGCTGTGCAATCTTGCGCTCTATGCCGTCGAACGCTCCTCCGCAGATGAAGAGGATGTTCTTCGTGTTGACGTGTATGTAGTCTTGGTCAGGATGCTTGCGCCCGCCCTTCGGCGGCACGTTGACCATCGTTCCCTCGAGGAGCTTGAGCAGTCCCTGCTGCACGCCCTCGCCGCTGACGTCGCGTGTGATGCTGGGGTTGTCGCTCTTGCGCGCTATCTTGTCGAGCTCGTCGATGAAGACGATGCCGCGTTCGGCGGCCTCCACGTTGAAGTCGGCCACCTGCAGCAGACGGCTAAGGATGCTCTCCACGTCCTCGCCTACATAGCCGGCCTCGGTAAACACCGTGGCGTCGACGATCGTAAACGGCACGTCGAGCAGCTTGGCGATGGTGCGTGCCAGGAGGGTCTTGCCCGTACCCGTGGATCCCACCATGATGATGTTGCTCTTCTCAATCTCCACACCGTCGTCGCCGGCAGGCTGCTGCAGGCGTTTGTAGTGGTTGTAGACCGACACGGCAAGCGTGCGCTTGGCGTCGTCCTGGCCGATGACATACTGGTCGAGATACTCCTTGATTTCACGCGGCTTAGGCACCTTCTTGCTGGGCTTATAAGCCTCGGCGGGCTTGCCGTCGCCAGACAGCTCGTCCTCATCGGGCAGCTCCATCAGCCCCGTGCTCTTCACGATGTTATAGGCCTGCACGGCACACTCCTCGCAGATGTATCCGTGGAGCCCGTTGATGAGGAGCCTCACCTCGTTCTCGCTTCTTCCGCAGAAGCTGCAGCATTTCTTTGTTGTCTTCATTTTCCGGTTATCACTTCTTTCTTGTCAGCACCGCGTCGATCATGCCGTATTCCTTGGCTTCCTCGGCGGTCATCCAGTAGTTGCGGTCGCTGTCCTGCCACACCTTGTCGTATGACTGGTGCGAGTGGTTGGAGATGATGGTATAGAGCTCCTTCTTCATCTTCATGATCTCGCGCGCCTCAATCTCGATGTCGGAGGCCTGTCCCTGCACGCCGCCCAGCGGCTGATGGATCATGACGCGGCTGTGGGGCAGTGCCGAGCGCTTGCCTTCGGCTCCCGACACGAGGAGCACGGCGGCCATCGAGGCGGCCATGCCGGTGCAGATTGTGGCCACGTCGCTCGAGATGAACTGCATGGTGTCGTAGATGCCCAGTCCGGCTGTCACCACGCCACCCGGCGAGTTCACATAGATAGAGATATCCTTGCTGTTGTCCACGGAGTCGAGGTAGAGCAGCTGTGCCTGGAGCGTGTTGGCGGTGTAGTCGTCAATCTCGGTGCCGAGGAAGATGATGCGGTCCATCATCAGGCGCGAGAACACATCCATCTGCGTCACGTTGAGCTGACGCTCCTCCAGGATATAGGGGTTGAGATACTTGTTCTGGGTTTTCACCACATCGTCGAGTACCAGGCCGTTCATGCCAAGATGCTTCGTGGCATACTTTCTAAAGTCGTTGTTCATCTGTAATCTTTCCTTTTATATAAATAAGACGAAATAGCAGTTTCCACCTTTCCATTAAGCTTTCGTCAGCAAAGACCGTGCCATTGCTTGCCAGCTTTCTCTGCCTATTCTATGACAAAGATAATTAAAAAACTCGAGAAACCAATGCAAATGAATGTTTTTTCTTCAAATGACATTCAAAAAAAGTCCAAAAGGCACGCTCGCGCCAATATGCGACATGTGCCGCCTTTCCGTTCTCCCGGCCATGCGGCTACAGCTCCACACGCTCCAGGCGCAGGCGGACGGTGCCTGCGGGCACGCGCGCCGTCACCTCGTCACCCTGGCGCTTGCCGAGCAGGGCCTGCGCGATGGGCGACTTGATGGAGATCTTGCCCTCTCGAAGGTTCACCTCGTGGGGGTTCACGATGGTGTAGGCCATCGTGCGTCCGTTGGCCAGGTTGGTAATCTCGATGCGGCTCAGCAGTCCCACGCGGTCGGTCTGAAGCCTCGACTTGTCGATGACCCGTGCATGCTCGAGCACACGCTGCTTGAAGCGTATGCGCCCGAGCAGGCGCCATTGCTCGCGCCGGGCGGCACGATACTCGAAGTTCTCGCTCAGGTCGCCCTTGTCGCGGGCCTCGGCGATGGCGTCACGCACACGGGGCAGTTCGACCTGCTCCAGTTCGCGCAACTCGGCCACGAGTTCGTCGTAGCCTTCCTGTGACATGTATTCCATGTGATTTACGTGTTTTCCGATATTCGTCTTGCAAAGGTAAGCAATTTTACCTCTCTCGACCGTCCTCACTCCTATAAAAAATAAAAAAAACGACTTACCCCCCCCAAAAAAAACAACATAACATGTTCTATTTCAGAAAAATGTGTTACCTTTGCACCCATTAGGTGTTCTTGGGGAGGAAACGGAACATCACCGACACCCTGAAGCAAGGCTCATTCCCATCACGGGAGGCCCATGCGAGGGAGGCCCATGATGCTGTCGCGATGCCACGAACCGGACCGACAAGGGCCGGTTGGCCAACGGAGGAAAGCCACACCTTATATTAATAATAGAAGAAACTATAACCAACAAAAACATGAAAATCAAAACTATTCTTGGTATTGCCTTAGCTGCCGGAAGCCTTGCATCCTGCTCGGTGGACGACAACGAGAGTGTTACCGACAGCGTGAAGGAGAACTACACGCGCGAGTTCATCAAGCAGTTTGGCACCATCAACCCCAATCAGGACTGGAGCGTGGTGGAGCAGAAGAGCGTCACCGTGAACCTGCCGAAGGCTTCGCACGTGCAGATCTTCGAGAAGCAGGGCAACGAGTTCCGTCTGGCCGCCGACTACAAGGACGTGACCAAGCAGACCATCACCTTCGACGGCATGGAAGGTGACAACACACCGTTCCTCGTGTTCGTCGACGACGCAGCCTATGCTGTGGAGAACGGCGAGACGCTCACCGTCGGCGCTGCCGCAAAGGGTGGTCCCGCACGCGCCAAAAAGTATCCGGAGGGACTTGGCTGGATTGAGCGTGGAGATAAGGATATAATCAAATTGTCATCAACAGACGTAACTCTGAACGTATTGGCCAATAATAACGGCAAAAATGTCTTGGATATGGGCACCGTAACAGAGATGGCCAGCGGCAATCGCGGATTGCTCAGCAAAGGCGTTACTGTAAATTTCTATCCGTTGTACTGGAACTCGCCGAAAAAGCACACTGTCGGTATCTACTACAATGATCAAGGCACAAGCCAAATCGTGCATATTCCAGTATATGCCGACAAGACAGACACCTATGTAGATGATAAAGACAAGGAAGACTTGGCTTTCTATACATCAAGAATAGGTGCAATTGATTACCCCGTGGAGACTGATGCCGAAAACTGCTGGCATTACTCGCATACGAAAAGTATTTTGAGTCCGATCATCGGAAAGTGGGACGTGACTTACGAGAGTGGCTTTAAATTCCGTAGTCGCCCCTATAAAATAACGCCCACGGCTAGCCTCGCAGCGGGTATCTATGTAGAGGTTGACGGCAAGTATTACTATTCGGACCCTGCACTCAACGACGGCAAGAAATTCTTTGCCCAGAACCACGTTTCAAGTAGTGACGGCACCGACGACAACTACACTTATTTGTGCTTCGACGACCCCGACGACAACGGCAACGAGGGCGACAAGGACTACAATGACCTTGTGCTCTACACACCGACGGAGTTGACACCCATCGCACGCAACGAGACGGAGTGGACCATCGCCTGCGAGGACCTCGGCGGCACGTTCGACTACGACTTCAACGACATCGTATTCCGCGTGCGCCACACTTCAGGCAACGACTATGCTATTCTCGTTCCCGTGGCTGCCGGTGGCACACTGCCAGCCCAGCTCTACTACAACAACACCCCGATTTCCGACGAGTGGCACCACCATTTCGGCAATGGTTACGCTACAGATGTGATGATCAACACCGGCAAGGGTGAAGAGACACACGCTGTGAAGACCATCCGCCTGCAGAACCTGCCCACCGACTGGAGCATCAAGGCCTTCACCGCGCAGGCCAATGGTCTCAGCATCAAGGTGACACGTGCCAACGGCGACGTGACATCCGTGACCGGTCCCAGCGCTGGCACTGCTCCCCAGATGCTCATCCTGCCCTACGACTGGCAGTGGCCGGTGGAGCTGACACGCATCACCAAAGCCTACCCCGACTTCGGCACATGGGGTAGCAACTACACCAACAGCTCATGGGTAAACAACAAGGTCGCCGAGAACCTCATCAGCGGTTTCAGCGATACTGAGATTACTGCCAACGGCCAGAAGGCTGTCGACGCTGAGTAATCATACATACTTACACACACGACGAAGCCCCGTGCAGCAGCGCAACACATGCGCCCTGCACGGGGCTTCTCGCATGACAGCCCACAAACAACATTGCACCAAGGGAACGGCCATTCCGCACCAGCAGCCCCTGTAAGGGGCGCATAATATAGGATAGGGGTTTACCCCTATCGGACAAACATCACAACAAACCATTGCCCCTGTAAGGGGCGCATATTTCAACCACATACAATGAACTATGCGCCCCTTACAGGGGCAAAGGTAAAAATACAACCATAAAACGTAGGGGCGAGCCCCTACGCTATACTATGCCGTCCCTACGGGACTACAAACTGCAATGCGGCCCCCTGCAACGCGACACCTGCAATGCAATGCCCTACAATGTCACAACCTGCGATGCAACACCTATAATGCGAAAACCTAATTCGGCCCCTATACGCGTTCCTCGACGAAATACCTGGGGCGGCGCTTCACCTCGGTATAGATCTTGCCGATGTAGATGCCGGTAATGCCCACACCCGTGGTGACAATCCCACCGATGAACCACAGCGATACGAGCAGCGACGTCCATCCCTGGATGGTGTCGCCCTGAAAATGCCGCACGAGGGCAAACACGATCATGACCACCGACACGAGCGTCATGACCAGTCCCACAAGTGTGATGAAGCGCAGGGGAGCCACTGAGAACGACGTGATGCCGTCGATGCTGAAGCTCAGCATCTTGGACAACGGATACTTGCTCTCGCCTGCCTCGCGCGCCTTGCGGTTGTAATAGACTATACCTTCCCGGAATCCGAGCTGCCTGACGATGGAACGCAGGAAGAGGTTGCGCTCAGGATATTGCAGCAGTGCCTTCAGCGAGCGGTTGGACATCATGCGGAAGTCAGCATGGTTGAAGAGCGTTTCCTTGTCGACGCTCTGCATCAGCCGGTAGAAAGCCTGTGCCGTAAACCGTTTGAAGAACGTGTCGGTCTTGCGCTCCTTACGCACGCCGTAGACGATGTCCTTGCCTTCCTTCACCTGTTTCACCATGTCGATGATGACATTCTCGTCGTCCTGCAGGTCGGCATCGATGGTCACCATCGCGTCGCAGCGGTCTACCGAGGCCTCCATGCCCGCCCACAGCGCGTTCTGGTGACCGCGGTTGTGCGAGAGCTTCAGACCCCTCACGTAGGAGCATCCGGCAGCGGCTTCCTTGATCAGCCGCCACGTGTCATCACGGCTGCCGTCATCCACAAACAGCAGGATGGCCTCGGCGTCCGTCTCTTCCTTGATTCTTTGTGTCAGCAGGCCCAGCACCTCCAGCGTCTTGGGCAACACCGCCTGTTCATTGTAACAGGGTACAACAATGTTTATCTTCATGTCAATGACAATATAGGACGGCACACGGCCTTTTTCCCGCCAAAGGGAAGTCGGATGCCTTACGATTGCACAAAGGTAATGCTTTTTACGAAAATAGGAGAAAAACCATACCGTTTTTCTCCTATTCCGTTCATCGGTCGACGACATGCGCCCACCTCAATATAAACAAGGGTTACGCCCTTTTATGCTTCAAACATCTTGTTGAACTCATCGAGAGTGACCTGCTTCTTGTTCAGCGTCACAACAGCCTTCAGAGCCTCCACGAGCTTGGCATCGACGGCACGGTCGACAAACTGCTGCTGGCTCTCCTGCTTCTTGAGAAGCTCGTCGGCGTAGTTCTCCACATACTCCTGGGGCACATTGCTCATGCCATACTGGGCAAACTGAGCCTTCGCCATCTCGCGGGCAGCGTTCTTCACGTCGTCGTCATTGATCTTGACGTTCTGGGCCACGGCAATCTTGTTGCGGATGAGACTCCAGTTGAGCTCCTTGATGCTGGGCTCATAGTTCTTGTCGATGAACTCCTGGTCCTTGTCCTGGTTGTTCTGCTTCATGATACGCTTGAGCAGCGTGTCGGGGTAAGTGAGCTGGCCCACCTTGTCCTCGGCATACTTGCGCAGATCCTGCAGGAACTTCACATCGCTGTCAAGAGCCAGCTGAGCCTTCAGCTCCTCGGCAATCTTGTCGCGGAAATCCTTCTCGTCCTTCACGACATCCTTGCCGAAGGTGAGGTCGAAGAGCTCCTGGTCGACAGCATGCTTCTCGAAATGCTGCACGCTGGTGATCTGGTAGCTGAAGTCGCCGTCATACTCCTTCACCTTCTCGCGGTCGACCTTGAGCAGCTGAGCCAGCTCATAGTCGCTGCCTTCGTAAGCCTTGCTGGGATTGAAGGTGACGATGTCGCCGGGCTTGCAGCCGTCGAAGAGCTTCTTCTGGTCGTCGTTCTTGATGTATTTGGGCATGACGGAAGCACTCTCCACGGTGACACCGTTCTCCACGGTGTTGCCCTCAGCGTCGAGCTGGCGCAGGTCACCCCTGAGCACGTCGCCGTCCTGATAGTTGTCGGCCTCCACGTTCTTGCCAAAGCGAGAGGTGAACATGTCGACCTGCGAGTCGACGAGTGCGTCGTCGGCAGCAATCTCGTAGTAGTCGATGGTATCGTTGGCATCGAGCGCAATGTTGATCTCGGGAGCGACAGCGATGTCGAACATGAAGGTGTAGGGGCCGTCCTTCTCGAGGTCCTGAGGCTCCTGCTTCTCAGAGGCGAGGGGCTCGCCCAGCATTGCGATATTGTTGTCGGTGATATACTTTTGCAGTTGCTCGCCAAGCACCTTGTTGATGGACTCCATCTTCACGCCTGAGCCAAACTGGCGGCGGATCAGGCTCATGGGCACCTGTCCAGGGCGGAAGCCCGGCACATTGGCCTTCTTACGGTATTCCTTCAGGGTCTTCTCGACCTCTGCCTTGTAGTCGTCATCCTCAATGGTAATGGTCAGCAGACCATTGATCTTGTCAGGATTTTCAAATGAAACGTTCATCTTTTAAGTTGTATTATTGTTTTTTATGATTAGTCAACGATACGGCACTATTCATGCTTGATTTGCAAAATTACGCAAAATCCATGAATAACCCTATATATAATGACAAAAATTTGTTTTTTTAACCATAAACCCTTGACATCCTTTGCTCTTTACGCCCGCTCCCGGTTCGCAGCGCACCGGGGAAGGCCCAGCGATGCATCGGGATTAACCGATATATCGGATTAAAAAATGTGCGGAATTGAGTAAGGATTTTGCACGTCAAGCCCTGAAAGGACGACACAATCCCAGCCCTGTAGGGGCGACACTCTATAGCGTAGGGGCTCGCCCCTACGTTTCAGGATTGTATTTTTCCTTTGCCCCTGTAAGGGGCGCATAATTC
>CAVDNW010000022.1:0-47457 GCA_963610435.1 Oscillospiraceae bacterium | reverse complement strand
GAAGTAAAAAATGGCTGTGGGATGCTACAAGTTGAGCGGCGATGAATAATTCAGGCTAGGCTTAAAGGGTACATATGCCTACAAGATGCCTAGAAAGTGGTGGAAAGACAATGAGGAATGTCTTCCTACAAGAAGATTGTATATTAATCTTTCTGCAAAATTGTCAAAAGAAGACGAGAGAAAGATGATATATGATTTTAGATTTCTTTCCAATGATGATGTAGTCAAATTATCTTCTACAGAAGATTTGTTTTTGGTTAATGACATTTATCTTTATAGAAATCAAGATGCTTTAGAAGATTATATGGCAGATCGCCAATGGAAAGACAAAACTTTTGCTAGAGCGACATTAAGGAAATTGAGGGAGGTTGTCTTTAAGGATAAACTAATTAACTATTATCAAGAAGAAAATCAAGACATTGATACTGTACTTGATATATTTATCAGGACTAATAGTGGTGGTGAGCCTCTTAGCTTTTCCAATTTGCTGATGTCCATTACCACAGCAAATTGGGAAAGAGATGCGAGAAAAGAGTTTAAGGCTTTAATTGATGCTGTTTATGCTAATAACTTTATCATCTCAGCAGACCTCATACTAAAATGCTGCTTAGTCCTATTTAATGATAGTATAAAATTCCAAGTTGCGAACTTTGACTCTGATAGCGTAAGTGTATTTGACAAGAATTGGGATCGCATTAGGAAATGTATTGAAGTAACATTCGAATTGCTGAAAAAATGGGGCTTTAATGATTCAAGCCTTAGAGCTAAGAATGCTATCATACCGATTGTATACTATTTGTATTATAAGAATTTAGAAAATGAAATACTGAAAGACCATATTCATCAAGAGGAAAGAAAAGCTATGCGTAAATGGCTTTGCATATCCCTTCTTAAAGGCGTATTTGGTGGCCAATCTGATAGTGTACTATCAGGTATCAGAAAAGTCTTAAAAGCCAATATCAGTGATGATGTATTTCCATTTGAGCAAATTAAAATAGAATTTGCAGGTAACGATGCTAAGAGCCTATCATTAAGTGATGAGGTTATTGATGATATTTTGAAGACCCAAAAGGATGCTCCTAATTGCTATGCTATACTTGCATTGTTATACTCTCATTTGCACTATGATACAATAGCATATCATAAAGACCATTTACATCCAGCAAGCAAGTTTTACAAACTTAAAGAAAGTGATTTCCCTACACCTGCAAAATTCCAATTCTATACAAATCCTGAAAACTGGAACTCAATATTAAATCTTCAATTGCTATCTAGTTCAACAAATGAGTCTAAAAATGACGAAGATTTGAAAGATTGGATTGAGGAAAAACATATAGATTTGGAATCACATATCATACCGAAAGATGTTAGTTTCGAATTTGATAATTTTGAGAATTTCATAACTAAAAGAAAAGAATTGTTGGTGACAACTATTAAATCCATAATTGGGGCTTAGGATACTCTAGCTCAAGTCTTGTTTTTTAGATTGAATATATAAACGCCGAATAATGGCGTTGTTTTTCGTTCCGCGAACAGGTTTTATGGTCACTGGCTCATCGGCAAGAGGATAGCGGCATTACGCGTCTTTGCCCTCACCGCTCTTTGCTGAGCGGCGAAGGAAGAAGTTGGCGAGTACAGCACCGGAGACGTTGTGCCATACGCTGAACACGGCACCGGGAATGGTGGCCAGGGGATACTGGGCAAAGTGGACCGTGGCCAGCGAGGTAGCCAGTCCGGAGTTTTGCATGCCCACTTCTATCGATACGGCACGGCACTTGGTTGGCGACATCTTCAGAAGACGTGCGGCCGCGTAGCCCAAGGCGTATCCTGCTATGTTGTGGAGTGCTACGACGCCAAGCACCAGCATGCCACATCCCAGCAACTTGTCGGCATTGGCACTGACCACGGCACCAACGATGGCCACGATGGCGAGCGTGGAGACCAATGGCAGGATATCGACGGCGCGTTCAGCGGCGCGGGAGAAGTAGTGGTTGATTACGAAGCCAAGCACGATGGGCACGATGACCACCTGGATGATGGAGAGGAACATGGACAGCATGTCGACGTCTACTGTCTGTCCGGCATAGAGATAGGTGAGCAGCGGTGTCATGAACGGGGCAAGCACCGTAGACACGGCGGTCATGCCTACCGACAGGGCGACGTCGCCCTTGGAAAGGTAGGTCATCACGTTTGATGAAGTGCCGCCCGGACAGGTGCCCACCAGGATGACCCCCACCGTGAGCTCCGGCGACAGGCCGAAGAGGTGTGACAGTGCGAATGCCAGCAAAGGCATGATGGTGAACTGCGCCACTGTACCGATGACGACATCCTTGGGCCGGCTGAAGACCACGCGGAAATCGTTGGGCTTGAGCGTCAGTCCCATGCCGAACATCACGATGCCCAAAAGCGTATTGATATAGCTTGTCTTCAGAAAGCTGACACTCGCAGGGGATAGAAGAGCCAGCAGAGCCATGGCTATCACGATGATGGCCATGTACTTGCTGAACAGCTTTGAAATCGTTCTCAGAAGATTCATCATTTCTTGTTGTTGCTGCGCACGATTACATTGCGGCGGAGGCAGTCGCTATAGAAGAAGAGCTCTTGCAGATGGAGGTTGCCCACCTTGAAAAAGCTGTCGAGCGCAGCCAGATGGTAGCGCTGGGCATCGATGCCGTTGACGATGAGCACGTGGTTCGTCGGATCGACCGTCACGGTCACGGGTTTCTGCGGGTCGGCTGCTGCGACGGCCGTGGCGTAAGGGAAACGCGCATCGTCAGTCTTGCCCGCCTGTCCGGCGCTCAGAAGGGTGGCTGGCGTGGCGGTTGTGGTCCATGAGACGGGATTGATGCATCCGATGTTGTTGCCACAAAGGAGAGGACTGATTGCGGCGGTTGTGGTTACGCTGTTGAAGTTGACAGTGACACCGCACGACGTGGAGTCCTTAGCCAGCACGATGTGTGAGGTGTGGTGGCCAGGTTGCGTCATCGTGTCCTCGGGAGTCACGCCGTAGCCCACCACGTAGGCAGCGATGAGATGGCTGTAGGCATCGTCGTCCATATGCTTCAGCACCTCCTTCACCATCTGCCCGCCCTGGCTGTAACCGGCCAGTATGAACGGCCGTCCGTTGTTGTAGTGCTTCATATAGTAGTCGAAGGCCTCAGTGGCGTCGAGCGTGGCAGTCTGCCAGGCCTTTGCGGCGTGCTCGCCTTCGAGTCCCTCGAACACCGCCTGGCGGTAATAGGGCAGGAAGAGGTTGGCGCGTGTGGCGAAGATTGTGTCTGCCAGTTCAGCCGACAGTTTCCATGCCTCCAGATGGTCGGCGCGTGTCGGGTCCGCATTGTAGTGCACCGTGCCGCCCTCGTCTGTCCATGCCGTGAGACAGGTGGGCAGGAAATAGATAACATCGGGCTCCGACTGATTGATGTTGGCAAGGCGGTTGTTGCCGTCGTACCACAGGCTCTTGTTGGCCCAGTCGAGTGCTGTCGTGGGGGTGTCATCGTGGTTCTCGTGACTGCATGCCACACACACTTGCTGCATGATGAGCGTTAGCAGTAACGGCAGAAAAAGGGAGTGCTTCATGATTTGTATTTTAATATGTAGCTTTTCTAACGTGCAAAGGTACGACTTTGTGGGCATGTAACCATGACTTCACGCCATGTTTTTCGGCGATGCCGGCAAAGTCGGTGTCCTTCGGACGCATCAAAGTCTACGGCTCGCCGGAGATTGTCAGCTCCGACCCAGGTCACACTCCACCTCGTAAGTCTTGCCGGCCTTGGTGCGGATGTCGTATTCGTAAACCCTACGGACAGTGGGTGGCCGGGAGTCTTTCATCTTGGTTGAGCGAAGGGGCTCCTTCACACGGGCCGGTTCATAGAGTGCATTGGGGCAAGCGCCCTTGGCTGCCTTTAGCTTCTTGCCCTTGAGGGGCACATAAGAACGCAAACGCAACACACCGCCGATGGTGGAACGCACGGACGCCTTGGTGAACTGACCTCCGTCCCACTCGATGTCTACCTCAAAACCGCCACGGGCTCGCAAGCCCTTCACTGAGCCATGCGCCCACACGGACGGCAAGGCAGGCAACAGGTGCACGGCACCGTCATGGCTCTGAAGCAACATCTCGGCCACACCAGCCGCACAACCGAAATTGCCGTCAATCTGGAAGGGCGGATGAGCGTCGAAGAGGTTGGGGTACATGCGTCCGTTGGGATACTGGCCCTGGTGCGCATCATCGGGCAAAATCTGCAACAGGTTGCTTAGGATGCGGTAGGCATGGTCGCCGTCCTGCATGCGCGCCCAGAAATTGACCTTCCACGCCAAACTCCAGCCTGTAGCCATGTCGCCGCGCTCGGCCAGCGTGGTCCTGGCGGCGCTGAAGAGTTCAGGATGAGCGTAGGGCGATATCTGGTTGGAGGGATATAGCCCATAGAGATGCGAGATGTGCCGGTGGTCATCATCCGGATTGTCGGCGTCATCGAGCCATTCCTGCAACTGGCCATACTGCCCGATCTGCATGGGCGGCAACAGGGCCATCGCCTTCTCTATGGAGTCTTGCAGGGCCTTGTCCTTGCCCAGTATGCGGGCCGCACGGAGCGTGCTGGCCAGGGCATCGGCTGCAATCTGGTTGTCCATGGTGCAACCGGCCGTGACGGGCGAGTGCTTTCCCATGGGCGCATGCTCAGGCGAGACCGACGGAGTCACGACCAACCACCCTTTCTCGGGATGGGGTACCATATAAGAAAGGTAGAACAAGGCCGTTCCTTTCATGGTGTCATAGTAACGTTCGAGAAACTGCTTGTCGCCCGTAAAGAGATAGTGCTGCCACAGGTGTGTGGCCAGCCATGCTCCGCCACTGGGATACATGCCCCAGTAGGCACCGTCGACGATGCCTGTGGTGCGCCAGATGTCGGTGTTGTGATGTGCCACCCATCCACGGCAGCCATACATGTCGCACGCCGTGGCCTGGCCGGTCTTTGCGAGGTCTTCGATGAGGTCGAAGAGCGGCTCTTCACACTCCGCGATGTTGCCCACGTTGGCAATCCAGTAGTTCATTTCGGCATTGATATTGATGGTGTATTTGCTGTCCCACGCCGCATAGGGTTCCTTGTTCCACACACCTTGCAGGTTGGCGGGCTGCCCGCCGGGTTGCGACGATGCAATGAGCAGGTAGCGTCCGTACTGGAAGAGCAGGGCGATGAGGTCCTGGTCCTGGTTATCAGCGAAATGAGCCAGACGCTGGTCTGTGGGCAGCGCCGAACAGGCGGTAGCAGGCAGCTTGAGGTCTACCCGGGCGTATTGTTCGCGGTATTTCGCCACGTGATCAGCGAGCAGCCGGTCATAGTCGGCCGTGGTTACGCCGGCCAGCGAAGCCAGGTTGCGCGCTGTGGCGTCGCCGTCGGTCCGGTTGTAGTCGACGAAGTTGGTAGCGGCGACGATGTAGATGCAGGCCTCAGTGGCATCGGTCACAAAGAGGGTGTCGTTGCGCGTCACGACACGTCCGTCGCTCTTGGCCACGATGCGCATCTCGGCATCGAGCCCGGCCTCGATACCTTCCTGTGCCTCGCCTTTCACACGCACCACAAGCGAACTGTCGTTTCCCTCGTGCGAGTATTTCAGGGGGCACTGGTGCGAGACGGCGAAATTGAGCCGTTGCTTGCCGTCTGCCTCCAGCTTCACCACAATGGCGTTGTGAGTCATGGAGGCGAAGGCCGTCCGACGGTAGGTGGTGGTGCCATCGCAATAGCGTGTGTGCGCCGTGGCACTGTCAAGACAGAGGTCACGGCTGTAACCGCTAACGGCATTTCCGTTGCCGGTTTCACCATAGTCGAAGAACACACTGCCCAGTGTCAGGTAGCGCATGCCGTGAGGACCTTTCACAAAATACTGGTTGACCAGCCGTTCGGCCTCACTCTCCCGTCCGTCAAAAATGAGGCTTCGCACCTCGTCGAGCTTGTCGAGCGAAGTCGTGGAGTGGTTGGTATGGGGACGCCCCGCCCAGAAAGTCTCTTCGTTGAGTTGTATCTCGTCGCGGCTAACTCCGCCGTAGAGCATCGCGCCGAGGTGTGAATTGCCGATGGGCAGAGCTTCCCACCAAGTGGCGGCCGGCTTGTCATACCACAACCGGTGCACCGGCGATGCTTCCTGTGCGGTGCACACTGTGGCCATAGCCGCCCAGAGCATCAACAGGCAGAGGGCCGTTTTCATCATGTAGATAGGTTTTCGCATGGTTTCTGTCGCAATGAAGGTTATCGTGTTCGTTGCCAATGAATGGTTTTCTTGTCTGCCTACAAAGTTAGCACATTTCGCCCCAATGTGTTTTTCACCACGTCTCATATTCGTTTGCAGATGAAACAGGCCGTTCGCCCGCCCGTCGTTTAGACCCATATTCGGTATTGCGCAAAAGTGCAGCACAAAAGATTGCGTTCACCAAATTACGAACCAAAAGCTTAACTAATATGCAGGAAATTGACTAACTTTGCAGTGACCACCAATCACCAACATCCATGGCAAACTATAATCTCCACGACCTGCACCAGGTGATGCTCGCAACGCTAAAGGCCATCGACGAGACGTGCAAAAAGCACAACCTGCGCTATTTCATAGCCGCTGGTACACAGCTGGGTGCCGTACGCCACAAAGGCTTCATACCGTGGGACGACGACGCAGATGTGTGCATGCCTCACAGCGACTACGACAAACTCATCGCGCACAGCACGGAATGGCTGCCCGAAGGCTACGAACTGGTGTGTGCAGAGAACGACACACACTATCCGCAGCCTTTCGCCAAGCTGCAAGACGCACGCACCACGCTCATCGAGCATGCCCACCTGCGCTATCTGGGCGGCGTCTATGTCGACGTGTTCCCGCTCGACGGTATGCCCGACAGCCGCGTGCGCCAGTGGCTCCACGTGCAACACTACAAGCGCCTCTGCAAGCTGCTCTACTTCACCTACCGTGACCCCTACCGACACGGCCACGGACCGAGCAGCTGGATACCCTTGCTCTGCCGGCGCCTGTTCACCGTGGAGGGCCTGCAGCGCAGCATCAGCCGCCTGCTTCACAAGTACGACTACGACCAGTCACGCTATGTGCTCTGCTTCGACGACGATTTCCGGAGCATCGTGCCGCGCACGGTCTTCGGCGACGGCAAGCCCTACGACTTTGAGGGACTGACGCTGCGCGGTGCCGCCGACAGCGACTATCTGCTCACCAAGATGTATGGCGACTACATGACTCCGCCCAAGGCCGGCACAGAGTTCCAGCACAACTTCCATTACCTTGACTTGGCGCATCCCTATAAGGACGCGCCCGCTTCACTGATGAAAGACCATGATTAAGAATATTGTTTTTGATTTCGGAGGCGTGCTCGTCGAGTACGACTTCCTGGCATTCTTCACCCGGTGTCTCGGAAGCGAAGAGCAAGCCCGTCTGTTTATGTCACAAGCGTTTACCGAAGAGAACAACGCCCTGCTCGACAAGGGCGACAAACCCTTCGACCAATACATCGCCGAGTGGAAACGGCAGTGGCCCCAGTTCGCCGAGACCATCGACCTGTTGGACACGCATTACACCGACATCTTCACATCAGAGATGCCGGGCATTGCCGACCTCATGGAAGAGCTGAAGGCCAAGGGATACCGTCTGCTGGGACTGTCGAACTGGTCTACGAAAGTGTTCGATGTCATGCGCAAGTTCCCTAAGCCCTTTTCCCTGCTCGACGACAGCCTCATCTCCCACCAGGTTCATCTGCTGAAACCCTGCGAAGCCATCTACGCTGCCTTCTGCCGGAAGTTCGACGTGAAGCCCGACGAATGTCTGTTCATCGACGACAAGGTAGAGAACATCGAGGGCGCCCGGCGCGCCGGATGGCACGGCGTGGTGTTCTCCACAACCGAACAGCTACGCCAAAGCCTGCTGGAAGCCGGTATATAATACTCCTTATTTAATATAGCATGGCAGCAAAGGCAGCGCGCCAGAAACCATAAATTTGCACTTTTTCCTAAAATTCTTGCCCAAAAATTTGGAGACAAGGAAAAACTTTAGTAATTTTGCACACCGTAAACAGGGGCGTAGCCCAGTTGGTTTAGAGCGCTGCAGTCACATTGCAGAGGTCATCGGTTCGAGCCCGATCGTCCCTACCAACATCAGAAGGTGTGTCAGAGATAACTCAGACACACCTTTTTTCGTTACTCCCAACCAAGGTTTTCGCCCCAAAGCCCCACTACGAAACGACAACAAAGACGTATACCTAACTCCATAACCATGAACAGACATCTTGAACGCTTGCTCCTATTGACCCTGATGGCGACAGCACCCGCAACCGCCACCACCGCATCCGACGTGTCAGGCATCAGGCGCATCAACGCCACCACCGCCGAGGTGACGCTGACCGACGGCCACACACTGACCATCGACTTCTACGGCCCCAACATCTTCCGTCTCTTCCAGGACAATAGCGGAGGCATCATACGCGACCCGCAGGCCAAACCCGAGGCGCAGATCCTCACCGCCAATCCGCGGCGCGAGGTGGGGCCACTGCTCCTCGCCGACAACGGCGACAGGGTGAGCGCCAGCACGTGCGACGTGCGGGTGGACTTCAGCAAAAAGGGAGCTCTCGTCAGTGTCACTGACCTGAGACGCCAGCAGACCGTGGTGAGCCAGACGGCCCCTACAGGCTTCGAGCACGGCAAGACCACGCTCACCCTCGCCCAGAAGCCCGATGAATGGTACTACGGCGGCGGCGTGCAGAACGGACGCTTCTCACACCGCGGACAGAAAATCGAAATCGTCAACACCAACTCATGGACCGACGGAGGCGTCTGCTCACCCGCACCCTTCTATTGGTCGACGGGCGGATACGCACTGATGTGCTACACTTTCCAGCCGGGTGCCTACGACTTCGGAAAGACCAACAAGGGACAGGTGGCCGTCACACACGACACGCCATGGATGGACGTGTTCTTCATGGTCGACGAACACCCCACCGAACTCCTCAACGACTACTACCAGCTCACGGGCAACCCCGTACTGCTGCCTAAGTTCGCATTCTACGAGGGACATCTCAACGCATACAACCGCGACTACTGGAAAGAGACCGACAACGCCGACCGCGGCATACTCTTCGAGGACGGCAAACGGTACACAGAGAGCCAGAAAGACAACGGAGGCATCAAGGAAAGCCTCAATGGCGAGAACGGCAACTACCCGTTCTCCGCACGCGCCGTCATCGACCGCTACAATGCGGCCGACATGCCTCTGGGATGGGTGCTGCCCAACGACGGCTACGGGGCCGGCTACGGACAGACCTCCACCCTCGACGGCAACATCGCCAACCTGAAGAGCTTCGGCGACTACGCACGCTCGAAAGGTGTGGAAATCGGTCTGTGGACGCAGTCAAACCTGCACCCCATCGACAGCATACCGGCGCTCCTGCAACGCGACATCGTCAAGGAGGTGCGTGATGCCGGCGTGCGCGTGCTCAAGACCGATGTGGCATGGGTAGGAGCCGGATACAGCTTCGGGCTCAACGGCATCGCCGACGTGGCACACATCATGCCCTACTACGGTTCCGACGCACGCCCCTTCATCATCACCCTCGACGGATGGGCAGGCACGCAGCGCTATGCCGGCGTGTGGACGGGTGACCAGAACGGCGGCGAATGGGAATACATACGTTTCCACATACCCACCTATATCGGTGCAGGCCTGTCGGGCATGAGCAACATCACATCCGACATGGACGGCATCTTCGGAGGCAAAAACCTGCCGGTCAACATACGCGACTTCCAATGGAAGGCCTTCACGCCCATGCAACTCAACATGGACGGCTGGGGGGCAAACGAGAAATATCCGCAGGCCCTCGGACAAAAGGCTGCCAACATCAACAGGGCCTACCTGAAGCTGAAGTCGGAGATGCTGCCCTACACCTATACCTGTGCCCAGCAAGCCATGACAGGCCAGCCGCTCATGCGCGCCATGTTCCTCGACTATCCCAGCCGATACACCCACTCGGCCGCAACAAAGTACCAGTACATGTACGGCCCGTCACTGCTCGTCGCCCCCGTCTACCAGCAGACGCAGGCAGACAAGGATGGCAACGACGTGCGCAACGGCATCTACCTCCCAGAGGGACAATGGACCGACTATTTCTCGGGCGACGTCTATGAGGGCGGACGCATCATCAACAACTACGACGCTCCGTTGTGGAAGCTGCCGCTCTTCGTCAAGGCGGGAGCCATCATTCCCATGAACAGGCCCAACAACAACGTGCACCAGGTCAACACAGGCGAACGTATCTTCGAAATATGGCCTTGCGGACACTCCGAATTCACACTCTATGACGACGATGGAACCACTGAGGCCTACCTCAGCGGCAAACACGCCACGACGAAAATCAGCTCGGACCTCGACGACAAGGGGAACCTCAGCGTGACCATCTGTCCGGCAGAGGGCACCTACGACGGCATGACCAAGGAACAGGCGACCGTGTTGCGCATCAACGCCACGGCCAAGCCGAAAAGCCTGCGTGCCACCGTCGGCAAGAAGAAGGTGACGCTCACCGAAGGAACAGGCACCAACACATGGAGATACGTGGAGCACCCGCTGCCAGCCTCCTTTGCCTGCGGGGAAACGTCGGCCGCCGAATGGAACATCAGCAAGAACCCCGTCATAGAGATCACACTGGCCAAGAGCGACATCACGGCCAACGAGACCACCGTCGACATCAAGGGGTATGCCTACAACCAGCCTGCCACAAGACTGCTGACACACCACGGCACGCTCGCAGCCCCCACAGCCCTGCAAACCGAGACCGCACCCTACACGCTCACACCCACATGGAAGGCGGTCGACAACGCCGACTACTACGAAGTGCGCTTCGACTCGATGACCTACTCTACCATTCGCAACAACAGCCTGCTTTTCGAGGATCTGCAGCCGGGCACCGACTACGCCTTTGAGCTTCGCGCCGTCAATGCTGACGGCACCAGCGATTGGACAACCGTCAACGCCCGCACCAGCAAGAACCCGCTGGAGTATGCCCTACACGGTATCACGGCCAGCAGCACGGCCAAAGACATGGAGGGCTTTGCCATCGACAGGCTCTTCGACTTCCAGGAGGGTGGCGACATCTGGCACACCGACTACTACACCAAGGCTGTACCTTTCTCCATCACCATGGACCTGCACGCCACTGTCACGCTCGACAAGATGCAATACGTGCCCCGCGCCAACGCAGGCAACGGCACCATCCTCACTGCCGACATCTTCACCTCGAAGGACGGAAAGACATGGCTGCCGGCCGGCACACAGCAATGGCAGCGCACGGCTGCCAAGAAGGACGTGACCTTCGCCGGCCATCCGCAGGCCCGCTACATCCGCATGGATGTGAAGCAGACCGTGGGCGACTTCGGGTCGGGCGCAGAGCTCTACGTCTTCCGGCAGCCCGACACCAAGGTGCTCATTCCCGGCGATGTCAACCAGGACGGCAAGATTGACGAGAACGACCTCACGTCATACATGAACTACACCGGTCTGAAGAAGGGAGACAGCGATTTCGACGGATACATCTCCAACGGCGACATCAACGGCAACGGCCTCATCGATGCCTACGACATCTCAAATGTAGCCACGCTGCTCGAGGGAGGCATTGCCCATCAAGACAACCGCGAGCCTGAGGGCACGGTCTCCTGCACTTACAACAAGGCCAGCTACCAGGCCGGCGACGACGTGGTAATCACGGTGAAGGGCAGCGGCCTGCAGGCCGTCAACGCCATCAGTCTCGTCATGCCCTACGACCTCAAGACCATGCAATACAGCAGAACGGAGGCCGTGGCCGTGAAAGGCATGCGCAATATGACCTACGACCGTCACCACACCGACGGATCGCAAGTGCTCTATCCCACCTTCGTCAATATCGGTGAACAACCCACCATCGAGGGCAACGCCACGCTCTTCACCCTGCATTTCAAGGCCAGCAGGCCCTTCCGCGCACCGAAGGCCGGCGTAAAAGGACTGTTGGTAAGCCGCAGCCTGAAGGAGACGGAACTGAAGTAAGCGCAAAAGTCAGATAGAACACCACTATGCAAAATCCCCCATCGGCACCGGTGCCGATGGGGGATTTTGCGATAGCAGATACACAATTTGTCGTATGATTTCTGAAAAAACAGGGTGCTACGGGAACATCATTCTGGAGTGCGGCAGGGCGCTTTCAGAGCAGCGCAACAGAGAATCGGCAGCGAAAATGATGCCGGCAGACAAGACATGCGCTACGAAAGACGGCGAATCATGTCGGGATTGATACCTCATCGACGATCGATGGGGCACCTATGCTGAGTCGATACGGCATCTTTCGATGATCGATACGGCACCTTTCGCAAGAGCGGAAGTGTGCACGGCGGCCGACTTTCCCGTCTATTGTTTGTAACCTTCGGAAAATCAACACCTTGCACAAACGATTACCAGAATCGCGTATTTGCAGGCATGTGCATGCTTCGCTGCAAATACGCGATTCTGGGAAGGTCGTTTGTTCGTTATTTTACTTAACCAAAGTTTCGGATTTGTCATTGATAGGACGGATGCAGAACCCTCACTCGGCCTGCACCTTCCGGGGCAGTACGAGGTTGAGCACCACGGCAAGCAGGAACACCACGGCCACACAATTCTCTGCAAACACTGTGCGCACGATTTCGGGGAACACTGCAAACATGCCCGTGGCCTGCGTGAAGCCCAAGCCCACACTGAGCGAGAGACTGACGATGACCATGTTGCGCTGCGAGAAGCCGGCGCGTGCCATCATGCCGAAGCCGGCGAAAAGAATGCTGCCGAACATCATGATGGTGCAGCCGCCAAGCACCGCCTGCGGGATGGTGGTGAGCAAACGGCCAACAACTGGGAACACACCGCCAATGATCATCACCAGGGCACCGAGGCCGATGGTGAAACGATTGACCACTCCCGACATGGCCGCCAGCCCCACGTTTTGGCTGAACGACGTGATGGGCGTGCATCCGAACAGGCCCGATACCGAGCTCACGAAACCGTCGCAGCAGATGGCCGATCCCATCTCGCGTGTCTCGGGATCACGCTTCAGCGCACTGTTGCAGAGGGCCGACGTGTCGCCGATGGTCTCTGTGGCCGACACGAGGTAGACGGCCGTCACCGAAAGGATGGCTCCAAGGTTGAACTCCGGGGTGAAGGGCACGAGACGGGGCAGGGCCACCACCGACAGCCCCGCGATGCCGCTGAAGTCGACCATACCCATCGAGCAAGCCAGGACATAGCCCACCACAAGGCCCACCAACACCGACAACGAACGCAGGAAGCCCTTGGCAAACACCTGACAGAGCAGACAGGAGAGCAGCGTGACAGTGCCTACAATCCAGTTGGCAGAACTGCCGAAGTCGGGCGCGCCCTGTCCGCCAGCGAACGAATTGGCACCGATGGGCAGCAGCGAGAAACCGATGGCTGTCACCACCGTTGCGGACACGACATGTGGGATGAGGCGTATCCAGTATTTCACGAAGAGTCCCAGCAGACCCTCTATCAGACCGCCCACAATGACAGCGCCGACGAGCGTGCCCATGCCGTAACTGCCCGCTATGCTGATGGCCAGCGACAGGAAGGTAAACGATATGCCCATCACAATCGGCAGACGCGAACCAATGCGCCACACGGGGAAGAGCTGCACCAGCGTGCCGATACCGGCTATGACCATGCAGTTCTGGATGAGCGTGGCACTGAGCGCACTGTCAAGGCCGATGGCGGCCGACAGAATCATAATAGGTGTGATGTTGCTGACAAACATGGCTAACACGTGTTGAAGCCCAAAGGGAAGCGCCTTGCCCAAGGGCACCCTGCCGTCGAGGCGATAAAGGTTGTCAGCGGAGGCGGTAATGCGGTTTTGCTGTTCCATGGTGCAAAGGTAAACAATTTGCCTCTGATAGCGCTACTACAACGCTCACAAGTTTTATAAAATCCACAATTTCTCTTCCTTTCTGCTTTTCGGTATATTCATCTGCGGTCCGCTTTACCATTTCTTACCTGCAAGAGCGAAGGCAAGCCTCGTCCATACAATGTCGCGCCAACAGGACAATACACTCTCAAGTACGACTCTTCTTTCACGGAGGATGAAGCGAAATAACGCCACTAGGCAAAATCGCAGTGTTAATAAGTTATAAATTGCAAATAAAAAGTACACCACGACAGAGCTTGTCTCGTGCATTTTTAGTAATTTTGCAGCCGATTTAGTCCGTGGAGGCAGAAACAAGCAATGGTTGATGCTACCATTCGCCTTGCGGAAAAACCCGTTTAAATAATTAAAATGTACGCAATTGTAGAAATTAACGGTCAGCAGTTCAAGGTCGAGGAGGGCAAGAAGCTCTTCGTCCACCACATGAAGGACACCGAGGCCGGCCAGACTGTTGAGTTCGACAAGGTGCTGCTCGTCGACAAGGACGGTGCAGTGACTGTCGGTGCCCCCGCCGTAGAGGGCGCAAAAGTAGTAGTAGAGGTTGTGAACCCGCTCGTGAAGGGCGACAAGGTGATTGTCTTCAAGATGAAGCGCCGCAAGGACTATCGCAAGAAGAACGGCCACCGCTCACAGTTCACCGAAGTTGAAGTCAAACAAGTAATCGCTTAATCCAGGAGGTATTCATCATGGCACATAAGAAAGGTCAGACGAGTTCTAAGAACGGTCGCGAGTCACACGCTCAGCGACTCGGCGTCAAGATCTGGGGCGGTCAGCAGATCGTTGCAGGCAACATCATCGTGCGCCAGCGCGGCAACAAGCACTTCCCAGGCGAGAACGTAGCCCAGGGCAAGGACGACACACTGTACGCCCTCGCAGACGGCATTGTGTATTTCCACAAGGGAAAGCGCGACAAGAGCACCGTCAGCGTGCTCACGCCGGAGGCTTACGCTGAGAAGACTAAGCAAGCCGAAGCATAACACACAACACCACTTATTCCAAACAAACATAGAAGCCTAGTCCACTCGGATTAGGCTTCACTCGTTTTTTTTCCTTTTCCTTGGCCATTCCTAAATAATTTAGTACTTTTGCGCAAAATAAAAAAGTATAATTCAATCATATAGCACTATGCTTACACTTAAACTCATCAGTGAGGAAACTGAAAAGGTCATCAAGGGACTGGAGAAGAAACATTTCGAAGGCGCACGCGAGGCCATTGAGAAAGTATTGGAATACGACAAGCTGCGCCGCGAAAGCCAGCAGAAGCTCGACAGCAACAAGGCCGAGCAGAACAAACTCTCCAAACAGATTGGAGCCCTCATGAAGGAGGGCAAGAAGGACGAAGCCACAGAGGTCAAGACCAAGGTGGCTGAGCTCAAAGCTGCCGACAAGGCCCTGCAGGAGATTATGGACAAGGCCACTGCCGACATGACAAGCGTGCTGCTCGACATACCCAACATACCCAACGACGACGTGCCAGAAGGCAAGGACGCCAGCAGCAACGTCGTCGTCAAGGAAGACCTGACACACATGCCCGAGGAGACAGACGACATGCTCTGCCACTGGGACCTGCTCAAGAAGTTCAACCTCGTTGACTTCGACCTCGGAGTGAAAATCACCGGTGCGGGCTTCCCCGTCTACATCGGCAAGATGGCACGCTTCCAGCGCGCTCTTGAAGCCTTCTTCCTCGACGAAGCCCGCAAGGCAGGATACACCGAAGTGCAGCCGCCCTATGTCGTCAACCAGGCATCAGGCCTCGGCACCGGACAGCTGCCCGACAAGGAGGGCCAGATGTATCACGCCAACCTCGACGACCTCTATCTCATCCCCACGGCCGAGGTGCCTGTGACCAACCTCTTCCGCGACGAGATTATCGACGAGAGCCGGCTGCCCATCAAGTGCTGTGCCTACTCGGCATGCTTCCGCCGCGAAGCAGGCAGCTACGGCAAGGACGTGAGAGGACTCAACCGACTGCACCAGTTTGACAAGGTGGAAATTGTGCGCATCGACACCCCCGAACACTCATACGACTCCTACAAGGAGATGCTCGACCACGTGGAGAGCCTGCTCGCCAAGCTGGAACTGCCCTACCACATCCTGCGTCTCTGCGGAGGCGACATGAGCTTCACATCATCCATCTGCCACGACTTCGAGACCTACAGCGCAGCACAGAAACGATGGCTTGAGGTTTCGTCGGTCTCCAATTTCGAGAGCTACCAGGCCAACAGGTTGCACTGCCGCTACCGCCGCGCCGACAACAAGAAGATTGAGCTCTGCCACACGCTCAACGGATCGGCACTAGCCCTGCCGCGTATCGTGGCCACCATCATCGAGAACAACCAAACGCCGGAAGGCATCCGCGTGCCGAAGGTGCTGGTACCCTACTGCGGCTTCGACATGCTCGATGACAAAGCCTGCGAATAAAGCATACAACATACGGCAAGCGTACCCTTAGAGAAGGGCATGCTTGCCTTTTTCAATTATACAAAAACAACCATCCACATGAACAAGATAGTCAAGAAGGAACAGTTTTCCGAGAAGGTCTTCTGCCTCGAAGTGGAAGCACCGCTCATCGCCCACAGCTGCAAAGCAGGACAATTTATCATCTTACGCGTTGACAACCATAGCGAGCGGGTGCCCTACACCATCGCCAAGACAAACGACAAGAAGGGCACACTGACCCTGGTGGTGCAAGAGGTGGGCCTTTCCTCTACCAAGCTCTGCAGCCTCAACGAGGGCGACTACGTGCAGGACATCGTCGGACCGTTGGGCAACGCATCTGAAATCAAGAAGTTCGGAACAGTGGTATGCGCTGGAGGCGGCATAGGCATCGCTGCCATACTGCCCATCCTCACTGCCCTCCACGAAGCCGGCAACCGCGTCATCTCCGTACTCGCAGGACGCACCAAGAACTTGATTATCATGGAAGACGATGTCAGAAAAGGGTCGGACGAGGTAATCATCATGACCGACGACGGTTCCTATGGCGAGAAAGGTGTCGTCACAGCAGGTGTGGAGAAGGTCATTCAGCAGGAACACGTCGACCGCATACTGGCCATCGGACCACCGGTGATGATGAAGTTCACATCGCTCCTGGCCAAGAAATACAACATCTCCAACTACGTGTCGCTCAACACCATCATGGTCGACGGAACGGGCATGTGCGGCGCATGCCGACTGACCATCGGCGGCAAGACAAAGTTTGTGTGCATCGACGGACCCGAGTTTGACGGCGACCAGGTAGACTGGAACGAGATGTTTCAACGCATGGGCACCTTCAAGACGGTGGAGCAAGAAGAGATGATGCATTACCAGGAGCACGTCTACCCCACCCCAACACCCTCACAGGACACGGAGGACACAGCGGGCGACAGCACATCAGCCAGCAGCGAAAAGGCGGAGGCATGCCCCATCGACGAACTCACCGACCGCAACTCCGCATGGCGAGCCGACCTGCGCAAGGCTCTCAGTGCCAAGGAGCGCAAGGCCATCGGGCGCGTGGTAATGCCCGAACTTGACGCCGACTACCGCGCCACAACACGCCTGGAGGAAGTCAACCAGGGGCTAACCAAGGAAATGGCCATACGCGAGGCACACCGCTGCCTCGACTGCGCCAAGCCTGCCTGTGTGGAGGGATGCCCCGTCAACATCAACATACCCGCATTCATCAAGAACATCGAGCGCGAGCATTTCACCGATGCCGCAAGGGTGCTCAAGCAGACCTCGGCCCTGCCGGCCGTCTGCGGACGCGTATGCCCACAGGAAAAGCAGTGTGAGAGCCGATGCATACACCTGAAGATGAACGAGCCTGCGGTGGCCATCGGTTACCTGGAGCGCTTCGCAGCCGACTACGAGCGCGAGAGCGGACAAGTAGCCCTGCCTCACATCGCACCGCCAAACGGCATCAAAGTGGCCGTAGTAGGCTCCGGTCCTTCAGGACTGAGCTTTGCCGGCGACATGGTGCAGAAGGGTTTCGAAGTACATGTCTTCGAGGCTCTGCATGAAATCGGCGGTGTACTGAAATATGGTATCCCCGAGTTCCGCCTTCCCAACCACATCGTCGATGTGGAAATCGAAAATCTTCGCAAGGAGGGCGTGCATTTCCAGACCGACACCATCATCGGAAAGACCATCTCCGTCAAGCAACTGCAGGAACAGGGCTTCAAGGGCATTTTCGTGGGATCGGGCGCCGGGCTGCCCAACTTCATGGGCATACCAGGCGAGAACCTCATCAACATCATGTCGTCGAATGAGTATCTGACGCGTGTCAACCTTATGGACGCAGCCAACCCCAAAACCGACACGCCTGTCATACTGGGCAAGAAAGTCATCGTGGTGGGCGGCGGCAACACGGCCATGGACTCGTGCCGCACGGCCAAGCGCCTCGGCGCCGATGTGACGCTGGTCTACCGACGCTCTGAAAAAGAGATGCCTGCCCGACTGGAAGAAGTGAGACACGCCAAGGAGGAGGGCATTCACTTCCTCACGCTGCACAACCCCAAGGAGTATCTGGCCGACGAGAACGGACGCGTGAAGGCTGCCGTGCTCGACATCATGAAGCTCGGCGAACCCGACGCCTCAGGACGCTGCCGGCCTGAAGCAACAGGCGAGACTCTGACCATGGAGTGCGACCAGGTCATCGTGGCCGTGGGCGTCTCACCCAACCCACTGGTGCCCAAGTCTATCAGCGGACTGGAACTGGGACGCAAGAACACCATCGTGGTCAACGACCAGATGCAGTCGTCACAGAGCGACATCTACGCGGGCGGCGATATTGTCAGAGGCGGTGCCACCGTCATCCTCGCCATGGGAGACGGCCGACGCGCCGCTTCCAACATGGCACAGCAACTGCTCAACAAATAAACTGAACGCCGCTAAGCGCGGAAACAACCATCAAGGAGGATGCGTCCAGATGTCACTCATACAAAACGAGAGACAAGGCCGACGCATCCTCCGACTGTAAATCATTCATACCCAACCAATCATGTCTGGCATCTACACCATTCTACTCCTCTTACTGAGCAATGTTTTCATGACCCTCGCCTGGTACGGGCACCTGCGCCTGCAGCAAGCGGGCGTGTCGACAGGATGGCCACTCATAGCCGTCATCGCCTTCTCATGGGGCATCGCCTTCTTTGAGTATTGTTGCCAGGTGCCGGCCAACCGCATCGGATACGATGGAAACGGCGGGCCGTTCTCACTTGTACAGCTGAAGGTGATGCAAGAATGCATCTCCCTCATCGTATTCGCAGTCATCGCCAACATGCTCTTCCAAGGGCAAGGGCTCCACTGGAACCATATCGCGGCTTTCGGCTGTCTCATCGCAGCCGTATACTTTGTGTTCCTATGAAAACCGCATATCACATCATCGCCATCATTGTGGTGCTCATTTGGGGCGTTACCTTTGTCAACTCCAAACAACTGCTCATGGCTGGCCTCGAAGCGCATGAAATATTCACCTTGCGCTTCGTGCTGGCCTACCTGTGCATCTGGACCATCTCGCCAAGGCGCATCTGGGCCGACAACTGGCGCGACGAGCTGCGCATGGTGCTGCTGGGAATAACGGGAGGCTCACTGTATTTCGTCACCGAGAACATGGCCGTCCGCATCGACTACGTCACCAACGTGTCGTTCATCGTATGCACTGCGCCACTGCTCACGACGCTCATCGCCCTGGCGTTCCTGCGCGACGTCAAAGCCACACGCCACCTCATCATCGGTTCACTGCTGGCCACGGCTGGCGTCGCATTGGTAGTGTTCAACGGACAGATTGTGCTGAAACTCAATCCCTTGGGAGATATCCTGGCCCTGTCGGCTGCCTTGTGCTGGGCCGTCTACAGCATCCTGCTGCGCGACGTAAGCCACTACAGTGCCGTCTTCGTCACACGCAAGGTCTTCTTCTACGGCCTCCTCACGGTGCTGCCCGTCTTCATCTACCGTCCGTGGCATTTCCCTTTGGACGGCCTGCTGCGCCCCATCGTTTGGGGAAACCTGCTCTTTCTCGGCATCATAGCCAGCTTTGCGTGCTTTGCCCTGTGGAGCCTGGCAAGCAAGAAGGTAGGGGCCCTCATGGTGAGCAACTATGTATACATCAATCCCATCAGCACTTTTGTCGCAAGCGCACTGGTGCTCGATGAGCCCATGACGGCCATGGCGGCCGCTGGTTGTGCATGCATCCTACTGGGTGTCTATTGGGCCAACTACCCCGAGAAAGGCAAAGATAAAAAAGCTCCGATAGAGAAGTCCTTGGATGCCCATACCTTCAAATAATCAAAGACAACAAAAGCCACACAACCGCCAAGCCTTGCGTCTTGGTTGTTGTGTGGCTTTCATTTGTTTGGTATTGGACTGGGATACAACGTTTCCCTATTGACCTTATTTCAGTTCGTTGACAAGTTGCTCAGCATCGATGAGCTTCTGCTCGCCGGTAGTCATATTCTTGAGCGTCAGCTGGTTGGAAGCTATCTCGTTTTCGCCGGCCAAAGCCACGTAGGCTATTCCCTTAGCGTTGGCATAACTCATCTGCTTCTTCATCTTAGCCTTGTCGGGATACATCTCCGTACGTATGCCTGCCTGGCGTGCCTTGGCTACAAGGGGAAGGCAATAGGCCGTCTCCCGCTCTCCGAAATTGATAAAAAGCAATTGCGTAGACTGCACCGCTTCATGGGGATAGAGGTCGAGCGCATTGAGCACGTCATAGATGCGGTCGGCACCGAATGATATGCCGACTCCTGAAAGACCCGGCATTCCGAAGATGCCCGTCAGGTTGTCATAGCGGCCGCCACCTGTGATGGATCCCATGGGGGTGTCGAGAGCCTTGACCTCAAAGATGGCACCCGTGTAATAATTCAGACCGCGTGCCAGTGTGAGGTCCAGCTGCATCTCATTCTTCAAGCCGCACGTCTTCAGACAGTCGAGAATGAACTTTGTCTCCTCCACGCCTTTCAGACCTGTCTCCGATGACTGCAGGACATCAGCTATGACATTGAGCTTCTCGTCGTTGGTACCCGAAAGCGAGATGATGGGCTGCAACTTACTGATAGCCTCTTCGCTCAAGCCGTTGCCACGGAGCTCTTCGTTGACATTGTCGAGACCGATTTTGTCGAGTTTGTCGATAGCCACTGTGATATCGACAATCTTGTCTGCCTCGCCGATCACTTCGGCTATGCCTGTGAGTATCTTACGGTTGTTGATCTTAATCTGCACGCGGATACCCAGACGCTGGAACACAGTGTCGACAATCTGCATCAGTTCCACTTCATTGAGCAGCGAGTCGGAACCCACCACATCGGCGTCACACTGATAGAACTCTCTGTAACGTCCCTTCTGGGGACGGTCAGCCCGCCACACAGGTTGTATCTGATAGCGTTTGAAAGGCAGCTGCAGCTCATCGCGGTGCATGACCACATAACGGGCAAAAGGCACCGTGAGGTCATACCTCAAGCCCTTCTCGCAAAGATGCGAGGCCAACCGGAGACTGTTGCGCTCGTGCAACTGCTCGTCGGTTATCTTACTCAGGTAGTCGCCAGAGTTGAGAACCTTGAAGAGCAGCTTGTCGCCTTCCTCGCCGTATTTGCCCATCAACGTCTGGAGCGTCTCCATCGCGGGGGTCTCGATCTGCTGAAAACCATACAGGGCATAGACATCCTTGATGGTGTTGAAAATATAATTACGCTTTGCCATCTCCTCGGGACCGAAGTCGCGCGTGCCCTTGGGGATGGATGGTTTCTGATTTCCCATATATGCCGTTCTTTACTTTCTTACAATGGTCTGCTCTCGGTCCGGTCCGATGGAGATGATGCGGATTGGGGTCTCCAGATAATCTTCCAGGAACTTGACATAGTCGCTGAAGGCCTGCGGGAACTGCTCCTCGCTGGTAAACTGGGTCATGTCGGTCTTCCATCCCGGCATCTCCTTGTAGACAGGCGTCACATCGTCAATCTCGTAAGGGAAATCGTTGGTCTCGCTGCCGTCCTTCAGCCGGTAAGCCACACAAGCCTTGATGGTGTCGAAGTCGTCGAGCACATCGCTCTTCATCATGATAAGCTCTGTGACGCCATTGACCATCACACTGTACTTGAGTTGCACGAGGTCGATCCATCCGCAGCGACGCTCACGGCCCGTGACGGCACCATACTCGTGGCCGAGGTCGCGAATGCGCTTGCCAGTCTCGTCAAACAGTTCGGTGGGGAACGGTCCGGCGCCCACGCGCGTGCAGTAAGCTTTCATGATGCCATACACGTTGCCTATCCTGTTCGGCCCGATACCCAGTCCGGTGCAGGCTCCTGCACAGATTGTGTTGCTGGAGGTCACGAAGGGGTAACTGCCGAAGTCGACATCCAGCATGGTGCCCTGCGCACCCTCGCAGAGTATGCTCTTGCTGTCGTGCAACAGCTTGTTGACTTCTATTTCGCTGTCGACGATGTGGAAGCCGCGCAGATATTCGATGCCTTCCATCCATTTCTTCTCCGTCTCCTCCAGTCCGTCGAAGTCGGTCCAGCCCATGGCTTTCAAACGGTCCATGTGCATCGTCTTGTGCTTGGCATATTTCTCTTCGAAATTATCGAGGATGTCGCCGACACGAAGTCCCGTGCGGCTCACTTTGTCGGTATAGGTGGGGCCGATGCCCTTACCCGTAGTTCCCACCTTGTTCTTGCCCTTTGCGGCCTCGATGGCCCGGTCAAGCAGGCGGTGTGTCGGCATGATGAGATGAGCCTTCTTGGATATGTGCAAGCGGTGCTTCAACTCATGTCCGCTCTTCTCCAAGCTGCGCGCCTCGTCCATAAACAAATCAGGTGCCAGGACCACACCGTTGCCGATGATGTTGACCTTGCCCCCCTGGAAGATGCCGGAGGGTATGCTGCGAAGCACATACTTCTGTCCCTCAAACTCAAGGGTGTGGCCTGCGTTGGGTCCTCCTTGGAAACGAGCCACAACATCATAATGGGGAGTAAGCACGTCAACGACCTTGCCCTTTCCCTCATCGCCCCACTGAAGTCCCAGCAGAACATCTACTTTACCTGTATTCATAAGCCTGAATAATTTATTTAGTGTCTTTTCTTTTATACCTAATAAACGCGCGGTCCGAAGATGGCTGTTCCGACACGCACCATGTTGGACCGGCATTCTGCCGCAATGGGATAGTCGTGACTCATGCCCCATGAGCGGACGCTGAACGCCTCGTCATCTGCGAAATAGCCACTTTTCACCTCATCAAAGAAGTCGGCTGCCGTCATCATTTCTTGCCGGATGCGCTTCTCGTCGTCGACATGGCTGGCCATCATCATCAGTCCGCTGATGTGCACGTGCTTCAGGTCCCGCCACTCGCCAGCCTTCAGCAGGTCGCGGCAGGCGTCGAGCGTGAAGCCGTACTTCGTCTCCTCCTCGGCGATATGCAGTTCGAGCAGGACATTGATGACCCGGTCATGCTTGGCCGCCTGCTTGTCGATTTCCTTCAGGAGCTTCATCGAGTCCACGGCCTCTATCATGCCGATGTAGGGTGCGATGTATTTGACCTTGTTGGTCTGCAGATGTCCTATGAAGTGCCACTCGATGTCCTTGGGCAGCATGTCCACTTTCTTGCTCAGCTCCTGCTCATGGCTCTCGCCGAATACGCGCTGGCCGACCGCATAGGCGGCCTCTATGTACTCCTTGGGATGGTACTTGCTGACGGCAACGAGGCAGACGCCTTTCGGAAGGTTGCCAAGCACTTCTTTTAAGTTTTTAGCAACATCCACGTTCATCACTTTGCCTCCTTGGACTCTTCGGTCTGTTCGTATTCGGGTTTGTCATCATGGCCTTGCGTCTTGGGCTTGGCATTGTGCTCAAAGACATCCATGATCTGCGTCTCGGCAATGGAGGCGATGGCGTAGTCAATCATCGTGCCGCCCATCACCTCGTCGATGTACTTCACCGCGAGGGGCAGGGTACCAGCCTGCACGAGATAATTGACGTTGGACCGCTTTTCCTTCTCAGTCTTCTCATCGATCGTGATAAACTGCAGTTTGGCCTTGTACCACTTGTCGTCTTTCTCCTTGTCGCTAAAGAAAATCTCGTGATAAGGTGCCGGCTTGATGTTGGTAATCTTGTAGTCACCGCTGATGTAGACGCTCATCTCTTCGATAACCTCAGTCTCAGCCTCCGAGAAGCTCAGTGCGTCGACCACATATTGCTCAGTGACGGGTTTCTGCGACCCGTCCTCTACGGTCTTGTCGTAACGTATCTTGGTTTCAAACCAATCTGATGTTCTTGATCTCATAATATATATAAGGTATGTTATTCTTGTTGTTGTCTGCCCACCCCACGTATGAGATTGTCAAGCGTGCGGTAAGTGTAGGCGGCACGGTCGTGTATGGTCAGGTCGCTCTTGAGCCTGCTGCGCAGGTCCACGAGTTTCGACATGGCGCTCTGGTAATTGTCTGCCGTGATGCGTTCGCTCATCTTCTGTGCCACCGTTGCGTCAAAGCCGAAGTAGCGCATGAGCGTATCGGCGAACACCTGGCGCTGCTGCTCGGTGAGGTGCTGCAGACTCTCGTTGAACTTGTTGTGTGTTTGGAAGATATGAAACACCAGCTCATCGGGCTCGCCACCCCGTTGTCCGTGGTTATATACCTTTTCATAGTCGAAATAACAGTCGCAAAAACCATTCTTGGCCATGGTCTGCAGCTCTTCCTTGGCAGGCTCAAGCACGCGTCGGGTGAAATCGCTGAACTTCTTGTAGTTGGTCTCCAACCGCAGCATCTTGCGGAACTCCAAGGTGTTGATCTTGCGAAATCCCTTGTCTTTCCAGCTCTCGATGAACATATAGATGCGCTGCGAATAGCGGTTGTGGCATGCAAAGACTATCTGCTTGCCCAGATAATGATATCCGAACTCGAGACCGACCAGACGCTCGGCCACGGTGCGGTCTATCTTGAGGATGGCATATTTCTCGTAGATGGAAGGGTCTTCGGGGATATAGATGTCACAGAGGTTGGTGACTTTCAGATAGTTGCGGCCGTCCATGGTCTTGTAGGGGATCTCCACGGGGATGGTAGCCAGCATCTTGAGGCTTTGTCGCAACTGGGGATAATGGTTAGGGTCGACGGCCAGCGACTTGAAGAGTGTCTTGATCTCCAGTCGTCCGTCGTTGTCGAGCTCGGCATCGGAGAATATTTCGGGCTCCGTACGCTGTTTGTTGAGCAGTTTCTTCAGCTTGGTCTGCATAAACTCGACGATTGCCACGAGGATGCGTATCTGTATGAGCGAATAGTCGTGGCGCATCATCGTCACGGCAATGGGTTGTACAAGCCATGTCTCATCCTCGAGTGGGATGAGATCAGTAGAGATGTTGCGTTTGATGTCTCTCTTCTTACCTTTTCCGAAGCCCTTTCGTGCTCGCGTGGCTTGGGTTTTCTTGGTCTTTCCTGTTGTCGTGGTGGCCTTTGCGTCTGTCATACGTTTGTGATTTGCAGGCTTTCCGAAGAAATGCCTACAAATTTAAGACTATTTTGCGACACTACCAAGCAATTTCGGCAATTTAGTGCCGTCAAAAACACAACTTGGCTGGATTTGGTTGACGGTAGAAGTTGTCATGGCACCGCATGCCGATTGTTCCACATATAGATAAAGGATGACCCTCGGGCCATCCTCTATTTGTTCCAAAAGCGATAAGTGATGTCTTCAAAGCGGTCTTCGGCCACTCGCTTATAAAGCCGCTGATTGGTGGTCTTTTCCTTGAGCGCACCGAGATGCCGGATGTAGGGGCCCAGTTTGATGTAGTCGAAATGGTTCTTGTCGATGCCTCGGGCCAGGCGAATGCGCCCGCTGTACCATGCCGTCTTGATGTCGGGATGATGGCGGCGGAGCCACTGGGCCAGCTGGTCGACGGCGGCAGGGTCGGCATCTCCGCCCATGAGGCTGACGCAGGTCACCATGCCGTCGTTGGCCTGTATCAGCGCTTCAAGGGCCTCGGCGGTCAGGGGTTCTCCGATGTCGTCCCACAGATAGCTGCTGTGACAGCCGGGACAACGGCAGGGGCACCCCGAGAGATTGATGGCAAGGGTCGTCTCGTCAGGTATTTCCTGAAAGACGACCTCTGTGTTGACGTATTTGATCATGTCGTGCCGGATGTGTCGGTGGTCCTTTTACTCAACCACCTCCTCCTGCTTCCTGCCCAGCTTTATCTTCTGGGCCTGCGGCAAGCGGTCGACACCGGCGTAGAAACGGCGGTGTGCTTCTTTCTGCCGGGCCTCCGAGAAGTTGGACACACGCTTCAGGTAGCCGATGATGCGTGTCAGATAATCGATATTCTTGGAATGGCAGACGGGGCACTCCTTGAGATAGCGCTTGTCGATATGTCCACATTCGTTGCAGAGCGTGTTGGGGATGTTGTACGTGAAGTAGTTGCATCCCTCCTTGGCGGCTACCCGGAAGAGCTGCCGGTACTGGGCCTGCGACAGGTGTTCGTCAAGGTTCATATGCAGGGCCGAGCCGCCTGTGAGGTGCTCGATGTAGGGTGCTCCGTGCAACTTGAACTTGTCGATTATCGACAGCGAGTCGTCCTCGACAACGTAGAAATAGCTGTTGTAGCAGTCGCGGGGCACGAAGTAGCCGTCCTCTCGGTCCCACTTGGCGTGCTTCACGCCGACATTCTCTGCCGGGATCATCTCACAATTGAACATGGCCTCCTTGGTGCGATACTGCTTGTTGCACTTCTCTACCAGCGAGAGTATGCCCTGCACGAAATGGAGATAGTCGTCGTTAGGGGTGATGCTGAGGCCCATGAACTCGGCAGCCTCCACGAGACCGTTGATTCCGATGGTGAGATACTGGCGATTGATGTTGATGTATCCAGCATCAAAGAGAGGCAGCATGCCATGCTTCTGCAGTTCCTTCAGGTTCTCGTTGTAGGCCAGCTGCACCTTGTGGCAGAGGTCGATAACCTCGGAGAGATACTGTTTGTAGTCGATCTTGTGGTTTACGGCATACTGCACACAGCGATTGAGGTTGATGGTCAGCACGCTCTTGGAGCCCGTCGACACTCCGCCCGCTCCCAGCGTGTAGCTGAAGCCGTTGTCCTGTATCTCGTTGCGAAGACGGCAGCAGCTCGACAGCGAGTCGGCGTTGTCAGAGAGATAGGTGAAGAAGCTGTGGCCCTTGGCATACATCTCTGCCGCGAAATCGCCCCACTCCTTGTCCTTGCAGTCACCGTTCTCGGTGAGCATGGCCATGGTCTCCACGGGGAAGGTGAGCACGGTCTTGACGCGTTCCTGGTTGAACCAGACCATGAAACGCTTCTGCAGCCAGTCGACGCCTTCCCAGTCGGGCTGTGACCCGTCGGGGAAGAAGAAATTGCCGAAGAGCGACTCGAAATAATAACGGTCGTAATAGCTGATATTCCAGAACACCGCCTGGTAGTTGCGGGCTCCCGTGGGCTGGTTGAGCGAATAGACGATCTGCTCGAAGCAGTCGGTGATGACCTTGTCGATGGTGCGCTTCTTCAGACTGAGGTCCACCACCTCGTCAGCGCGCTTGTAGTAGTCGTTGCCGTATTCCTTCTCGATAAAATAGTTCATATACATCAGGAACTCGGGCGTGGCGCATGCACCGGCCAGCATGGAACTGACCATAAACACCATGTTGATGAAACCGCCACAGAACGACTTGAGATTGGTAGGCGCCGTGGAGTTGCCGCCGATGCTCGTGGTGCCGCCGATAAGCCAGGGATACATGGTGATGGAGGCGCAATAGTTGGCGAGGTTCGTCTCGTCGTTCTTATATATAAAGTGGTGCGACAGCTTGTCTATATACTCATCGGCCATTGCCTTGCCGTACATTTTCTTGATGCGTTCGGTGAGCAGGCGGCGGTTGAGTCGGATAAAGCTCGACTTGGGCAGTTCTCCGATCAGCGTGGCGATGTTCTTGTGCTCCACGTTGGCGTTGGCATCAAACTTGGAGCCCGTGGCTGCGTTCTCGGCATCCATATAGTCGGAAAGGAACTTCATCTTATCCAGCGTCTCGCGGTCTTCCTGGTGTTCCTGCCGATAGAGTATGAACGATTTGGCCACCTTGTAGTAGCCTTCCTTCATCAGCGACACCTCCACCTGGTTTTGGATATCCTCCACACGCACGCCATCCTGTATGTCGAGATGACTGAGAATCTTGGATACCGAGCCCAGATCGATAGTTTCATGACATGCGTTAAATGCCTTCAAGACTGCGTTCATGATCTTGTCGAGAGAAAAACTGTCTTTTGATCCGTCACGCTTGGTGATGGTAAAGTTCTTGATTTCCATGATTTTATGTATCGTCTTTTATTTTAGAAGTTACTCTTTTCGGAAAACTTTTCTCGTTTTTTATTTTGGAAAGTTTTCCAAAACTGACAACTTTGATTGGTTTTTCAAATGAAGATTTTAACTTGTTTGATTATTTTTCTCTCTGCAAAGATAATCAAAAACACCAAAGATTTCCGCCGTTCATATTGTCTATTTTGCGGCATTTTACATATTTTAATGACTGTTTCACAACAAAATCAGGCAACGAAACTTGAGCGTGACATAAGCTAACTTTTGATTATCATAAAGTTATGATATGCACTTATACGGTTTGTCAACAACCTGTCACATTTCGCATTTGATCATTCCGAGATAGCAATTGGGGCCTCAAGTTTCGGATTTGGGTATAACTTGATTGGATTAACTTTGTAGTTGGTGCAGGCCGCGCTCGACTTTGTCGCTTGCGCCAGCAAGAAGGCCCAAGTATTACAAAACCCAGGGAAAGCGAAGCGACGCCCTGGGTGGACATAAGCGCATCTTTCCACACCCTGAAAGATAGGGGACGAATATTTCAACCTCATACAATGAATTATGCTCCCCCCCTACAGGGGCAAGGGTAAAACACAACCCTCAAACGTAGGGGCGAGCCCCTACGCTATAGAGTGTCGCCCCTACGGGGCTCGCTCTAAATGTATGTTTTGCCTTCATACCCTAATGGCCTTGTAAGAAAACGGCACTATATTTCATGCTGCAAAATTATTTTATTACCTTTGCAACCAAGGTTTCACGCAGTAAACGTATCGACAATGGCAAACAACTTGAAGCATACGGTCTCTAATCTCCAGAATCATATCGACAAGTTGTTTGCAAAGTAACACCCGACTGATTGCCACGCTGGTTGCCGCATGACAATCGTCTTACAAAACAAAACTTTTATGAACCATTTGCAATTCGCCCCCCCCTGTAGACTTACAATAATTCGCCGGACGGGCTTTTTCATTTTCTCTTTGTTCCTATTGCTGTGGCTTTCTCCAGACTCCTATCTGACCCACCTGTGCACCCCACGCGAAGATTCCGCCTGGTTTTTCACTGCAGGCAAAGCATGGATGGAGGGAATGACACCCTATGTTGATTTTGCCGATTCCAAAGGCCCGCTGCTTTGGCTCATCTATGGCATGGGCTATTGTATATCGCCTACATCATATATTGGTGTATTTTGGTTCAGCGTGCTGGCCTATGCCGTGACCTTTGCCGCAATATGGCGCACGGCCAGGTTGTTTGTAGGCCGACGCGAGTCGCTGATAACACTTGCCTTGATGCCGGCACTGCTGTTCTGTCGCATGATTCACGAAGAGGTGAGGGCGGAAGACTTTTGCATGCCGTGGATTTGCATCGGCATCTATTGCACCTGTCGGTCGCTGATGTCTCCGAAAGGTGCATCGGTAAACAGATATGCCTTTTGGTTGGGCGTAGGCATGGCGGGGTGCCTGCTCATCAAGTGGAACCTTTTTATATTGATGGGAGGTATGGCGCTTGTTGTATCGGGCATATCGCTCGGCCGCAAGAGGGCGGGTGGTCTTGTATTCGGCTTGCTGGGCATTGCCGCGTTGACACTGCCCATTGTTGTTTATTTCCTGTGGAACGGCAATTTCAACGCGATGGTGCAGGAGTATTTTGTCAATACGTTTCTCATCACCGGGCGGGGCAAGGACCCCGGTGTGTGGCGCACCACCTTCTACAATGTGTTGACCGACCGCACGGCACTCTATCAAGCGACAATGCTAGTCTGTGCCATCGCAGGTATAGTTTCGTTTTGCCGTCGTTTTCGGATGTCATATTGGTTGCTGCTGGCCTACCTGCCTTTCTTACTTTGTCTGGGCCTGCAGCCGTCATGGTACTACTACTTTACGATTGTCGTGCCATTCTACCTTTTTGCCGTGGTGTTTCTCGTCGATTGTTGTTCGCGGTTCATCCGCACGCTTCCCCAAGCGGTGGTTGCTGCCATTGCGGTTGTCGTCTCGATGGGCGGCACGGCCTACAACACCCGTTGGTCTAACCTCGTGTTTTTTCCGTCGGCCTATCAGGAACAATGGGACGAAATACAGGCCGTCATCCATCGAAAGCAACACCCGCGGATACTTGCCATGACAGGCGATTATGGTTACGGTCTTCTTGCGCGCGCCCTTCCGGCTTGCAAATACTGGGCTTTGCAGGCCAATTCCAGCGAGAAGATGAAAGAGGAGCGTTATGATGCCATACGTTTGCAAAAGCCCGATTTTGTCTTGGTTTCCGACAAGTTAGGGAGAGAGAGAAAGACAGAATACGCCAAGTTCTTCTCAGTCCTCCACGAGAGCGGATACCGCCAGTGCTACGTTACGGTCGCGATGAACGGGAAGACCGTAAAGAAGGCATTGCCGGTGTTTGCGAAAGAGTATCGGCCATAAATACAAGAATATCGACCATTTTCTCTGCCAAAGACGGCTTTATCGACCATTTATCGGCTTAACAAGGCTTTATCGACCATTTAGTCGTGCTGACCTTACAGGCCAGATGCTCTCTGCCCGACTATAACCCAGGGTTCTTGCCAGAGCAAGCGACAAAGCCGAGCGACGCAGTTCGGCTAGCGCCGCACTGCTTACCCTGGGCTGGTATTGTTGCCCCCTTTCAGGTAGGGTGTTCAAAATTCGGATTAAAAAAAACTCGCAATTAGTAGGCGTGTGAATGATGGTACACCCAGCCCCGTAGGGGCGACATAACACAGGATAGGGGCTTGCCCCTATCTCTACAAAGCATATTCCAAGCATTGCCCCTGTAAGGGGCGCATATTTCAACCTCATTCAACGAATTATGCGCCCCCTACAGGGGCAAGGGTAAAACACAACCCTCAAACGTAGGGGCGAGCCCCTACGCTATAGAGTGTCGCCCCTACGGGGCTGGGTGTCCAAAGTAGTACTTTGAGCGGGACAGAAATGCAATATTGAAAGACTACCCAAATCTATTGATATCAACGTAATATCGGGTAATGTTTTCGATGTTAGTTTTGAACACCCTGCCCTACAGGAACCATCTATAATGGCAATGTCCATTCGCAGGCGCTTGCCTACGAATGGACATTCCGCCCCTACGGGACTTGCCATTTGCATTTCTACCGGGACACCGGTGACGTGTTGACCTTATTCGTCCTCGCCGTCGGTCTCCTCGGGCTTCATGTTGGTATAGACGTTCTGCACGTCGTCAAACTCCTCGAGCTTCTCCACCATCTTGTCGATGGTCTCGCGCTGCTCGGGCGTCACGTCCTTGAGGTCGGTGGGTATGCGGGTGAACTCGGCGCTTGTAATCTCGAAGCCGTTGTCCTCGAGGTGCTTCTGGATGTCGCCGAAGCTCGTCGAGTCACCATAGATGGTGATTTCGCCCGTCTCCTCATCGTAGTCGTAGTCCTCGTCGACGCCATAGTCGATGAATTCAAGGATGAGGTCGTCCATATCGGTGTCGTCCTTCTTCTTGAAGGTGAAGACGCTCTTGTGGTCGAAGAGGAAGCTCAGCGAGCCCTGTGTTCCGAGGTTGCCGTTGAACTTGTTGAACACCGAGCGCACATCGGCAACGGTGCGTGTGGTGTTGTCGGTCAATGCGTCGACAAAGACAGCAATGCCGTGGGGGCCGTATCCCTCGTAGGGCACCTCCTTGTAGTCGCTGGTGTCCTTGCCCATGGCGTTCTTGATGGCACGCTGGATGTTGTCCTTCGGCATGTTCTCGCGCTTGCATGTGGCGATGATGGCACGCAGGCGGGGGTTGTTCTCAGGTTCACCGCCACCAGCCTTCACGGCAATGGCAATCTCCTTGCCCAGTTTGGTAAACGTGCGGGCCATATGCCCCCATCTCTTCATCTTTGTCGCTTTGCGATATTCAAATGCTCTTCCCATTGGAAATGTAGTTTATCGGAGTTCAGCTCCGAGTTTATTTGTTAAATTTTTAATGATTTTCTGCATGATGGCCTCAATCTGCTTGTCGTTGAGCGTGCGCTCCTCGTCCTCGAGGATGAAGTTGACGGCATAGCTCTTCTTGCCGGCCGGCAGGTTCTTGCCCTGGTAGACATCGAAGAGTTCGACCTTCTTCAGCAGTTTCTTTTCGCTCTGGCGAGCCACCTGCTCAATCTGCGCAAACTCCATGGAGGCATCGACGAGCAAGGCCAGGTCGCGGCTCACCGCCGGGAATTTCGACAGTTCCTTGAACTCCACCTTGTTCTTCTTGACCGCCTTCATCACAGCCGTCCAGTTGAACTCGGCATAGAAGACCTCCTTCTCCACGCCACAGGTGTGGCAGACCTTCTTGGCCAGCTTGCCATACTCGCAGAGCACCTTGCCTCCGCGGTTCTTCAGCGTGACCGCCTCTGAGAAAAGGTTGTTCTCCGACTTGGCGGCCACCACCAGCCCGGCGGGCACGCCCACGCGGCGCAGGATGTTCTCGACGTACGCCTTCAGCTCATAGATGCTCGACTCCTCGTCGGGATGGGCCCATGAGCCCTCCACGCGCTTGCCCGTGAGCCACAAGGCGAGGTGCGTCTCCTGCGTATAGGCAGAGATGGAGGCATCGTGGTCGTCCTTCTCGGGAGCGTAGTGGTAGACGTTGCCCCGCTCGAAGAACTTCAGGTTGGAGCGCTTGCGGTTGATGTTGCGGGCCAGCGACTCCAGTCCGCCGAACACCAAGGTCTGGCGCATCACACCCAGGTCGGCGCTCAACGGGTTCATCACCTTGGCGGTGGTGGACCAGGTATAGGCGTTGAGCTCGTCCGTGTCGTAGTAGCTCGACTTGGTCATCGAGTTGTTGAGTATCTCGTTGAACCCGCATCCCACGAGCTGCTCGCCGACGATGTTGGTCAGCTTGTGCTCGCGGTCCTGCTCATCGGGCACGGTGAGCGATGACTTGAGCTGTGTGGGTATCTCCACGTTATTGTAACCGTAGATGCGCAGGATGTCCTCCACCACGTCGCAGGGGCGCTTCACGTCCACGCGGTAGGCAGGTACCAGGAGGTCGAGCCCCTCGGCATCCTCGCCCTGGATCTTCATCTCCAGACTTGTGGCAATGCTCTTCACGGTGTCAGCGCCGAGCCTCTTGCCGATGAGACGGTCGCAATACTCGTAGTTGAGACGCACGGGGAAATCGGGCAGCGGGTCAGGATAGACGTCCTTGATCTGCATCGAAACCTTGGCACCGGCCAGCTCCTTACAGAGGATGGCCGCCTGCTGGAGTGCGTAGAGGGTGCCGTTGGGGTCGACGCCGCGCTCGAAACGGAAACTGGCGTCGGTCGACAGGCCGTGGCGGCGTGCGCTCTTGCGTATCCATGTGGGATGGAAGTAGGCACTCTCGAGCACCACGTTACGCGTGGTCTCGTAGGTACCCGACCCCTTGCCGCCGAAGATGCCGGCGATACACATGGGCTCCTCGGCGTTGCAGATGCTCAGGTCGTGCTCGCCCAAGACATGCTCCTCACCGTCGAGGGTGACAAACTTGGTTCCCTCGGGCTGTGTGCGCACCACAATCTTGTGGCCCGCCACCATGTCGGCGTCAAAGCAGTGCATGGGCTGTCCGTAGGCCATCATGATGTAATTGGTGATGTCAACGATATTGTTGATGGGGCGCAGACCGACAGCCGTCAGCTTCTCCTGCATCCACTTGGGACTCTCCTTGACCTCACAGTCAGTGACGCTCACGCAGGCATAACGCTTGCAGGCCTCCGTGTTCTCAATCTCCACGTCGATGGGAAGGTCGTTGTTGTCGACCGCAAACTGTGAGCAGTCAGGGCGGTGAAGGCTGGTCTTGTAGCCGCGCTGCACCAGCCAGGCATAGAGGTCGCGCGCCACACCGTAATGGCTGAGCGCGTCGGCCCGGTTGGCCGTGATGTCGATATCAATCACCCAGTCGCTCTCGAGATGATAATATTCGGCGGCCGGCATGCCCACGACAGCGTCGTCGGGCAGCACGATGATGCCGGCATGGTCGGTGCCGACACCTATCTCATCCTCGGCGCAGATCATGCCGAGGCTCTCCACACCGCGAAGCTTCGATTTCTTGATGGCGAATTCCTTGTCGCCGTCATAGAGCACGCAGCCCAGGTCGGCCACAATCACCTTCTGGCCGGCAGCCACATTGGGTGCTCCGCAGACAATCTGCTGGGCCTCACCCTTGCCGAGGTCTACCGTCGTGACGTGGAGATGATCGCTATTGGGATGTGGCTCACAGGTGAGCACCTTGCCCACATAAAGGCCTTTCAGCCCTCCTTTGATGGCCTGCACTTCGTCCAGCGCATCCACCTCAAGACCGGTCGACGTCAGGGCGTCAGCGGTTTCCTGCGGTGTGAGGTCGAAGTCGACATATTCCTTCAGCCACTTGTATGAAATCTTCATGATTGTATATTTGTTTTTTACCTTATTCTTAATAAGTCCGTGCAAAATTACTAAAAATCCACGAACTGCCCAAAACAAAGCCTATGTTTTTGTGCCGACAGAACAGTGACGGATGGCGAGGATGAAAACCGACAATTTGCCGGGGCTATGCCGAACGATGCAGACACAGCGGCGACCAGACCACCGACACACGCAAGATGACGAACACAGATGCGTGGGCGCGCCGCTACGAGGCACCCATGCAATCTACGGGAAGACGCATTAGGACTGACAAATATGCGGACAAACTACATCAAAAAACCGGCGATATTTCCCACAAAGAAAATATCGGCCGCAAATACGCCCAAATAGGGCGATTTAGATAACTGATTAATTATTAGCTCTTTATGAAATTCGAGGCTGATATAGCCATCATTCCGACGCGAAATGCGGGGGCGTTGATACCGAATCGAGCCGCAAAAGGTATCAGAACGAGCCACGATTCGTGTCTTGACGAGCCGCGACAAGACACATATCATACTGCGAGAAGGCTCCTTTCTCCTGACGGCAGGGCAAAACAATGCGGCCAGCCAGCCGAAAAAGATAAAATCACAACCCAGTTCGCCCGAAATCCGAGACATTCTTTTGCACCAAAAAAGCGGACACTCCTCCGCCCGCGCCATGCCCGACCGAAGGACTCGTCCGGCAAACTCGCCTTTCGTACAAAACCACGCTGGCCTTGAACACCCCACCTCGCCGGGCACGCCCAACAACAAAAAACCGCCCCGGGCTGAGCCCGAGACGGTGTCTCTCAATTTTCTGTTCGTTCTAACGATTACTCGGCAACAGTTGTGTCAGCAACAGTTGTGTCAGCAACAGCAGTGCTGTCGAGAGTGTCAACAACAGTTGTGTCTGAGTCCTGAGCAGGAGCTGCAGACTCGTTCTTATTGCCACAAGATGCGAAAGAGATAGCGGCCATAGCCACGAACATCAAAACTAATTTCTTCATTTTCTTTGCTTTTTAAAATCTGTAAAACGATCTATGTTTATTAAAACGATGCAAAGATAAGGCTTTTTTCAATACGACAATACACTTTTAAGGCTTTTTTTTAACCCCTCTCTGTAACTTTTTTGCAACATGTTGTTATTCAACGCATTACAAACTGTTAACGGAGGTTAAAGTTTTTGTGTGCCTTAACAGCAACTAAAATATGGGCGTTTTTAGACGAAAATCTCATCAGAAAAGCGTATCTTTGCACACCTATTATAATAAAGACAAAGAAAGACAAGTCGCATGATCGATACAAGCGCCTTCCAAGGCAAACGGGCAGCCTACTACACACTGGGCTGCAAGCTCAACTTCTCGGAAACCTCCACCTTCGGCAAACTGCTGGCCGGCATGGGCGTGGTGACAGCCGCCAAAGGCGAACAGGCTGACATCTGCCTGATCAACACCTGCTCGGTGACCGAAGTGGCCGACCACAAGTGCCGGCAGGCCATACACCGCATGGTGCGCGAGAACCCGGGCGCCTTCGTGGTGGTCACGGGATGCTATGCACAGTTGGAGGGCGAGACCATCAGCCAGATACCCGGCGTGGACCTGGTGCTGGGCGCCAACGAGAAAGCCGACCTCATACAGTATCTCTCAGATGCCTGGACGCAGCCCCGCGAGGGGCACCTCCACCGCCACCACGGCGTGAAGACCAAGGACATCCATACGTTCCAGCCCTCGTGCTCGCGCGGCAACCGCACACGCTACTTCCTCAAGGTACAGGACGGATGCAACTATTTCTGCACCTACTGCACCATACCCTTTGCCCGCGGCCTGTCGCGCAACCCCACCATCGACTCGCTGGTCAGGCAGGCCGAGGAAGCCGCTGCAGAGGGAGGCAAGGAGATTGTGCTGACGGGCGTGAACATCGGCGACTTCGGCAAGACCACCCACGAGCGCTTCATCGACCTGGTGAAGGCCCTCGACGGCGTGGAGGGCATCAAGCGTTTCCGCATCAGCAGCCTGGAGCCCGACCTGATGAGCGACGAGCTCATCGACTACTGCGCTCACAGCCGCGCCTTCATGCCCCATTTCCACGTGCCGCTGCAGAGCGGCAGCGACGAGGTGCTGCGCCTCATGCACCGCCGCTACGACACGGCACTCTTCGCCCACAAGATACACCTCATCAAGGAGAAGATGCCCGACGCCTTCATCGGCGTCGACGTGATGGTGGGCTGCAGGGGCGAACTTCCTGAATACTTCGAGGCATGCTACGACTTCCTCGCATCGCTGCCCGTCACACAACTCCACGTCTTCCCCTACTCCGAACGCCCGGGGACGGCAGCCCTGCGCATCCCCTATGTGGTCGACGACCAGGAGAAGAAACGGCGGGCACACCGCCTGCTGAAACTCTCGGACGAGAAGACGCAGGCCTTCTATGCCGCACACACCGGCCAGGAAGCCGACGTGCTCTTCGAGAAGGCAGCACGCGGCAAGGCCATGCACGGCTTCACGGAGAACTACATCCGCGTGGAACTGCCGCCAGCCCAGGCCCGCGAAGACTACGACAACCAGATTATGCGCGTCAGGCTGGGCGGCTTCAATGCTGACAAGACGGCGCTGAAGGCCGAGCTCGTGGACTGAAGACCGCAGGCCGGAACACGCAACACAACAACAACCGCAACAAGACCATGAACGTAGCAATCGTCATACTCAACTGGAACGGCGCCGCCATGATGCGCCGCTTCCTGCCGACCGTCGTCAAATACTCGCGCGACGACGCTGACATCTGGGTGGCCGACAACGCATCGACCGACGACTCCATGCACCAGCTGGAACAGGATTTTCCGCAGGTGAAACGACTGCAGCTCGACAAGAACTACGGCTTCGCCGAGGGATACAACCGTGCCCTGCGGCAAATCGACGCCGAATACTATGTGCTGCTCAACTCGGATGTGGAGGTGACACACGAATGGCTGACGCCGCTCATCGAGTTTATGGAAGCCCATGAGCAAGTGGCCGCCTGCCAACCCAAGTTGCTCTCCGAGGCCGACAAGGACCGCTTCGAATATGCTGGCGCGTCGGGCGGCTTCATCGACCGCTACGGATACCCGTTCTGCCGCGGCCGCATCTTCGGCTCCGTGGAAGACGACAACGGACAATACGACTACCAGACCGACGTGCTGTGGGCCACAGGAGCCTGTCTGATGATACGCTCCAGCGACTACTGGGAGGCAGGGGGGCTCGACGGCCGCTTCTTCGCACACAACGAGGAGATAGACCTCTGCTGGCGCCTACGGCAGCGGGGACGACGCATCGTCTGCCTGCCCGAGAGCACCGTCTACCATGTGGGCGGCGGCACACTGCCCAAGGGAAACCCCATGAAGACCTACCTCAACTTCCGCAACAACCTGACGATGCTCTACAAGAACCTGCCCGACGACGAGCTGGACAGCGTGATGCGCATGCGCTACATACTCGACTACGTGGCTGCCCTGCAGACACTGGTCGTCAACCGCAACTGGGGCGACTTCAAGGCCATCATCAAGGCACGCCGGGCCTTCAAGCAGTGGAAGCACCAGTTTGATGCCGACCGCGACAAGATACGGGCCAGCAGAACGCTCAACCCCGTGCCCGAGCGCGTCGGCTTCAGCATCCTCTGGCAGTATCACATGAAAGGAAAGAAGAAATTCTCGCAACTGCCCTGCGGAAAATGAACACCCGCAAGACAACAGAAAGGCCGCCCGTCACATCGTGTGACAGGCGGCCTTCCTGTTATTGCCGCACCAACAGGCGGCCAACCGTGACCTTACTTGCCTAAGGTGTCGTCGAGATACTTGTAGAAATCCTCGCTCTCACCCACGACCACCTTGCTGATCTTGCCCTCGGGGTCGATGACAAACTTGGTGGGGAAACCGCTGATGCCGTAGAGCACCGTCACGTCGGGCTGGCCCTCGTTGCGCACGTGAAGCCAGGGCAGCTCATGCTTCTTCACGGCATCGCGCCACTTCTGTTCGGTGTCGTTGCAGTCGATGCCGACAATCTCGAGCTTGCCCTTGTACTTGTCGTAGTATTCCTTCATCTTGGGCATGCCCTTGATGCACCACACGCACCATGAGCCCCAGAAGTCGAGCACCACCGTCTTGCCCTTCAGGCTGCTCAGGCTGAAATCCTTACCGTCGATGCTCTTGAGCGTGAAGTCGGGAGCAACTTTGCCCTCAGCCACGTTCTTCTTGGCAATCTCACGGTCGAGCGACTTCTGTGCACTGGCTGCATAGTCGTCGATGCGGCTCTTCAGCCTGCCCTCGCGGACCGATGCCGACAGGGCGCCAACACCTTCCTTGTAATGCTCGTCGGCTACATAGGACAAGAGATATTCGCAGGCTTCCTGGTCGGGATGCTGCTTGATGTAGGCAAGAGCCACGTCGGACGCCTTCGCCTTCAGTTCCTCAAACGTCACATTGAGCGCATTCTCGAGCGAGTCGCGGTCGGCACCCTGCTTCAGCTTTTCCTCAAACTCCTTCTGGATGTTCCACGAGCCTTCGTCGAAGAACGCCACCTGGTTGCGGCACTCTTGCAGTTGTTGGTAGTAGGGGCTGCCGCCGAGCTCATACTTCGAGAACGAACCCGTGACCTTCATCTCCTCGTCGGGCATGGCCGTGAGCATCAGGTAGTTGCGCATGGGAACAGCATCGGCCGTCTTGGGACGGCTCACCTGCAGAACCAGGTATTTGGGCTGGTCCACAGTCACGTGGATATCGAACGCACCGTCCTTGCCCACCACCTTGACGGGCTCACCGCGCTGACGGTCGTGATAAGTAAAGGCAACAAGCGTGTCGTTGCCCAGTTCTGTCAGATTGCCCGACACGTGGAGGTCTCCTGCCGTGGCGCTGCAGCTGAGAGCCAGGCACGAGGCAGCTATAATCAAAGATTTCTTCATAATGAATAAGGTATAATATAGATAATTGTTTGTCATGAAAGTATGTCTTATTGTTGAGCGCCGAGGACCGGGTCGCCCCCGGGGCTTCCTTTCCTTCGTTCACCGGAGGCCGCTGGCAGCAAGCCTAATCGTGCGACAACCTGTCGAAGAGTTCATCAAACACCTGATGGAGACGAGCCTTGTCGGCGATGATGTCGCGCAAGGTCTTGATGCGTTTCTCATTGGGCGAATTGGGTATCCACAACTTGATGTAGCCGTTGGCGCCATACTTGCTGTCCATGTGGCTGGCGAAGCGTTCCCAGTGTGAATTGCGGTCGAGCTCGCGATAGTTCTCCAGGCCATACTCGATCGTACGCGAGAACACCACCACAGGCTCAAGGTCACGGTCGGCCTCGGCCACAATCATGCCATAGACACTGCGAGGAGCGTGGGAGGCCGAGGCGCGATGGTCCTCCACCGCCTCCTTCATGACCCGTATCTGCTCGGCCGAGAACCAGCGGCGCAGGCGCGCGTCGGCAGCAAGAATCTTGCCGCCAGTGATATGATGGATGGCCCGCGGGCCCTCCATGCCCAGGTCGTGATAGGCCGCAATGACATAAACCATGTCGATGTCGGCCCCCGTAGCAGGCACAAGCGCAAGGGCATTGCGTATGACGCGCTGCACATGGACCATGCCATGGCTGTGTCCGAAAGCATTGTAGCGCGGCAGTATCTCGCGCTCCACAAAGTTCATAATCTCGAGATTGACGTGTTGTTGCATGGCTTATTCGATATTACAAAACAGAAGTATCTGGGCCGCCGTGATGAGACCGTAGACAAAGATGTTGCGCGCAGTCATGCCGAGCACCCTGTTAAGTTCCCTACCCTTCCCAATGTCTGCCATCTTTCGGGTAGTGAGCTGATGGGGGACAAAATAAAACAAGGCCAGCAGGATGAAACCTACTGTCTTCCACCAAGGCGTATGACCGTCAAGAACAAGGAAGCCGAACAACATCAATTCGGCCATGAGCGGCAAGAACTCATAAAGCCGCTCGGCCGTCTCTGCTCCCAGGCGGACCACCAGCGTCATCTTGCCACTGACCTTGTCGTTGTCGCGGTCACGGTAATTGTTGACCAAAAGCAGCGTGTCGATAACCAGACCGCAGCTAAAGCCCGCCACAAGCACATACATATTGAAGCCCTGCCAATAAATGGGCATGAGGACATACCACGTGAAATAGACGGGCACCATACCGAAAAAGACAACCACCAAGACGTCGCCCAAGCCCTTCGAGGCAAAAAAGGTGGTGTAGAGGAAGGCACACACGACACAGACAGCTCCCACGACCACCATCTCGCTACCGCCATACGCGATGAGCGGAAGACCCACCAGACAGGCCGCAACCGACGTGACCGCTATGGCAAGACGCATGGCCGGCAGCGTCACCCAGCCCTCGGCGCAGGCGCGCTTGGGGCCCAGCCGGGTATCGCGGTCGTCATTGCCGCGCACATAATCGAAATAATCGTTGATCAGGTTCGAATCAATCTGCATGATCCAGGCAAACAACAAGCACAAGACTGCCGGCAACAACGGAATGCACACCCAGCCGATGGTCTTGACGGCCAGCGCTATACCGATGATGACGGGCACCGCAGCGGCCGAAAGGGTCTTGAGGCGCATGGCGAGAAGCCACGCCCGCAAACTGTTGACAGAGATGACTTCATGGGTTGGTTGCATAGCGTTCATGATTTCAATTCTTTTGTCACATCCCTAAGACAAGCCTGGGCCGGCTGTCCGACTGGCCTTTGTAGTGTTGTCTGTCGGCACCGATGCCATCAGTTGAAGAAATTCCAGCTCACGCCGAAACGGAACACCCGTCCGTTGAGCGGGTAGTGGGGCGTGAAGAAGTAATTGCCCGTGCTCGCGTTGACATGGCTCATCATGACAAAGAAACGGGTATGTTTGAGATGGAAATTGGCATAGACATTGACAAGAGGATAGTTTCCCACCTCGGTCTTCTCTTCGCAGGCTTGCACCGCATATTGGCCGAGGAAAGGCACATAGTCGGGTGCCTTGTACTTGGTGAAGAAGCGCACGTCGGCACCGAAATCACATTTCAGCACGTGGGCAATCTTGAACTTCAAGTAAAGATTGGTGTAAACGTTGACCAAAGGCAGAGGCAACACGTCCTCGTCGGTCGACTTCTGTAAGGTGACCACGCTCTCCCAGTTGATCGGGCCGAACGTGAAGTCCTGCTTCAGGTCGGCCGTGAACACCGAGATGGGGCTTCCCGCCTGGCGGACAGCTACCGCATTGGCGAGGCGGCCTGCGCTGGTCGTGTTGTAAGTGGTGGCAAAATAGGTATAGTTGCGAAGCTCGTCGAACGCCACCCGGAGAGCCGTGCGCGTCTTCTGGTAACGTAACACGCCCTGCACGCGGACATGATCGCTCATCGAGAGATTGTCGTTGTCCCACCAGGCGTGGCGCGACTGGTAGTGGCGATAGTAGAACGAGGGCTTCTCGTGGTGATAGAAGCCTGAGGCTGCCAGCGTCACCGTATCCTTGAACAGGGGGAAATTGACATCGATACCGCCATCCACATGGATCTCGCCGGCATTGACGCCTACCACTCCAAACTCGCCAGTGACATTGTAATGGAGCGTCTTGCCCTGCGTCTTGACGAGCTGGGCGCCAACGCTCAGGGCATTCTCAGTCCACGAGCGCATGGACGCAGAGTCGGGCAGGGTGAAATGTCGCAACTCGTGGGTACCGAAAACTTTCAGCCCGGCCTTGGCCCACTTGTTGAAACCTTCCAGGAGGGAGATGGCGAACGTGTTGCGAAGGCTCCAATGCGTAGTCTTGTCATAGATGGAGTCGCCCGCCAGTTTCTCTGCTACACTATAGTCATTGAGGTAATAATTGTCGGTAGTGCTGTATGCTTCGTAAATGCGGCGGTAGTTGTTCAGGTCGAGGGTGTGGATGAAACTGGTCACCGGCACATACTCGTCCTTGAGCCAGGAAGTATCCTCCTTGGCCTTGCTCGCCTGCGCAATGAGACTGTCGGCAGCCGCCTTGCCGTTGACAGCCACGCGGCTGTCAGCCTTCGCGGCCGACGTCAAAGAATCGCTGCTCAGACTGTCGGGCACTGTCCGCACGCCAATCTTGGCGTTGTCGGGCCGCCCCGCATAGGTCTTGGGGGCCTCCACATCCGCCTCATTCACCTCGCGGCCTTCCTTACGGGCCTTACCGGCAGCTTCTGCCTTGGCCTGACGCGCCTTGGCCTCCTGGCGCGAAGCTATGGCAAACTTGCGCGCCGCGATTTCCTCGGCAGTCATGGGCACCTTGCGCTTGAAGCCGATGCTGTAGCGCTGGGTGAAGAAAAGGTGCTGATTGTCGTTGCGGTTCCAGTTGCGTGTCAACATGGTGGGTATCTCTGAGGTCTGGAACGACTCGTTGAACGACTCGGGATGGGTGATGTAATTGTCATCGGTGATGCCGCCGTTCTCTGTCACCTTCTGGTGGTTGGTCGACATCAAAAGATGTGCCTGATAGCGGTCGCCGAGGTAAGAGCCATACATCGTGTAGTCAAAATGGGAGGTGGACTGGCTGTCATAATAACCACGTCCGTAGAGATAGTCGAACTTGAAGCCCACGCCTATGCGCTTGCCTGCATTGACACCGAACTTCGCCGTGAAGTGATCCTCACCATTGGTGCGGTCGCCACAGCTGTTGTAGGTGAGGTTGGTGAAGGGCGACAACGTGTTGGTGAAATGGAAATCCTGTACAGGGGTGATGAAAAAGTCGTAGGGATCGGTAAACAAAAACTGTGATCCCCGTCCACGGTCGATGAAGACACGCGCCTGGCGCGGTGAGCCGAGGTTGCCGGTCGTGTTGTATTCGCCACGGAGTCCCGTGGTGAACAGCGTGTTCATATACATGTGCGACAGGGTATCGGGCTGAGCCGTCTGGCGATCGCCAAAGCGCGGGTCGACCGTCCACACGTAGATGCCACGGGGTATCTCCTTGTGGGCGGAGGTGGAGTCGGAACGCTCACGACGCTGGCTGGCCGTAGTGACGTTGCCGTCGGGCCCCACCGAGTTGTAGTCGTCAGTATTGACACTACGAATCTGGGCAGACGCGGAAACGGCTGCCAACAACATGAACAAGAAGGAGAAAAGGTGTTTCTTCATCAAAATTTTATTCGTAAGGCGCTCTCCACGATCTTGAAAACCACTGCGACCAAAAGAATGATGGCTCCCGTGGTGTGGTCCGACCAATAGTAGACCGCCGCACCGATTATGGCAAGGAGCATGAAGATGATGTTCAACACATTGCGCAACCGCAGATGGTTGTCCTTCTGTTCGTGCTCGCCACGATGCCTGCGCTGCAGATATTCGTTACCTGATTCCATACGCAAAAGGAGAAAAGCGATCAGTATGCCACATGGAGCGCCTTGCAGACGCTGCCGAAAATATTGTCCTTGCGGTCGATGGTCTTGCGACGGAACTTGCCGCTGTACTTGGCCAACTTGTTGCCCTTCTTCGTGAGGCCCCACTTGTCGGTAATCCAGTCTTCGGCTTTCGTCTCCAGTCCATGTGTGTCTGAGCGGTCCATCTCATACTGGTAGCCGATGCGCTCCATGGTGAGATGCAGGTGACCGTCGCTCACCTTGGCGATGAGCGAGTAGTTGAACACGGTGCGGTCGAGGTTTAAGGCAGTCTTCCTGAACACGAGCCACTCGGAGATGCGTGCCCCGATGGTGTGCGAAGCCTTGTCGTCGATGGCAATCTTGCTGATTTCCTTCATTTGCTCAGGCTGCTCGAGGATGCCTTCCATCACCTTGCGCACCGTCTCATAAATCTCTCCGGCTGTCATACCCGGCACGTCCTTGTCGAGCGTGAACACCACTTTGCCGTCGACCTCGGGCACGCCTCCCTTCAGATACTTGGCGTCTACCGTCTTGTTTTTCTTCTCGAAGAGCGAACGGCGTGCAGCTTTCTGTTCGTTCTTCTGCTTGGTCTCGGCCTGCGAATTCTCCCATGAGTTCTGCGCCACACTCAACAGCGGGAAGAACATGAGGATGGAAAAAAGTATTTTCTTCATTTGAATGCGTTTTTGTCTTTATAATAAGCAAAGTTAATAAATATTGCTTCATCTTCGGCTACAGCCCTTCACTTTTAACGTTTATTTCAATTACCGGTAACGCCCCGGGCTTTTTATAAAGGTATACGACATCAAGAAAGAAGCAAGAAATCGTTTCTCCTTTGAAATCATTCTTTTCAAAGAAATTGCCTGATCGGGCCATAACTGAAATCAACTGATATCGTGCTCGTAATTCGGCTTCCTTTATTTCCTGTTCCAACAATACTTTGCCAACAGGTTTGGCAGACTTTTGCAACCATTCCCTGCATAATTACCGATTTATTTATTAACTTTGCAGTAGAACTAAACTATGCTTGAATGAAGAAACTCCTTTCTTTCCTCATCATATCGACAGTCCTCGCTGCGGCCACAGGCTGCAAGAAGGAGAAAGACCAGCAGGTAATCATCATCAAGAAGCCCAAAGTCGTGAAGGCGGAGAAGCCCCAGCGCATGGGCAACCTCGCGCAGTCGACCGACGTAACGTGGATGGGCGGACGCTACACGGTGGAGATTAAGCGGACTGCCGTCGACTCGCTGCCTCTGGCCACAGACGGCGTGACACGATACTACGACAACAGCATCACCGTGAGCATCGTGCGCGCAGACGGCTCCACGTTCTTCACCCACAAGTTTCTGAAGAGCGATTTCAAGAGCTATGTCGACGCCTCCTACTACAACAACGGGGCCTTGCTGGGCGTAGCGTTTGAGAAGGCACAGGGCAAACTGCTGTTCTTGGGCGCCAGTGTGGGCAGCCCCGACAGGGCCAGCGACGAGTATGTGCCGCTTATTGTCAAGGTGGACAATTTCGGAAACTACACCATCGAGAAAGACACCAAGGCTGACGTCAACTCCATGAGAAACGAGCCCGACACAGAGGAAGAATAAGCGGCACCCCTGCCCCTCACACACGACTCACCCAATACAAAAAACCATGGCGGGCGAAAAGTCACTATTGACTTTTCGCCCGCCATGGTTATCGCCATCCGTCGGTCATCGCTCAGGGCGCGTCAACTCGGCATAGGCCCCGTCGAAAAGACGAGGATGGGTAGCAAGAAAACAGATGTTGACAAGGCAGTTGGCCAGTATCTCCGCGTCGTTCAGGTCAACGCCACGCTCACGCGACACCTCCTTGCCAAGACACACCTCCCACGTGCAACGGAAGTCAGCATCGGCTGCACCCATATACGAATCGCCCGAGTTGTCATCGCGCATCAGCTTGTAGCGGATGGTCTTTTTGGATGAAACGGGACGCATATCTCGCAGGATGTCGTAGGCCTGCTGCAGCGGTTTGCGATACTTGGAGGTACCAGGAAACATGTTGGAAATCACCGGCATGACCTCATCAAAATCGTAGGCTTGTATGAGTTCGTATAATTTCATGAATGTAATCTATAAAAAACAGTGATGTCCAAGCACAATCCGTGCTCGGGCATCACCGAATATTTTCTGCTTAAAACTTGGCCATCTTGATGGCATCCACCGCGCACTCGTCACCCTTGTTGCCGAGCTTGCCACCACAACGGTCCTGAGCCTGCTGCAGGGTGTCGGTCGTGAGGAGACCATAGATAACGGGGATGTTCTGCACCGCATTGAGATGCGCGATGCCGTAGGTCACACCCTGACAGATATAGTCAAAATGGGGCGTCTCGCCTCGGATGACACTGCCGAGGATGATGACTGCATCGAAGCCATCGTCCTTGCACATCTGCTGGGCGCCGTAGACCAGCTCAAAACTGCCTGGCACCGTCTTGATGTGGATGTTCTCCTGCAAGGCTCCATGCCTCTCGAGTGTCTGCACGGCACCGTCGAGCAGTGCGCCGGTAATCTCGCTGTTCCACTCGGCGACCACAATGCCGAAACACATGTTGCTTGCATCGGGCACCTTATCGAAATCGTAGTCGGAAAGATGATGAAGAGCGGTTGCCATATCGGTTACTTTGTGGTTCTTTCTATGTACTTGTCAATTTCGTTGCTCTGCACGAGGACCGAATTTACATACTTCTTCTTGATGTCCTGATAGAGCTGCAGTGCCTCGGCTGTCTTGCCCTGGCTCTCCAGCAGCACACCTGCCTGGAGCAGGAAGGTGGGTGAAAGGCTGTTGTTGACACCATCCTTAGCCTTGCCATCAGCTTTCGAAGCTGCGTCCTTCAGCTTGCTCACAGCCTTGTCGACCTGGCCCACGGCAGCATAGGCGTTGCCCAAAGCGGCCACAGCAGCGGGGCTTACCATGGCATCGCCGGAGGGAGAAAACTTTTCGAGGTACTTCACTGCCTCCTGAGCCTTGCCGAGGTTGTAGTAGCTCAGTCCGGCATAGAGGTTGGCGAGGTTGCCTGCATCGGTGCTGCCATAGTCGCTGGCGATTTTCACGAAGCCCGTATAGCCTGCTCCGTCACCATTGAGCGCCTTGTCAAACTGCTCGGCGTTAAAATACTCCTGGCCGCGTGCCAGCGCCGTGCTTGCCTTGTCGGCACGCGGACCGGCGACGAACGTGTTGTAGCAAATCCATGCCGCAATAACCACGATGACGGCGACAATAGCACCTAAGATAACATTACGATGCTTGGTGAAGAACACTTCAGACTTTCCTGCAGCATCAAATGTTGCATTTTCGTTTTTGTTTGCCATTATTTTTATTGTTTTATTATTTTCACGATTTAGTCGCAAAATTACCACTTTTATCTCAGATATTGAAATTTATTCTACTCTTTTTTCGTTTTTCATAGTCAAATATCGTAACTTTGCATCAAGCAGGGGAACGCACAGGCAAGCCCCCAACCCTCCCCAAACTATTGCGACAGACATG
>CAVDNW010000021.1:0-48688 GCA_963610435.1 Oscillospiraceae bacterium | reverse complement strand
GCAGAAGCCTTCTCCTTAGATGTATAGAAGCCTGTGCACTCGAGAACAACGTCAACGTTGAGCTCGCCCCAGGGAAGCTCAGCAGCGTTAGGCTTAGCATAGATAGTAATCTCCTTGCCATCAACGATGATTGAGTTGTCGGTTGCCTCGACAGTGTGCTTGCCCTCACCGAACTTGCCGGCGAAACCGCCCTGAGCAGTGTCATACTTCAGGAGGTGAGCCAACATCTTGGGAGAAGTCAGGTCATTGATAGCGACCACTTCGTAACCCTCGGCCTCGAACATCTGACGGAATGCGAGACGGCCGATACGACCGAAACCATTAATAGCTACTTTAACATTTGCCATTTTACTTGTTTTTTATAGTTGTTAAAAATATAACGTTCTACAACGCGAGCCCCTTGTGTGCTTGCTTCGCTCACGGCCGGACTCTGCCGAAAAGGTTGTTTCCGCGGCGCAATCATCGCCACGGCCTGTTATTTTTCCCCTTTTTCGACCGCAAAGATACAAATATTTTTTTAATTTTGCAGACGAAAAGAGTATTAAATATTTTAAAAAGAAAAGGTGGAAAGGACGGAAACGTTGCCGCCGGGAGCATAAACGGGCACGAGTGCAACACAGACATGACAAACCGCATGTTCCCCCTGCTGGAGCTGCGGTGCTCTTTGAGGCCAACCGCTACCACGCGACCAGCGAAAACGCCTTGCCCGGCAGAACAGGAAACCAGACATATAAACACTAATCAACGAATATCATGGGAAAGTTTTTAAGCGAATTCAAGGAGTTTGCCGTCAAGGGAAACGCTGTTGACATGGCGGTCGGTGTGATCATCGGCGGAGCCTTCGGCAAGATTGTGACCAGCATTGTCGACGACCTCATCATGCCGCCCATCGGCTGGCTCATCGGCGGAGTGAACTTCTCCGACCTGAAGGTGACGTTGCCCTCGGAGAAGTTTGCTGAAGGCATCGAGATGCAGTCGGCTACGATCAACTACGGAAACTTCATACAAAACCTCATCGACTTTGCGATCATCGCCTTCTGTGTGTTCCTCTTGGTCAAGATCATCAACAAGCTGACACACAGCAAGAAAGAGGAGAAACCGGCCCCGGCACCCGAGCCTTCGGCCGAAGAGAAGCTTCTCACCGAGATCCGCGACCTGATGAAGGAGAAGAAATAAGCCGGACAACAAGACGAAAACGGGCCATCCTCGCTCACCGTAGCAAGGATGGCCCGTTTCGTTTTTCACAGGCGGAAGGGGAAGCCCACAGTCACCTCCGTGTAGTCGGCCTTCAGACAATGCGCCTTGACGTTGGCTCCCACCTGCAGGCCGCCCAGTCGCCGGAAGGCATAGCGCAGTCCGATGCGTTCGTAATAGGGTTTTTCCAAAGAGCGCGACGCATGGCCCATGTGGCGGAACACATACACGCCAAGCGCCATGTTGAGCGACAGCGCATGCCAGAACACCTCGTGCTTGGCGGCTATGCCCAGACTCCAGGGCGAGTGCCGCTCCTGGTAGCCGGCCGCCTCGTCTATCTGCCGGATGCGCGAAGCGTAGGAGCCATAGAAGGCGTCCACGCCGAGGCCCGAGGCCCAGCGGCGACGGTAGCGGCACATCACGTCGGCCGACAGGGCATAGGCGGTATACAACTTGAAGTGGCCCGTGCGGTAGTCGGGGTCGTCGGGCGAGGTCTTGAACTGCGTTATCTTCCACTCTTCCTCCAGTGTCTTGGCTCCGACGGCCGCCGTCAGGTCTACATACCAATAGGGCTTGAACGGCCGGCGGCCCACCGCACGGCCGGCCTTCACCGTCTCGCCGTAATAGGGCATGTAGACCACACTCAGCGAAGGCGCCACGAAATTGGCGCCCTTGTTAGGCCGGTTGAGCGCCCCGTTGCTGTGATGGTAATAGTCGATGCCCGCACGGAGGCCCCAGTCGGCGGCCATACGCCATGTCAGATGAAGGCCCGTGCCGAAATAGATGAGCCAGCGCGAACCGATCAGTTCATTGTCGACATTGTTCGTCTTGTCGTATTTGCGCGACGAATAGGTGGTGCCGAAGCTCAGGGAATAGTCGGCCGTCCAGCGGCGCGAACGGAAGAAGGGGCGCGAGAAGGTGCCGTAGAGCGACACGGCGTTGCCCATGCGCGAGTCGTAGTCGGCCTCCTGGGCCGTTCCCGATATGGAGCTCCCGGCCTTGTGCATCGTCACTCCGTGGTTCCAGTGGAAGCGGAGTCCCGCGCTGAAGGTGGGATAGCCATAGTCGGCGGCAAAGGCATCGCTGTCGGATGGCAGGGGTGTGAAACTTGCCTCGACGGCCGCCGCCACGTTGTTGCGGCCTTTCTGCCATTGGCGCTGGTAAGAGTCGATGACTATCGCACGGCCGGGCAACACCGAGACCGCCCCACCCCAATGCCGCCACTGGAGCGAGTCGCCGGCCTGGCACCGCACGCTTGGCAACACCGCCAAGCAGACCAGGGCCAGCCAAAGCCGCCATGTCATTATCCTATTCATGTCGTTGTGTGTGGCAGAGCCATTCCTTTGATGAAAACGCATCTGCCTGCCCGGGGCACGACGCTCGTCCCCTGCGGCGGGCAGACAAAAGCCCCTCCGGTATGAAGGGGCTTGGGTTGTTTGTGCTTATTTGCGGATATAGTCCTTCGCCACCAAGTCATAGTAGAGTGCTTCGAGCTCCGCAAGCCTCAGCTGCTCCACACTATGCTCAATGGTTCGTATCAGTTCGTCGCGCCGGCTCTCGTCGTCGGCGCCAAAGTGGGTATAGACTTTCATCGGTCCATGACAATGATGACAGGCCGGAAGGCTTACTCCCACTCGATGGTTGAAGGCGGTTTTGACGAGATGTCGTAGCAGACGCGGTTGACACCCTTTACCTTGCGGATAATCTCGTTGGACACGTCGGCCATGAAATCGTAGGGCAGGCGGGCCCAGTCGGCGGTCATGGCGTCCATCGATGTCACGGCACGCAGGGCGACGGGGTGCTCGTAGGTGCGCTCGTCGCCCATCACTCCCACGGAACGGATGGTGGAAAGCAGCACCGTGCCGGCCTGCCACACGTGGTCGTAGAGCGAGGTGCCGTCGGGCATCCGGTAGTCGTGCATCTTCTCGATGTAGATGTCGTCGGCGTCCTGAAGGATGCGCACCTTCTCGCGGGTTATGTCACCCAGGATGCGCACGGCCAGGCCGGGACCGGGGAAGGGATGGCGCTTGATGAGCCTCTCGGGCATCTGGAGCTCGTAGCCCACCCGGCGCACCTCATCCTTGAAGAGCCACTGCAGCGGCTCGCAGAGCTTCAGCTTCATCTCCTTGGGCAGACCGCCCACGTTGTGATGGCTCTTGATGGTCATGCCCGTGATGCTCAGGCTCTCGATGCGGTCGGGGTAGATGGTGCCTTGGGCCAGCCATTTGGCGTCGGTGATCTTCTTGGCCTCGGCGTTGAACACCTCCACGAAGTCGCGTCCGATAATCTTACGCTTCTGCTCGGGGTCGGTCACGCCTTCCAGGTCCTTGAAGAACTTCTCGCTGGCGTCCACTCCGATGACATTGAGACCGAGCCCGTTGTAGGCTTCCATGACCTTCTCGAACTCGTTCTTGCGCAACATACCGTGGTCAACAAAGATGCACGTGAGGTTCTTGCCGATGGCCTTGTGCAACAGGGTGGCGCAGACACTCGAGTCGACACCGCCCGAAAGACCGAGGATGACGCGGTCGTCGCCCACCTGTTCCTTGAGTTCCTTGACGGTCGACTCCACAAAACTGGCGGCGCTCCACTCCTGGCGGCTGCCGCAGATATTGACCACAAAGTTCTGGAGGAGCAACTTGCCCTGCAATGAATGGTACACCTCGGGGTGGAACTGCACGCACCACACGCGCTTCTCGTCGTTGGCAAAGGCGGCATATTTCACGTCGGCCGTGGAGCCCGTGACGTGGAAGCCCTCGGGAATGGCAGTGATGGTGTCGCCGTGGCTCATCCACACTTGTGAGCCTTTGTCGAATCCCCGGAAGATGGGCGACGTGGCGTCGATGGTCTCCAGGTTGGCACGGCCATACTCGCGCGTGCCGGTCTGTTCGACGCGTCCGCCCAGCGTGTTGCTGATAAACTGCGCTCCGTAGCAGATGCCGAGCACAGGATACTTACCGATGACCTCATTGAGATCGATGCGGAAAGCCTCCTTGTCGTGGACGCTGTAGGGCGATCCACTGAGGATGACACCGATGACGGAGGGGTCATCCTTGGGAAACTTGTTGTAGGGCAGGATCTCGCAGAAGGTGTCGAGCTCACGCACACGCCGGCCGATGAGCTGCGTGGTCTGTGAACCAAAGTCGAGGATGATAATCTTCTGTTGCATATAGAGTGTAAAAAGTGTGAGTGTCTTAGTGTGTGATTCCCCTCTTCTGCACCGGGTCAGACGGTCAGCGACCCCACGAAGGCGTCGGCGTCGGCCAGGGTGTCGATTTTGCCGACATCCATGAGGCGCAGGTCCGGCTTGACATAGCCCATGACAGGCGTGACGGCACAAACCTTGAGATAGAAGTCCATGATGGGGAACTTGGCGGGCCAGCCCACCATCTGCGGGAAAAGCGAAGGAGAAAAGGCGTGGATGCCGCTGAAGGCATACAGATGGAGACGGTCGGCCACGACCATCGGCTCGTCACCGACGACAAGGGGGTAGGTGAGATTTTGCAGGGCGGCGCGCACCTCGGCAAAGGGCGATTTCACTTCGCCCGTTTCCGTGTTGACCCAGCCCACGAGCAGCATACGGTCGTTGAAGACCAGGTAGCGCTTGGTCTTGCGCCAGCTGACCAGCAGCCTTGCGCCAGCCATCAGATGCGGCACGCCACAGTCGGCGCATGTCACCCGCCAGTCGGCGCGGTAGAACCGGTCGAGGTCCACATTGCTCAGGATGTCCACATTGTGTATGAGGATGGGGCATTGGGGCGCGAAGAGCGGCTGGGCCTTGCGCAGACCGCCACCCGTGTCGAGCAGTTGGGCCGTCTCGTCGCTAACGCGGATGTCGAGCCCGAAATTGGCATTGGCCTGCAGGTAGTCGGTGATTTGCTGCGCGAAGTGATGCACGTTGACGACAATGTGCGTGAAGCCGGCATCGCGCAGACGGCAGATGACACGCCGCAGCAAGGGTTCTCCGTCCACGGGCACCAAGGCCTTGGGCATGGTGTCGGTGAGGGGCTTGAGGCGTGTACCCAGACCAGCGGCGAAAATCATGGCTTGCTTCATACGTGCAAAGGTAACTATTCTTTCTTAATCGGCAAAGGTTTGGCTTGCCTTTTTCGCAGCGGGCAACGTGTCGCAGATGCCCTGCTCACGGTGACAGATGTGCACCTCAACGCCGAACTTCTCGTGGACATGCTCGGCCAGATGCTGCGCACTGTAGACGGAGCGGTGCTGGCCGCCTGTACATCCGAAGCAAAACATGAGGCTGGTGAAGCCGCGCTGCATATAGCGCGCCACATGCTTGTCGGCGAGAGCATAGACATGATCGAGAAATTCGAGTATCTCGCCGTCGTCTTCGAGGAAGCGGATGACCGGCTCGTCCAGTCCGGTGAGCTTCTTGTAGGGCTCATAGCGGCCGGGGTTGTGGGTCGAACGGCAGTCGAAGACATAGCCTCCGCCGTTGCCCGAGGGATCTTCGGGGATGCCTTTGCGGTAAGAGAAACTGAAGACACGCACCACCAGCGGGCCCTTTCCGTCATACTTGGAGAATGTGGCAGGACCGTCTTGCGGGTGGGTGGGATAGATGTTGTGGTCGGTGGTCTTGTAGCCGTCGGCACGCTGGCGGACAGGCTCCTCGCGATGGGCAAAGCGGGGCATGGCCGCAAGGCGTTCCAGCACCTCGCGGAGGTAAGGATAGGGCAGCACCTCCTCGCGCAGGCTCAGCAGGTCGCGCAGGTTGTCCATGGCCAGTGGGATGCTGTCGATGAAGTGCTGCTTGCGCTCGTAGAGGCCGCGGAAGCCGTAGGCGCCGAGCACCTGCAGCGTGCGGAACAGCACGAAGAGACTGAGCCGTCCTGCGAAATGACGCACGGTAGGCACCTCGGTGTACTGCTTGAGCGAGTCGTAGTATTCCGCCACCAGCTCTCGGCGCAGCTTGTAGGGATAGCGGGCCGATGCCTGCCAGAGAAACGAGGCCAGGTCATAATAGAAAGGTCCCTTGCGACCTCCCTGGAAATCGATGAAGAAAGGATTGCCCTCGGCGTCGAGCATGACGTTGCGTGCCTGGAAATCGCGGTACATGAAACTCTCCGACGGCTCCGACGTGAGGTCTTTCGCAAAGCGGCGGAAGCTGGCCTCGAGCTTCATCTCGTGGAAGTCGAGCCCTGTGAGCTTGAGGAAGTCGTACTTGAAATAGTTGAGGTCGAAGAGCACGTTGTCCTCATCGAACTCGGGTTGCGGATAGCATACGTTCCAGTCGAGCCCTCTCGCTCCGCGTATCTGCAGGTCGGGCAAGGCGCGTATGGTGCGCTTGAGCAGGGTCTGCTCGGCCAGGTCGTAGCGGCCGCCCGCCTCGCGCCCGCCCTGGATGGCATCGAAGAGCGACGTGTGTCCGAGGTCGGTCTGCAGATAGCACATCTCGTCATCGCTCACGGCGAGCAGTGCGGGCACTGGCAACTTGCGGAGCGTGAAATGGCGGTCGAGGGCAACAAAGGCATGGTTCTCCTCGCGGCTGGTACCCACGACACCGACCACTGTCGACCCGTCGGCGGCCGTGAGACGGAAGTACTGGCGGTTGCTGCCGGCACCAGCCAGCTTTTCCACTTGTGCAGGTGCCGTTCCGGCCCATTGCTGATACAGTTTGAGGAGTTGTTCCATGATAAGGGAATAATAATAAGGTGTCATATAGCGGCCGCCGGCAAGCGTCGGCCCGTTCGTCATTTCACAAACCGGTTCATCGACGTGGCTCTGCGTGGCTTGATGCTCCAGGCCAGCACGCCCCACACCTTGAAGTTGTCCGAAGGGTAGACGCGGATACGGCTGTATTTCTTGTTGGCGGGCACGAGCTCGATATATCCGTCGTCCTTGTGTGTGAGGTCGATGAACTTCAGCGTGAACTCGCCGTCGATGAAGGCCACGATGATGTCGCCCTGTTCGGGCTCAAGAGCCTTGTCGATGACCACAATGTCGCCTTCGCTGATGCCCGCATCGACCATCGAGTCGCCGACGACACGCGCATAGAAGGTGGCTGCGGGGTGCTCGATGAGATCCTTGTCGAAGTCGAGGCTCTCGGCCATGTAGTCTTGGGCCGGACTGGGAAAGCCGGCCTTCACGCCACCCGAGGCGAAGGGCAGCGGTGTCCCTCCCCTGAACTCGCTTGAGAGGATGAGCAACTCGTTCACGACTGCTCCTTTCCTTTCTTCGGCGACCTGCCAGCCTGCTGTCCGTTGTTGCGCCTTTGCAGTTCCTCCTCAAACTCACGCCACTCGCGTTTGCGCTTGCGGGTGTCGTCCCAGTCGACCAAAAGGTAGTCGGCCACGATGAGCAGCAGCAGGATGCCGAGCGTCATGGTGAACGAGTGTGTCAGGCAATAGAGGCCCGCCGAAACGAGAAGGAAGACAAGGCCCTTCTTCCAGTCTATGTGAAATTTTGCTTTCATGCTGCAAAGTTAACGCTTTTCACGTAAAAGCCACCATGTTACTGCGAAAAACCACTGTCCCTCTCGCCCGACGGACTGCGGGTTACCTTGATGATGGCGCCCGGCCCATCAGACACACTGTCTGACGAGTCGGGCACCGGAAACCATTGCATTATGAAAAGTTTACAGCACTATCTTCTTTCCGTCGACGATGACGATGCCATGCGCCGGCAGGCGGTCCAGCTTCTGTCCGCCAAGGGTATAGATGCCCTTGTGGACGGGCTTCGTGTCACGGGAGACCGTTTCGATGCCCGTACAGTTCACGCCACCCAGTCCCCTGACATATCCGGCATAGGCATGCTTGCGGTAATAGTCGCGTGTCCAGACACCCACGGGGGTGTTGGCGCGCCATCCGCTACCCTCGGGCGAGTCGCAGATGCACCACTGGCAGATGCTCCACTGCTGCTCGGGCGGCACGATCTCAAGGTATTTCTTCACTATCCACTCGTAGTAGTCGGCCATGCGCTGGTGCATCTCCTCGGTCATGTCGGCCGTAGCCACTGACTTGCCGCTGGCATCGTCCATGCCCATGTCGAGCTCGCTCACGCGCACCAGACGGCCCGTGGCGGCCATCAGGCGGAACATCTTTTCCACATATTTCTTGCGGTACTGCAGCGTTCCGTCGTCCATCGAGCAGGACAGGTGCATCTGTGTGCCGATGCCGTCGATGTGTGTCACGCCGTCGGCCTCCCACTGGTCTATCCAGTGGATGAGCGACTTCAGCTTCTTGTTGTCGTCCCAGAACGACTCGAGGTTATAGTCGTTGATAAAGAGTTTCAGGTCGTCGGGGCCGTACTTGCGTGCCAGGCGCACTGCCTGCCGCACATAGTCGAGGTCGCCCATGAAGTCCTGCCAGTAGAAGGCGTCGCCGCCCACATCCCACGCGCCCGACTTGTAGCCGTCGGCATGCTGCAGGTCATAATAGCCGTCACCGTCGCTGTCGCCGCCGCTGATGGCCTCGTTGACAACGTCCCAGGCCGTCACCTTGCCTTGGCAGGCCGTCATCATGCCCTTGATCCACTTGTCCATGGCGTAGACCAGGGTGTCATGGCGTTCCTCAGAGGAGAGGGGGATGGAAGAGGGGATCTTCACATAAGTGACCTGTTCGGCGATGGACGGACTGGAAAAATGGACCAGCGAGTCGTTGACGGTGAAAGAGGAGACATCCGTTCCCTCCAGGTCGCCATTGACAAGGAGCTCCTTGCCGTCGACCTTGAAGCTGAGGTTGTCGAAATAATAGTTGTTGGCATCGGCCAGTTCGCTGAGGTTGAAGGCGATGGATTGGCCGTCGCTCGAGAGCGTTCCGCTGCTGGTGACGGTCTTCCAGTCGGTGGTGAAATAGACGTTGCCGATGGCATCCCAATGGACGTAGGCACCCGGCGCGTTGTGGATTTGCGTGGATGCCGTGGCTGTCAGGTCTGCGCGCACGTCGGCGGAGAACTCATACTTGGAGCCTTTCTTGAAGCCCGGCGTGACAATCCAGAACTGGTTGTCCCACACATTGCCGGTGCGCTGACGGGCCTTGACCACGATGCAGCGGCGGTCTTCGGTCACCTGGCGTGCCTTGACAGCCTTCGACAGGGTCATGTTACGCACATAGAAATCGCCCATGAAGTCGCCACACTGTATCAGCAGGAAGTCGCCTCCCTTGGAGTTCTTGTAGTCTATCTCCACCGTCTTCCAATCGGTGGTGAGCGGTATATCCTTCGACACACCCCCACTCCACGCTCCGAGCAGCGAGTGGATGGTGCCGGCCTTCGAGGCGCGCACCTCCAGGGTCAGCTTGTAGTCGGTGCCTTCCTCCAGGGGAAGCCCTGACATGGCCACAAACTGCACTTCCCACCAGCCCTGCTGCTTGGTGGTATGCACGCGAAGCCCATTGGCGTCGGAAAAAGTAAGCGAGAAGGCATACTGCTCGGTGTCGGAGTGCCAGCCCACCGACTTGTCGGTACGGAAATCCTTGGTGGTCACAGGCTGATAGACAACGACATTGGCTTCGGGGTCTTCGGGAGCCGGACGGTCCTTGATGAGACTGCGCAGCCATGCGTTGGCCTGCTGGGAATGCCAGGCGAGCGTGTGGCCATAGATACGGAGCCCGGAGGCCGTGGCATTGTTGACAAACTCCGTGACGCTACCGAAGCTCATGTTACCGTTCTGATCAACGCAGCTGCCCATCTTCATGGCGTTGCCGCAGACGACTTCGTCGTAATAATTGTCGGCAATCTCCTTGACACGCGAATCGTTCTTGTAGTCATACACACCGATGCCGGCCGCCAACATGAAGTTGGGATATTTCGTGTGGTCAACATACTGCTTCAAGGGCGCATAGTCCTTCAAGTAGTCGTAGTTGGAATTGCCCGGTATGCCAATCTCATAATTCTTTTGTGCGGAAGCCGCAGAGAAGCACATCGTGGCTGCCAGCATGGAGATGATAGACTTAGCTCTCATGGTTTTGGATTGTTGGTTGGTGTTTAGTTTGCCGCAAAGTTATGCAATCGTGCACAAACCGCAATACCCGTTTCGCCCTATTTTCAAGTGATTAGGGCAAATGAGACATTTGAAACATTATCATGAGACAACGCGGCACCGACCGACGGATGCGGCGTTGTCGCCCCAGCCTTGTCCAGCCTCGCCGCCAGTGAGAAAGCAAAGTGGGGAGCCAAAAAAATCGGATGTCATCACGACAACCGATTTTCAAAAACAAACTACTTAAAAACTAATCTACTAAAACAAATCAAAAATTTTCTTGCTTTGTAATGTAACCTTTAAATCAATGTAACATGAATGTTCTGCAAAGATAACTCGTTATTCGATAACTTGCAAATTTTTATCTACAAAAATCCGGCAGATGCGACAAAAAAGATGAAAGGGCATGAAACCCGCAGGCTTCATACCCTTCCTTGTTAAGTTACAGGGTGATTCCCAAGATTATCACTCCCTATTGTACCGGGTGTGGCTGCCGCCACTTTCCCTTTCGGTCGCGGTTTACATCATGCCGGGCTGAGCAGCGGGCGTGGCCTGCTTCTCCTCAGGCTTGTCCACGATGAGACACTCGGTGGTGAGGAACATGCCGGCGATGGATGCGGCGTTCTCCAAAGCCACGCGCTCTACCTTGGCCGGATCGATCACGCCCTTGGCGCGCAGGTCCTCGTAGGTGTCGGTGCGGGCATTGTAACCGTAGTCGCCCTCGCCCTGGCGCACCTTGTCGACCACCACGGCACCCTCGCCGCCAGCGTTATAGACAATCTGGCGCAGCGGCTCCTCGATAGCACGGCGCACGATGTTGATACCGGTCTGCTCGTCGGCATTGTCGCCCTTGAGCGTGTCGAGCTCCTTCTGAGCACGGATGTAGGTGGTGCCGCCGCCTACGACCACACCCTCCTCGATGGCTGCGCGGGTGGCGCAGAGGGCATCGTCCACACGGTCCTTCTTCTCCTTCATCTCAACCTCGCTGTTAGCACCCACATAGAGCACTGCAACGCCGCCGGCCAGCTTGGCCAGGCGCTCCTGCAGCTTCTCCTTGTCGTAGCTGCTCTTGGTGTTGGCAATCTCGTTCTTGATCTGCTGCACGCGCTCGTGGATGTTCTCCTTGTCGCCTGCACCGCCGACGATGGTGGTGTTCTCCTTGTCGACCGTGACCTTCTTGGCCGTTCCGAGCATCTCCAGTGTGGCCTGCTCCAGCTTCAGACCCTTCTCCTCGCTGATTACCACACCACCCGTGAGCACTGCGATGTCCTCGAGCATGGCCTTGCGGCGGTCGCCGAAGCCGGGAGCCTTGACGGCGCAAATCTTCAGGCCGCCACGCAGACGGTTGACCACCAGCGTGGTGAGTGCCTCAGAATCGACATCCTCAGCGATGACGAGCAACGGACGGCCGCTCTCGGCTGCGGGCTGCAGGATGGGCAAGAACTCCTTGAGGTTGGAAATCTTCTTGTCATAGAGCAGGATGTAGGGGTCATCCATGACACACTCCATCTTGTCGGTGTCGGTCACGAAGTAGCCGCTCAGGTAGCCGCGGTCAAACTGCATACCCTCGGTGACGCCAATGGTGGTGTCGCGCGTCTTGCTGTCCTCGACGGTGATGACGCCGTCCTTTGAGACCTTGCGCATGGCGTCGGCCAGGAGCTTACCGATCTCAGGATCGTTGTTGGCGCTGACTGTTGCCACCTGCTCAATCTTGTCGTAGTTGTCGCCCACGACCTCGGCATTGGCCTTGATGTAGTCGACCACCTTGTTGACAGCCTTGTCGATACCGCGCTTCAGGTCCATGGGGTTGGCACCGGCGGTGACATTCTTCAGACCCTCATTGACGATAGCCTGCGTGAGGATGGTGGCTGTAGTGGTGCCGTCGCCAGCATCGTCGCCAGTCTTCGAGGCCACGCTCTTCACGAGCTGTGCGCCGGTGTTCTCAAACTTATCCTCCAGCTCGACCTCCTTGGCCACTGACACGCCGTCCTTGGTGATGACGGGAGCGCCAAACTTCTTCTCGATGACCACGTTGCGGCCCTTAGGACCGAGGGTTACCTTCACTGCGTTGGCGAGCTGGTCGACACCCTGCTTCAGCAGGTCGCGTGCCTCTGTATTGTATTTGATAATCTTTGCCATAATTGGTTCTAATGTTTTAATTCTTTTACAATATAAATATTATAGGTATCCTTCCTTCCATTCGTGTGAAGCAATTTACTCCTCCACCACTGCGAGCACGTCGCTCTGGCGCATCATGAGGTATTTCTCGCCCTCATTCTCGAGCTCTGTGCCGGCATACTTGCCATAGAGCACGGTGTCACCTTCCTTCAGCACCATGGGATCGTCCTTGGTGCCCTGACCGACGGCAATCACCTTGCCGCGCTGGGGTTTCTCCTTGGCAGTGTCCGGAATGATGATTCCACCTACTTTTTCTTCAGCCGGTGCGGACTGCACCAGCACTCTGTCTGCTAACGGTTTGATTTTCATGGTTGCAATTTATTTTTTATTGTTCTTGTTTTTGTCTGTTTGAGCGTTTGCTCACTATCAGTATTACGAAAAGCGTGCCACAACGGCACATCTGCCCTGCATGACACTTCTGTCAGTCGGCAGTCTGCCAATTGTGGCACATTCTGTGGCGGGTTGTGTCAGCCCCCAACGGCACACGGCATACAGACAGGGTTCCGAGCAAACAGAGATACGGGGGCAGGACCTGCGGCAAAGCCCAAAAAGAAACGGCGCATGGAGGCTTGGGAAGAAGCGGTGAGCGACACGAACAATCATGCCGGACAACCCGCCGTTCCCAAGCGCCCATGCGCCGTATGGGATATGGAATGGTGTGGGGAGGCCGCTTAGTGGTTATTCACATAGTCGGTGATCCACTGGCCCACCTCCTTGGTGCCGTAGTGCTCGCCACCCTCGACCTGAATCTCGGGCGTGCGGACGTTCTGCAGCAGGCTCTCGTTGCACGCCTCGCGGATCAGTGCGCCCTCGGCCTTCAGACCGAAGTGTTCGAGCATCATGGCAGCCGAGAGGATCTGTGCCAGCGGGTTGGCCAGGTTCTTGCCGGCAGCCTGTGGCCATGACCCGTGCACAGGCTCGAAGAGCGGTGTGTGTGCGCCCAGCGAGGCTGAAGGCTGGAGGCCCATGGACCCTGTGATGGCGCTCGTCTCGTCGGTGAGGATGTCGCCGAACGTGTTCTCGGTGACGATGACATCGAAGAAGCGGGGCTCCGTCAGCACGCGCATCGAACAGTTGTCGATAAACATGTAGTCGGTCTGCACATCAGGATATTGCGGTGCCATCTCCTTGGCAATCTGCCTCCAGAGACGCGAGCTTGCCAGCACATTGGCCTTGTCGACGACCGTCAGGTGGTGGCGGCGGCGCTGGGCGGTCTCGAAGGCCACCTTCAGGATACGCTCGATTTCGGGGCGCGTGTAGGCATCGGTGTCGAAGGCTTTGTCGTTGTCCTGGTACTTCTCACCGAAATACATGCCGCCCGTGAGCTCACGGATCACCATGAAGTCAGCACCCTGGATGATATTCTCCTTCAGCGGCGACATGTGGAGCAGACAGTCGAACGTGGCCACCGGGCGCACGTTGGCAAAGAGGCCGAGCTTCTTGCGCATGGCCAGCAGGCCTGTCTCGGGGCGCACTTTCAGTGTGGGGTCGTTGTCGAAGCGCGGGTCTCCGACGGCAGCGAAGAGCACAGCGTCGGCGTCCATGCAGACCTTGAACGTCTCGTCGGGGAACGGGTCGCCACAGACGTCGATGGCGTGGGCTCCGCAGATGGCCTCACGGTACACAAACTCGTGTCCAAACTTCTTTGCGATGGCGTCGAGCACATGGATGGCCTGCGGCATGATTTCTGGCCCGATGCCGTCTCCGGGCAATACTGCGATATTCAGTTTCATGATTGCTTATGTGTTTTTTGATTGTTCTTTACGATCTCGTCCTCCACGATGTTGAGCATCTTGAAGGTCGCCTTGATGGCGGCTTCGGTCTGGTCGGCGTCGAGGCCGTGTGTGCGTATGGTGCGGTCACCGTCAGCCTGCCAGGTGATGATGGTCTGCACCAGGGCGTCGGTGCGGCCTCCGGGCGGTATGGTCACGGTGTAGTTGGCCAGCCGGGGGAACGTGCGGTCGAGGTTGTCCTTGTATACTTTGCGCAGAGCGCGGACAAAGGCGTCATACTGTCCGTCGCCGGTGGCGTCAGCGGTGTATTCCTGTCCGTTGATTTCCACCTTGATACTGGCGATGGGTTTCAGGCCGTAGGAGGTGGAGACCATATAGCTGAGGAGCTTCACGCGCTCCTCTGGCGTGTTGTGCTTGAGCACGTCGGCGATGATGTAGGGCAGGTCGTCCTGCGTCACCATCTCCTTGCGGTCGCCCAGCTCGGTGATGCGTCGCGTCACGCTGCGCGTCTCGTCGGGCGTCAGCTCGAGGCCCAGCTGCTCGAGATTCATCTCGATGTTGGCCTTGCCGGAGTTCTTGCCGAGCGCATATTCGCGCTTGCGGCCGAAGCGAGCAGGCACAAGGTCGTTGCTGTAGAGCTTGTCCTTGTTGTCGCCGTCGGCGTGCACGCCGGCCACCTGCGTGAAGACGTTGCTTCCGACGATGGGCTGGTTGGGCGACACAGCGATGCCGCTGTAGCCTTCGACGAGACGGCTGATGCTGTTGAGCTGGTCCTCGCTCACCGAGGTCACGGCCCCGAACTGGTCCTTGAGGACAGCCTGGACGCTGGCCAGAGGCGCATTGCCGCAGCGTTCGCCCAGCCCGTTGACGGTGACATGAACGCCTTGGCATCCGCTCAGGACGGCCGCCAGCGTGTTGGAGACGGCCATGTCATAGTCGTTGTGTGCATGAAAATCGAAGTGCTTGCCGGGATAGCGGCGGTGCATCTTGCGCACATATTCCACACACTGCAGCGGGTTCATGATGCCCAGTGTGTCGGGAAGCATGAAGCGGCGGATGGGCGTGTCCTTCAGGGCATCCATCATCTGGTAGACATAGTCGGGCGAGTCTTTCATGCCTGAGCTCCAGTCCTCCAGATAGATGTTGACTTGGAGCCCCTGCCGCTCGGCATAGTCAATCACGCGCAGGATGTCGGCGGCATGCACCTCCGGTGTCTTGTGCAGCTGGTGGACGCAGTGTTTCAGCGACCCCTTGGCCAACAGGTTGATGACGTGGCAGCCGCATCCCTTGATCCAGTCGACCGAGAGCTTGCCGTCGACGAAGCCCAGCACCTCAATGCGGTCGAGGTATCCCTCGCGGGCGGCATAGCTGCAGATGCGTCCCACGGCCTCCCTTTCGCCTTCGGAGACACGTGCCGAGGCTACCTCCAGGCGGTCCACATTGACATCATGGAGCAACGACCGCGCGATGATGAGCTTCTCGTGGGGCAGAAAACTGACACCATTGGTCTGCTCGCCGTCGCGCAGCGTAGAGTCCATGATCTCGACATGCGCCCCGAAAGTGTTCTTGGGTGCAGCTTTCATTATGCGCGTTGCTTTTCAAAAGCCTCCACTTTGTCGCGGTTGGCGACGAGGAAATCCACGTCGTCGAGGCCGTTCATGAGGCAGTGCTTCTTGTATGCGTTGATGTCGAAGTGCTCGGAGTGCCCCGTCGCGAGGTTGGTCACGGTCTGTGCGGGCAGGTCCACCCGCACCTGAGAGGCATGGTCCTTGTCGATGGTATCGAAGAGCTCCTGCAGGAAAGACTCGCTGACCACCACCGGGAGCACGAAATTGTTGAGCTCGTTGTTCTTGTGGATGTCGGCGAAGAAGCTGCTGATCACCACTCTGAACCCGTAGCCGGCGATAGCCCATGCTGCATGCTCGCGCGAGGAGCCCGACCCGAAGTTCTTGCCGGCCACGAGGATGACACCCGAATAAGAGGGGTCGTTGAGCACGAAGTCTTCCTTCAGGCTGCCGTCTTTGTTGTATCTCCAGTCGCGGAAGAGGTTGTCGCCGAAGCCTTCCTTGTCGGTCGCCTTCAGGAAGCGGGCGGGTATGATCTGGTCAGTATCCACATTCTCCAGCGGAAGGGGAATGCAGGAAGATGTGATGACATCGAATTTCTGTTTCATCGTTGTGTGTTGTCTATGGATTAATAATCATGCCTCAAGTAACTCGCGCGGGTCGCTGATGCGTCCCGTGACGGCTGCGGCGGCTGCCGTGAGGGGCGACGCCAGCACCGTGCGGGCACCGGGTCCCTGCCGGCCTTCGAAGTTGCGGTTGGACGTGGAGACGCAGAGCTTGCCCGCGGGCACCTTGTCGTCGTTCATGGCCAGACAAGCCGAACAGCCCGGCTGGCGGATGGCAAAGCCAGCCTCCTCGAGCTCCTTGTCGATGCCCTCTTCCTGAATCTGCTTCAGCACGGCCCACGAGCCGGGCACAAGCCATGCCACCACGCCGTCAGCCTTGTGGTGACCCTTCACCACCGAAGCGAAGGCACGGAAGTCCTCTATACGCCCGTTGGTGCATGCACCGAGGAAAACGTAGTCGACGGGGTGGCCCAGAAGCTGCTCGCCGGGCTCGAAGCCCATGTAGCGGAGGCTCTTGGTGAACGAGGCCTGCTCGCCCTCGGGCACCTCGTCAAGCGACGGCACATGACCGCCGACGGCTATGCCCATGCCGGGGTTGGTGCCATAGGTGATGCGCGGTTCGATGTCGGCGCCGTCGAAGACCAGCTCGCTGTCAAACACGGCATCGTCGCCCGAGCGCAGCTGGCGCCACCGTGCCACCGCCTTGTCCCACTCCTCGCCCTGCGGCGCGTACTTGCGGCCCTTGAGGTAGGCGAACGTTGTCTCGTCGGGAGCGACGAAACCGCCGCGTGCACCCATCTCTATGGAGAGGTTGCAGAGCGTCAGTCGGCCTTCCATGCTCATGTGCTCGACGACGGGTCCGGCATACTCCACGAAATAGCCCGTGGCTCCCGACGTGGAGAGCTGGGCCATGAGGTAGAGCGCCACATCCTTGGCCGTCACGCCCTTGCGCAGTGCGCCGTTGAGGGTGATGCGCATCGACTTGGGCTTCTGCTGCAGGATGCACTGCGAGGCGAGCACCATCTCCACCTCTGAGGTGCCGATGCCGAAGGACACGGCGCCCACGGCTCCGTGGGTGGAGGTGTGGGAGTCGCCGCAGACGATGGTCATGCCGGGCAGCGAGAGACCCGTCTCGGGTCCCACCACATGGATGACGCCGTTCTCGGGCGTGTTCTTCTTAAACTCGGTGACACCGAACTCTGCACAGTTCTTGTCGAGTGTCTCCACCTGGTGGCGTCCCACCGGGTCGAGCTCGGGCGAGCCCTGGTCATGGGTCATGATGTTGTGGTCAGGCATGCAGAATACCTGCTGGGGTCGGGCCACCTTCAGGTTGCGGCGGCGCAGGCCGTCAAAGGCCTGGGGCGACGTCACCTCGTGACAATAGAGACGGTCGATGTACAACTGTGTGGGACCATCCTCCACAATCTGCACGACGTGGCTGTCCCATATCTTATCAAATAATGTGTTCATGATATGCTGGTCTATGGTTGCTTTATTTCCTGAATTTGTTGATGCAGTCGATGTAGGCTTCTACCGAAGCGGTCACGATGTCGGTGTTGGCTCCGAAGCCATAGTAGACGTTGCCATCGTACTCCACCTGCATGTGCACCTTGCCGATGTCGTCCGACCCCTTGGAGATGGCCTGAATGGTAAACTCCTTGAGGATCATATGCTTGCGTATGATGCGCTTGAGCGCCTTGATGGCGGCATCGACAGGACCGTTGCCCGTGCTGCTCTCCTCAAACTTCTGCCCGGCGACGTCGAGGCCTACGCTGGCCACACTTCTGACGCCCTTGCCCGTGGTCACCTGCAGGTAGTCGAGCTTCACGGCATGGCTGGCTGCCGTGTCGGCGCCTGCCAGCATGAGGATGTCGTCGTCGGTAATCTCCTTTTTCTTGTCGGCGAGGTTGAGGAAAGCCTTGTAAATCTTGTCGAGCTTCTCCTCGTCCTTGATGTCCACGCCGTTGACCTCAAGGCGGTACTTCAGTGCTGCGCGTCCCGAACGGGCGGTGAGCACGATGGCGTTGTTGTCGAGACCGATGTCCTTGGGGTCGATGATTTCGTAGGTCTGCACGTTCTTCAGCACGCCGTCCTGGTGGATGCCGCTGGAATGTGCGAAAGCATTGCGGCCGACGATGGCCTTGTTGGGCTGCACGGGCATGTTCATCAGCGAGCTGACCATGCGCGAGATGGGATAGATCTTCTCTGTGTTGATGTTGGTGTCGATGCCGATGTTCTTGTGGCACTTGAGGATCATGGCAATCTCCTCGAGCGAGGTGTTGCCGGCCCGCTCGCCGATGCCGTTGATGGTGACCTCCACCTGGCGCGCTCCGTTGAGCACACCCTCGAGCGTGTTGGCAGTGGCCATGCCGAGGTCGTTGTGGCAGTGGGTTGAGATGATGGCCTTGTCGATATTGGACACGTGGTCCATGAGATACTTGATCTTGGCACCGAACTCGCTGGGCAGACAGTAGCCCGTGGTGTCGGGGATATTGACCACGGTGGCTCCGGCCTTGATGACGGCCTCGACGACACGCGCCAGATACTCGTTGTCGGTGCGTCCGGCATCCTCGGCATAGAACTCCACGTCCTCGACATACTTCTTGGCGTAGGCCACGGCGCGCACGGCGCGCTCCAGAATGTCATCGCGGTTGGAGTTGAACTTATACTTGATGTGTGAGTCGGATGTACCGATGCCGGTGTGTATGCGCTTGTGCTTGGCATACCTCAGCGAGTCGGCGGCCACGTCGATGTCTTTCTCCACTGCTCGCGTGAGTGCGCAGATGGTGGGCCATGTGACTGCTTTCGAGATCTCCATCACCGAGTTGAAGTCGCCAGGCGACGAGATGGGGAAGCCTGCCTCTATGACATCCACGCCCAACAGCTCCAGCTGCTTGGCCACTTGTATCTTCTCTACGGTGTTCAACTGGCAACCGGGCACCTGCTCGCCGTCGCGGAGGGTCGTGTCGAAAATAAAAAGTCTGTCGCTCATAATTGCTGATATTTGTTTTGTTTTTGTTCCTACCATACGAAAAAAGGCCTTTCCACTACCGGAAGTGGAAAGGCCCTGTATTCGTCATGTCGCTCACATGCACATACACACTCTCGCACTTCCGGCCGTTGGATACAGTCGAATACCGCTTAGAATGTTAATAATGCTTGTGCAAGTGATGGTCATTTTCAATTCTCTTTTAATTTTCCGCCAGCAAAGTTAATCATTTCTTGTCACACAGACAAATAAATCGCAATAAAAATGCAGCCATTGATTGCAAATGATAACCGAACGGCTCATTTTTGGATGATTGTGACACTTCGGGCTTCATCCTGCCTGCCGCATCAGAATTCGGGGTCAGAGGGAGGAGGGCCCAGCGGATCATCCTCGGCCACGGCACCGTCGTTGTTCATGCGCGAGCCGATGTATTCGCCACCCATGTCGCCCGGCAGCGGAGCGGGCGCAGCGTCCTCGGGATTGAGGAAACGCGTGTATTCGCCCTGGAAAGCCAGCAGCACGTCGCCCGTGGCACCCTTACGGTGCTTGGCGATGATGATCTGCGCCTTGCCCCGGAGGTCGTGCCCCTTTTCGTCCTGGTAGATGTGGTAATACTCGGGACGGTGCACGAAGAGCACCATGTCGGCATCCTGCTCGATGGCACCCGACTCACGCAAGTCGCTGAGCTGCGGGCGCTTGCCCTCAAGTCCCTCACGGTTCTCGACGGTACGGTTGAGCTGTGACAGGGCGATGATGGGTATGTCGAGCTCCTTGGCCAGTCCCTTGAGCGAGCGCGATATGGTGGAGACCTCTTCCTGTCGGTTGCCGAAGCGCATGCCGTTGGCGTTCATGAGCTGCAGATAGTCGATCATGATGATCTCGACGCCCTTCTCTCTGACGAGGCGGCGTGCCTTGGTGCGCAGCTCGAAGATGGACATGCCCGGCGTGTCGTCGACATAAAGCGGTGCGCCCGTGAGGCGTGCCATGTACTTGTCGAGGCGTTGCCACTCGTCGGGATAGAGCTGTCCGTTCATGATCTTGCTGCCTTTAATCTCGCAGACGTTGGAAATCAGTCGGTTGACGAGCTGCACGTTGTTCATCTCCAGCGAGAAGAAGGCGATGGGCACCTTGTAGTCCACTGCAATGTTCTTGGCTATGGAGAGTGCAAACGAGGTCTTACCCATGGCGGGTCGTCCGGCCAGGATGACGAGGTCGCTCCTCTGCCAGCCCGACGTGATGTTGTCGAGCGCGGTGTATCCCGACGGTATGCCGGTGAGTCCGCCCTTCTGCGAGGATGCCTTCTGCAGGATTTCCATGGCTTGCCGGAGCACGGGGTCTATCTGGGTGTAGTCGGTGCGCATGTTCTTCTGCGACAGTTCGAAGAGGTTGGCCTCGGCCTCCTGCATGAGGTCGTCGACATCTACGGTCTGGTCGAAGGCCTTGGTCTCGACGACGGAGGCGAAGGAAATGAGCTGTCGGGCCAGAAACTTCTGCTGCAGGATCTTGGCGTGGTACTCGATGTGGGCCGAAGAGGCCACATGTGCCGTGAGGTCCACCACATAGGTGGGGCCTCCCACGTCGTCGATCGTGCCCTCTTTCTGCAGTTGGTTGGTCACGGTCATGATGTCTACCGGGTTCTGCGCCATGTTGAGCGTCTGTATGGCCTGGTAGATCTTCTGGTGGCGCGGCTCATAGAAAGTCTCGGGACGCAGCATCTCGGATACGACGGAGAAAGCGTCCTTGTCGATCATCAGGGCGCCGAGCACCACCTTCTCTACATCGACGGCCTGTGGCTGCAGATGTCCGTAGGTGGGATCAATGGGTGTAGTGGTGCGCTTGCGGCGGCTATTGGAAGAGTTGTTGGGTTCTGGCATGTTATAATATAAATAAGGTGTAAGTGGGTTGGGGGCACGTCGTGTTACTTTTTCTTTTTGAGTTTCAGTTCTGGGATGTTGACCTTGTCACCTGCCTTGAGCTGCGTGCGGCCGGCGTTGACGGCCTCCATGTAACACTCCATGCCGGGGCCGAGCTGGGTACGGCTGATGCCTTCGAGGGTCTGTCCGGCCTTGACGGTGACCGTTCGCGCTATGCCCACGATGTCGTAGGCTCCTGTGCGGATGCGCACATCCTTGTTGTAGGTTGCCGCAGTGGTTTTCTCCTTGTCAGCCGTCTTGTCGGCCTGCAGCGGTTTCTTGGTCTGCGCCGACTGTGGCGCAGCGGCTGCGGATGCTTTCGCGGCAGCCTGTTCCGACGGGGCTGCGGGTGCCGCCTTGCGGGCCGCCGGCTGCGGGTTCTGGTCTGCCGGCTGCTTGCGAGCCTGTTCCTCAGCCTTCAGCGCGCGTGCGGCTTCGAGACTGTCTTGCCGCGCCCGGGCCACGGCGGCCGTGTCGACAGAGGCGTCGAGGATGGCGCGGCCCTGTGGTGTGCGCGAGGCGAGGATAGCCTGCGACTCCAGGTGTTCGATGCGGTGGTCGCGCTGTGTCAACTGTGCAAAAAGGTAGAAGATTCCGCCCACGCAAACCGCCAGCAGCACAACGGCAATGCCAAGGAACCAGCGCATGAAACGGTGCTGGCGTGTCATCTCCTGCTGCAGGAGGATGAGCTGGTTGCGCGCATCATCGGCCTGCCGTTCGGCTTCGGCCACCGGGTTGCGCACTTCGGGTGCAGGGTCGGTAGCTGGAATATGGGCCGGAGTTGCCTCTGTGTGAAGCTCGGCGGAACTGGTTGGCTCCGTCGGCGCTGCAGGTTCGACTGGCTCTGCGGGTTCGACTGGCTCGACGGGCACAACAGGCTCAACTGTCTCGGCAGGCTCAACTGTCTCGGTGGAGACAGTGGCTTCCGTAGGAGCTTCGGGCTCTGTGGGAATTTCGGGTTCGGCAGGAATTTCGGGTTCGACAGGAGCTTCGGGTTCGGCAGGAGCTTCGGGTTCGGCAGACACAAACGAATCGGCTGGTGTGTCGACAGGGGCGGCGGTGATGTCGGTGGGGTCGGCAGCGTCGGTGTCGGGCGCCACCAGTTCCTCCACGGGGATGTCGCCGGCGGCAAACCGCTCGTCGATGGCGGTGAAGTCGACACCCTCGTTGACGGCCACGGTCTCAAACTGCGAGAACGGCCGGTTGACCAGGTCGCGCATGGCATTGTCGGGAGTGAACGTCACCTTGTCGCGCCCCTCGATGACGATGGGTTCGCCCGTGTTGACGTCGACGCTCTTGCGGGAGGCGACGGCCACCACCTTGAACGTGCCCAGTCCCTTGACCTTGACCTGCCGGTCGGCAGCAATGCCCTTGACGAGCACATCAAACATCTTCTCCACGAACTGTTCGGCTGCAGTGCGCTCCAGTCCGTACTTGTCGGTGAGCACCTGTGCGAGTTCTTTGTATCCTGTCTTGCTCATGTTGCGTGATAGCTAAGCCTTGTTGAGTTTTTCCTTGACGGCATCCACGGGCCGGAAGCCCAGCACGAGTTTTGGCGGCACCAGCATGCGCTGCTGCGTGCCGGGGTTGACGATGACGCGCTCCATGCGCTTCTTGACCTCAAACGCCCCGAAGCCCGGGATGAGCACGCTGGCGCCCTCTTCAAACTGGTTGCCCATCTGCTCGATGACGGCAGCCACCATCTTCTGCGTGTCGGTCTGCGTGTAGCCCGACAGCTGTGCCAGTTCGGCTATGTATTCCTTGTTGTTCATACCTCTCCGTATAAGTCAAACTCGTCGTTGCCGGTGATCTTCACCTCATAGTAGTGTCCTGTGCGCAGGGTGCGTCCCTCGGCAGGGATGAGCACCTCGGGGTCGACCTCGGGCGAGCAGCTCTCGGTGCGCCCTACATAATAGGCTCCCTCCTTGCGGTCGATGACCACCAGTTGCGTGGTGCCCACCTTGGCGGCCTCCACCTCGTCGCTGATGTCCTGCTGCAGTGCCATGAGCTCGTCGAGGCGCCGCTGCTTGACGTCGCCGGGCACGTCGTCGGCATAGTGGAGCTGCGAGTAGGTACCTTCCTCCTCCGAATAGGCAAAGGCCCCCATGCGCTCGAAGCGCTGGGTGCGCACAAAGTCCATGAGCTCGCGGAAGTCGTCCTCGGTCTCGCCGGGGAAGCCCACCATGAGCGTGGTGCGCAAGGTGATGCCCGGCACGCGCTCGCGTATGGTACGGAGGAGTGCTATCGTGTCGGCCTTGGTCACATGCCGGTGCATGCGCTGGAGCACGTTGTCGGAGATGTGCTGGAGGGCAATGTCGAGATACTTGCAGACGTTGGGGCGTTCGCGCATGACGTCGAGGAGCTCCAGCGGGAACTGGTTGGGATAGGCGTAGTGGAGCCTTATCCAGCGCACGCCCTTGATGTCGGCCATGCGACTGATGAGTTCTGCGATATGCGTGCGGCCGTAGAGGTCGGTGCCGTAGTAGGTGAGCTCCTGCTCGATGACCTGGAACTCGCTGACGCCCTCGGCCACGAGCTCGCGCACCTCGTCGAGGATCTCCTCCATGGGCCGCGACACGTGACGCCCGGTGATGAGCGGTATGGCGCAGTAGGCGCAGTGGCGGTCGCATCCCTCGGCTATCTTGACGTAGGCGTAGTGGGATGGCGTGGTGAGCTTGCGGCGGCTGTTGGCATCGGTGCGGCGGCGGGTGAAGGCGGCGGGGCCGTCGGCAGGTGCGGGGCCGAGGTCGTCGAGCAGCTGCCTGTAGTTGAACTTGCCGTAGAACTTGTCGACCTCGGGTATCTCGGCCTCAAGCTCCTTCTGGTATCGCTGCGAGAGGCAGCCCATGACGTAGAGCTTGCCGAGGCGGCCTTCGGCCTTGGCCTGCACAAACTCGAGGATGGTGTTGATGCTCTCCTCGCGCGCACTCTCGATGAAGCCACACGTGTTGATGACGGCTATCTCGCCCTGCGGACGTTTGGCGTCGTGGACGCAGTGGTAGCCTTGGTTCTCAAACTGGCGCATGAGCTGCTCGGAGTCGACAAGGTTCTTCGAGCAGCCCATGGTGATGATGTCTATCTGGTTTTTCTTCACGGTCGTTGGTCAGAATAGCGAGTCCACAAATTCCCTCCTGTTGAAGAGTTGGAGGTCTTCCATCTTCTCGCCCAGTCCGATATATTTCACGGGCACCTTGAGCTGGTCGCTGATGCCGATGACCACGCCGCCCTTGGCTGTGCCGTCGAGCTTGGTGATGGCGAGCGATGTGATCTGCGTGACGGCGGAGAACTCCTTGGCCTGCTCGAAGGCATTCTGCCCGGTGGAGCCGTCGAGCACGAGCATCACCTCGTCGGGGGCAGTGGGGACGACTTTCTTCATGACTTCCTTGATCTTCTTCAGCTCATTCATCAGGCCTACCTTGTTGTGCAGGCGTCCGGCGGTGTCGATGAGCACCACGTCGGCCCCGTTGGCCTTGGCGCTCTGCAGGGTGTCGAAGGCTACGCTGGCGGGATCGGCACCCATCTGCTGCTTCACCACGGGCACACCCACGCGGTCGCCCCAGATCTGTATCTGCTCCACGGCGGCGGCACGGAAGGTGTCGGCGGCACCGAGATAGACCTTCTTGCCCGCCTGCTTGAACTGCCATGCGAGCTTGCCGATGGTGGTGGTCTTGCCCACTCCGTTGACGCCCACCACCAGGATCACATAGGGCGTGTGGTCGGCGGGCAGGTCCCATCCCGACTCGTCGGCGGCATTGTTCTCGGTGAGCAGGGCGGCAATCTCCTCCTTGAGGATGCGGTTGAGCTCGGACGTAGAGACATACTTGTCGCGGGCCACGCGCTCCTCGATGCGCCTGATGATCTTGAGCGTGGTGTCGACACCCACGTCTGAGGTGATGAGCACCTCCTCCAGGTTGTCGAGCACATCGTCGTCGACCTTCGACTTGCCGGCGATGGCCCGGCTGATCTTGGTGAAGACGCTCTGCTTGGTTTTCTCCAGACCCTGGTCAAGGGTCTCTTTCTTTTTCTTGCTGAATAATCCGAATATTCCCATGTTGCTGTTTGGTGTGAGCTATATGAAATGCAAAGATAGCAAAAAAATCGCTGATGCCACAAAGCGCAGCCGCCTTTTTGACGCAAATCAAGCAACTTTCGGGTTTGCAATTTGCCGGATGTCCCCCGAAGGGGGGGCCACAAATAGCGCATCCCAGCTCCAAACGCCCGCCAACCCCACCCATCACATCACACTGAAACTTTCTGACAGAAACCCTCGAAAAACAGGCGTTCCAACCGACCACACACTCCTTTGGCCGCAAATACGCGCTGTTTTTCATGTTTTACGCAAGTGCCTGATACTCGATGCGTTACAGCCAAATCACGCAAAACGCAAACACAGCACACGCTCCGCGTTTCACGATAGACGGCCTATCGCGGTTCGAAAGATACCCAATGGAGGGACGATAAGACTGCTTTCACACTACGATCGGGCATCTAACGCACCTCGACCAAGCATCTATCTCGCACAAAAACGCTTTCCAGCCGCCTGCAGATGCAGCCTGAAAGCGGACCGACCCGGCAAAAGGGGCAGCAACAGCGTCTATTCGGCACACTCGCCACGACATCGTTTTTTCAGAATAATCACAACAATCCGAACCACATCCCATCCACGGGAACAGCCCGAAAATCCCTCGCCCACACCACGGGAAAAGACACGCCCTACCCCAACTGCCACCACCCTGCGCAGGCGGCAAGACCACCACAAATCCTATTTTTTGCTAAAAATAAGGGGTGGCCCTTGGCCAATACAGGAAATATTTGTATTTTTGCAACTCAAAATGCAGAACATGAAGAAGAACATCCTCATCGCCTTCACACTGTTGCTGCTCTTGAGCGGATGCGCCAGAGAGTTCAACCAAGTGTATAAGACCCCCGACTTCCGCTACAAATACGAGTATGCCAAGGAGTGCTTCGCCAACGGCAAGTACCAGCGCGCCACCACCATCCTGCAGGACGTGATCACGCAGGAGAAGGGCACCGCCGACGCACAGGAGAGCCTCTACTTGCTGGGTATGGCCGAATATTGTATCCACGACTATGAGACCGCCGCCGAGACTTTCAAGCGCTACGTGAAGTCCTACCCCCGGGGCATCTATGCCGAGATGGCCGCCTACTACGTGGGCCAAAGCCTCTACCTCAGCACGCCGGAGGCCCGCCTCGACCAGTCGCAGACGCTGCAGGCCATCTCCGCCTTCCAGGAGTTTCTCGACCTCTATCCCGACGCCGCCATGAAGGAGCAGGCACAGACACGCCTCTTTGCCCTCCAGGACAAGCTCGTGGAGAAGGAACTCTACTCGGCGCAGCTCTACTACAACCTGGGGTCCTATTTCGGCAACTGCACCGAGGGCGGCAACAACTACCAGGCATGCATCGTCACCTCGGAGAACGCCATCAAAGACTATCCCTACACCAGCAAGCGCGAAGACTTTGCGCTGCTCATCATGAAGAGCAAGTATGAGCTGGCCCAGCAGAGCGTGGAGGAGAAGCGCATCGAGCGCTACCAGAACGCCGAGGACGAGTGCTACGGATTCATCAACGAGTATCCCGACTCGAAGTCGCGCAAGCTCGCCGAGCAGTTCATCGAAAAGTGCAAGAAAGTCACCGGCGAGAACAACGGGGAGTAACTCCGTCATACCATCAAACGAAAACATATTCAAAATCAATATTTATCTATCAGATATGGATTACAAGAAGTCAAAGGCTCCGGTAAACACCGAGACGCGCGAGCTTCCCGAGTTGTGGAAGAGCACCGGAAACATCTATGAGAGCGTGGCCATCATCGGCAAGCGTGCCAACCAGATTGGTGTCGAAATCAAGCAAGACCTCAACAAGAAATTGCAGGAGTTCGCCTCATACAACGACTCGCTCGACGAGGTGTTTGAGAACCGTGAGCAGATTGAGATCAGCCGTTACTACGAGAAGTTGCCCAAGCCCGTGCTGCTGGCTACACAGGAGTTTATCGAGGACAACGTCTACTGGCGCGACCCCTCACAGGACAACCAGGAGGAAGAAGCACAATGATCCAGCGCATACAGACCGTCTACCTCCTGCTGGCCGTTGCTGCGCTGCTGGCCTGTCTCTGCCTGCCCATCGGCAGCGTGGAGCCGCAAGGCATGGGCGTGCCCGCCGTGTGGTATAACCTGGGGCTGGACCGGGGCAATGGACTTGACGCCCGTCCCCTACTCTTTGTGTGCCTGATTGTGACGGGGGCCCTGTCGCTGACAGCCGTTTTCCAGTACCGCCACCGCGCACGCCAGATGCATTTCTGCACAGCCTGCATGGTGCTTTGCGTGCTTTGGTACGCCTGTTATCTCTTCGGCGCCCTGGTCAGCCTGCCTGCAGACGGTGCTACATTCCACGTGCGCTTTGCAGCCTGCCTGCCCCTCGTGGCCTTCATCCTCTTGGCATTGGCCCACCGAGGCATCAAGGCCGACGAGCGACTGGTGAAGAGCATGGACCGCATCCGCTGATGTGCCCACTGCTCCGAATCCTATTACAGTGCAATAACTCTTTGCATTAAATATTAAAACAACTGTTATGGAAACAGCCCGGTCTCGCTGAGGCCGGGCTGTTTTTTTGATGTTTGCCGCCACTGACTATGGTCAGAACTATGACAAGCCATGGAAAGGAGGATGTTTAAAAATCGGAAACTTGAATTCTCTTACAAAAAGTCCGCCCTGCCGGCAATCGTGCTGGCAGGGCGGATACATTGTTGGGGCCGTTGCGGCTCTTACAGACCGAGACCCTTCAGAGCCTTGCTGGCAGCCTCGTTCACCTTCTCGTTGGCCTTCTTCTGACCTTCCTTCACCTTCTCGGCAGCCTTGGTCTGTGCCTTGGTCACCTCCTCGGCGGCCTTGTTCTCGGCAGCCGTCTTGGCGTTGTTCACGGCATTGGTGGCAGCGGTCTTGGCTGCCTCCTTGGCAGCGGCAGGTGCAGCCTCCACGAGTTTCTTGGCGGCTTCAGGCGCAGCCTTCAGCACAGCGCTGGCCGTCTCGGCCGTAGCAGCGGCTGAAGCAGCCTTCTGGATGTAGGGGGCAGCCAGGCTCACTGCATCGTCGGTCACGGCCTTCTTGGCCTCCTCGGCAGTCGTAGCGGCTGTTGTGGGCAGGTTCTGGATGCCTTCCACAAGGCTGACAAGGGTGCTGTTGCCGCTGGTCACGGCCTTCACGCTCTCAGCATTCTGCGAGAGGAACTGCTTGATGCTCTCTCCGTAGAGCTTGGCCTCGTCGAGCTTGCCGGCGTTCACGAGGGCCTTGTAGGTGGCCTGCAGGGTGGCCAGCGTGGTGGTCAGCGTCTTGGTGTCCTTGGCCTGCAGGGCCTGTGTGGCCTGCTCGGTCAGCGTGCTGATGGTGTTGCTGGTCTCTTCGCTCAGAGCGGCGTCGGCCACGGCAGAGTCGGCCTCTACGGCCACGCTGTCGGCGGCGGCCGCGCTCTTACTGGTGTTACCTCCGCAGCTGCTCAGCGTGATGGCTGCAACGGCTGCTACTGCTAAAAATACTTTTTTCATGATTGCTTGATTTGTTTATTATACTCTGTAATTTAACATGCAAAGATAGTGCCAACGCGGTGTCATGCGTCCTACAACTTCGGCAGGGGCAACACCCGGCGCAGTTCGTCGGACATGGTAGCGACGGGCAGGCCCAGCGTGCGGGCATCGCGGTCGAGGACATTCTTGGTCTGGGCAATGGTGGCAGCCGGCACGATCTCGTAGCCCAGGGCACACGCGGCAATGCCTTCATTGACCAGGCGCATGCCCTTGTTGGCCAGCCGGCACTCGTCGATGCGCCCGATGGTGTCGACGCGCACCATGACACGCTCTCCGCTCTTGCTCTCCCGCGTCACACTGACGAGGCCGTCGGCATTGCCGGCGATGGCCGCAAAGATTAGGGGCGACCCGTTATAGCGGTTGTAGGTCTTGTAGTCCTCAAACTTCATCAGCTCGCGGACGGGCACCTTGCCTACGGTATTGTCCTCATAGCCGAGGAGCAGGTAATGGTCGCGCAGGTCCTCCTCGTAGACGGGAAGGGTCAGCTCTGCGTTGTAGTCGTAGTCGAAGTCGGGAATCTTGCAGAACTTGCTGTCAGCCATGAACTTCAGCAGAGCCTCATAGGGGAGGTAGCCCTCTTCATAGTAGGCCAGCGCATTTCTGCGGCGGCAGCTGGTCTGCAGGCGGGGGCGCCGGTCAGACGGCTGGACGGCCGTAACGGGCTGGTCAGCCGCAACGGGTGGGACGGTGGCTGGCGCCTCCGTGGTGACGGCAGAAACCGGCAGGGCCTCTTCCACCGGCTGCGGGCCGGCCTGGCGTGCCTGTCGGCGCGCATTGTACTGCTCGAACTCGGCCTTCGTCAGGTGGCGGTTGCCGCTGCCGTTGCGGTAGACCCAGGTGCCGTCAAGCTCCACACCGGGGGCATAGGGCGTGACGGTCACCACGAGCACATCCTTGCCGCTCGTGTTGTCGGTATCCCAGCAGACACCCACATAGGAGGCTACGTTGTTGCCCCACGTCAGGGCCACGCCGTCGAGCACCGCACGCTGGTATTTGTCCTTGTCGCCGTGGAACTCCTCATAGCAGAGATCGTCGTAGACACCCACACCCGCACCGCTGTCGTTGGTGCCGATGTAGAGCGTTCCGCCATCGGCGTTGAGGAACGCGGCAATGACTGTGAGGATTGTCTTCATCTGCCGGTTCATGTCGGGGAAGGAATCGTTGTTGGGCGGGTAGACAATGGATGTCTTGAACTCCACGGTCTGCGACTCGATGCCGCCGCCGTAGACCTTCAGATGCGACTCGTAGCCATTGAGACGCAGCACGTTCTTGATGCGGTTGCGGATGTCATTGGCCTGCGGCTCCATGTTGCTTTCGCGCAGGATGTTGTAGGCCATGGCCAGCGACGCCATCTCGCGCGTCAGGCCCTGGGTGACGGAACGCAACCGCTGCAGCTCGTCGTCGTGGGCCTGGCGGTCCATGTAGCTGATGATGCGCAACTGCTGGAGCTTGTCGCGCAGTGGCGTGTCGTCGGCAAAGAGCTCGCCCTCCTCGTTCTGCAGCCGGTCGAGCTGCGCCGGGTCGACAGTGTCGTTGACAGCGAAGTCGTAGAGCATCTCGATGAGCTGCTTGCGGCCCCGGTAGTAGTCGGCACGCGCCTTGCCGTCGGGCAGCATCTGGCACAGCACACGGGCAAAGGCTATATAGTTGTAGGCCCGCACATAGTCGGCATCGATGGCGGCCATGCGGTCGAGGATACGCACAAGCTCCTTCACATAGGCGGCATCGAGCAGGCGCGTATCGGCCTCCATATCGGTCTCTGCCGACTGCGACTCTGGCGCGGTGGCCGGGGCGGCGGCCGGGGCTGCGGCTGGTTCCTCGTCGGGCGAGCCATAGTCGAGAAGCAGGTCATGGAACCGACGCATGGGATCGGCCACTTCTCCCTCAGCCCGGCTTTCTATCTGGCAGACTATCTGGAACGTGCCTTCAGCCTTGCCCAGATAGGTGGCGTTGACCAGGTCGCCACGCTGCAGATCCTCATCAATGCCTCCTCTCAAGCTCACGCTCTCGCCATACTCGCTGATACCTGGCACAAAGAACTTCGTAGAGTTGGCCGGGCGCATCACGCCCAGCGAACACACCACATTGTCGCCGGGGTTATAGTTGCTGCAGACAAAGTCTTTCAACAGTCCGATCAAGGAGAAGCGGAACCGGCCGTCGGCGTCCCTGTCGACAATGGTGACCTTGAGCGGCAGGGGACGGCCTCGACTGTCGAGGAAGACCCAGATGGGCACATGGTGCAGATAGGCCACGGCATCATAGAGATGGAGATAGCCGCACTCACGGCTCTCTCCTTCAAAGGCGCAGTGGAGGATGTCGTCAACGTCGTCCTCCTCCACACGCAGCACGTTGACCGTCACGGTGTCGCCCACGCCGTAGAAGTTCTTGGTGTCCACCACCTGGACGCTGGCAGGCTGCGACGCATGGCGCGAAGCGTTGGCGGCGGCGAGGTCATGCTCGATGGCCTCCCAGAGACGCTTGCTGTCCTTCACGGTGATGTCGCCCGAGAGCGAAGGCATGGCGCGGCGGTCGGCCACCACCTGCAAATGCCCCCACAGGCCAAGCTGATCGGGCAGCACGGTCTTCGCCTTCGGGTCGTCGGTCGCCAGCGTGATGCCGCCAGCTCCCACGCGCAGACTGACATGGCCGTCGAGGAAGCAGCTGTCGGCACCCACGGGCCATGTCGAGACCGATGCGGGGCTGCGCTTCAGGGCGTAGGCCACATGGTCGCCGGCAGTCTCGCCGAGGGCGTATTGCGGATGATAGTAGCTGGTGCCCAACAGGCTTTGGGTGGCCACGTTGAGCAATCCCTTGTTGTTGTAGTTGTCGATGTAGGTGGAGATGACGCAGAGGCGCGAAAGGATGATGCGCTCATCGGGCACGCGGGTGGTGGTGTCGCTGGCCTGGGCCGCCAGCAGAAGCAGGATGCTCAGGGCCTGCATGAGGTTGCGCACCAGCCGACCGTTGTCGGCGCCACGGTCCACGCGGTCGATGTTGCCGTCGATGTAGAGCTCCAGCGTGCGCAACAGGGCATCGTTGAAGGGTGCCTTGGTCCAGATGGCGAGCGGCCAGCGGCGCACCACGTCAAACAGGCGGCCGATGCTGTTCTCCACCAGGCTGCGGTCGGAGAGGAAGAGACTGGAGAGAATGCGGAAATTGGTGTCGGGCTGATAGACATAGCCCGTCTTGTCGAGCTTGTCGAGCAAATGGTCGACAAACTGGGGAGCGCTCCCGTCATCGAGCAGGGCGCGGGCGCGGACATAACTGTCGAGGATATCGATGGCCGCCGTCAGACGCTGTTGGTAGGTGTCGCGTTCCTGGACGTTGCAAAGGCCGAGGAAATCGGTCTCCTCCATAAAGCGGGTCACGGCCTGGCAAACGGCCACAAGGTCGACGTTGGAACCCAGCAACCGCTCTATCCATTCGCGGCAAGAGGCGGCAAAGGTGCAGTCTTCCATCTCGCTCATCAGCAGCAGGCTGGCAAACCCGTCGCCGTCCCACTCGCCACGCACGGTGCCGAGCAGGGCCTCGACGGCCTCCGCCGTCACACGGCTGTCTTTCGCCGCACGCACCTCCTCCTCGTCGAGCTCCACCTTCGGCCGATACTGGCCCAACGCCACCACACGGCAGCGGAGGTCCTGGCCACGCGTGAGGTTGAGGCCGGCAGTGTGTTTCAGGTAGACATGCAGGCCTGTCGGGTCAACAAGGTCGCAGAGGTCATCGTGCAGAGTATGGACGGTGAATACATAAGTCTCGCCCACTTCGTAACGGATCGTTTCGCTTTGTCTGGACATAGGTGTACTGTTGTTTGGTGCGGGACTTCCCTCTCTCAGGGTACGTCCCCTCTGGTGAACCGCCATGCCGCCCCCCGCAGCCCACGGCCCACTTCATTTCGTAAAATTACAAAGAATTGCCGCACATCACCGCATTTTGTCGCAAAATATAGCATAGCTTAACAATTATGAGCCTCAAACAACACAAATTACGGATAGCAACATCATTTTAATGGATAAAGTTATCTACTCTCACAGAAGTGATTGCCTATCCCAGTCCTGCCCACACACAGTGCCACATGGCAGAAGAACAAGACGGGTTGTCACACTACCGAACAGGATGTGACAACCCGTTATCGTTTCAAAAGCCGTCCTCACACGCGCAGGGCCACATGCCCCATGGTGGCGCGGAGGTTCATCTCGACACAGGGGTGCAGGCGCAGGTCGCCCTCGACGTCCACCACCATCATGTCGATGCCCAGGGGGCCGGCATACACGCCACGCAGTGCCTCGCCCAGGATGTCGCAGAGTCGGCCGACGATCCGTACCAGCCCATCACGGCTCACGAGGGCGCTGAGCAGTTGCCATTTCTCCTCCTCGCCCATCACGAGATTGCCCACATAGGCACTGTGCTCGGTGTAGAAGAGCGAGAGGCCGCACAAGCGCACCACGCCCTGACCGTCGCTCATGAGTTCGACACCGAAGTCCGACACCTTCTTATAATAAGGTTCCACCATCACGCATCCCTGCTCGGCCACCATGCGGGCCAGCCAGCCCCGCAGCGAGGGCGTCATCTCGGCCGGCGTCACACGGCGCACCCCTCGCCCACTGCTGCTCCAGGGTGCCTTGACCATGGCCTCGCCACAGGTGGCGACCAGGCTGACGCATGCCTCGACGCTGGTTGCCGCCTGGCTCTCGCCCACCATGCCCGGCTCCTGCCGGAGCGGGGCGAGCAGGTGCTCGGCGGCCCAACGCCTGTGGCTCATGGTGCGGATGGCACGCAGACGGGCTTCATCGGGCAACAGTCCGCCGGGAACACCAGCCTCGCACAGCTCGCGCGCCACCTGGCGGTCCCATCCCCAGGGGCGCAGGTGGAGGTCTGCCGGGGCAACGCCCGACAGCAGGGGCCGCAACGAGCGGCGCTCGGCAAACGTGCAACGTTGCTCACGCCCCAGCGCAGCGAAGGCCTGACGGGCATAGGCGGCATCGTCGACAAGCACCACGTCGCCCTCCCCAGCCCACAGGGCGGGCAGGAACCCGAGGTCGTGGCGCAACTGGCGCGCGGCACGCGGCGGCGTCAGCCGGTCGCCGCCAGAGGCCAGCACGATGTCGTGCTCCGGGTTGAATACATACAAGTCCATGTTCTTGTGCTCTGTTATTTTTGCCGCAAAGTTACGAAAAAAGCCCCACTGCAGGCCGTCATGGCCATCCAAAAGTGACTCGGGCGGAGTTTCCCGCCTGAAGCAAAGGCTAAAATCCCCCTGACCACACACCCGACTCGCCTCCGGCGGATGCACCATGACGGCCAAGAATGTTATGATTTGAAAAATTAAAAAAGAAAGTTTTGCAAACTTGACTTTGCAATAAAAAAAAATGTTATCTTTGCAGAAATAATACAGAGCAAGACAAAACGAGCGTTATGGAGGTCTTCTTTCGCACACACGCTTACCTCGTGGAGCACAACCAGGCAACAGTCAGGCGCGTCCTCATGGACGAGATTGACTGGAGCGACAGGCTCATTGGCATCAAGGGAACGCGAGGTGTGGGAAAGACATCGTTCCTGTTGCAGTATGCCAAGGAGAACTATGGATCGGACGACCGCAAGTGCCTGTACGTCAACATGAACAACTTCTACTTCCAGGGGCGTGGCCTGGCCGACTTTGCCAACGATTTTGTGGGGCAAGGCGGACGAGTGCTGCTCATCGACCAAGTGTTCAAGCAGCCCAACTGGAGCCGCGAGCTCAGGATGTGCTACGACCGCTTCCCCCAGCTGAAGATCATCTTTACGGGTTCAAGCGTCATGCGGCTCAAGGAGGAGAACCCCGAGATCGGCGGTATCGTCAAGAGCTACAACCTCCGCGGTTTCTCGTTCCGCGAATACGTCAACCTCATGACCGGACAGAATTTCCGGCCCTACACGCTCGACGAAATCGTCAACAACCACGAGCATATCGTCAAGAAGATCCTGCCCCTTTGCCGCCCGTCCGAATATTTCCGCGACTACCTGCACCACGGGTTCTACCCCTTCTTTCTGGAGCACAGCAACTTCTCGGAGAACCTTCTCAAGACGATGAACATGATGACCGAGGTCGATATCCTGCTCATCAAGCAGATAGAGCTGAAATATCTCACCAAGATCAAGAAGCTGTTCTACCTGCTCGCCGTCGACGGCCCACAGGCACCCAACATATCCCAACTGGCGCAGCAGATCGACACCAGCCGCGCCACGGTGATGAACTACATCAAATACCTGGCCGACGCGCGCCTCATCAACATGATCTACACGCCCGGCCAGCGCTTCCCCAAGAAACCGGCGAAGGTGATGATGCACAATCCCAACCTCATGTATGCCATCTATCCCATCAAGGTGGACGAGCAGGATGTCATGGAGACCTTCTTCGTCAACGCCATGTGGAAGGACCACCTTGTGAACCAAGGCACCAAGAACCCCTATTACCTCATCGACGGCAAGCAGAAATACCGCGTCTGCAACGCCCTCGCCACCGGCAAGGTGCGCTACACGGGCGACACCATCTACGCGCGCTACAACACCGAGGTGGGGCGCAACAACCAAATACCGCTCTGGCTCTTCGGCTTCCTCTACTGACGGCGGGCAACCGCACAAGCCCCGGACCAGGCCACGCAAGGCCACACGGCACCCCTGACGCCCGCGCGACACCACACTACACCACACTACAAAAACATAAACATACATAAACATTAATCATCTATTTTAAGTAAAAATGGCAAAAGAAAAGAAATTCATGACATGTGATGGCAATACCGCAGCCGCCCATGTGAGCTACATGTTCACGGAGGTTGCCGGCATCTATCCCATCACCCCGTCTTCTCCTATGGCCGAGCACGTCGACGAATGGGCTGCCAAGGGGCGTAAGAATCTTTTTGGTCAGACTGTCAGCGTACAGGAGATGGAGTCTGAGGGCGGTGCTGCCGGCGCTGTCCACGGCTCACTGCAGGCCGGTGCCTTGACCTCCACCTACACCGCATCACAGGGTCTGCTGCTGATGATCCCCAATATGTACAAGATCGCCGGCGAGCTGCTGCCCTGCGTGTTCAACGTGTCCGCACGCACGCTGGCCAGCCACTCCCTCTGTATCTTCGGCGACCACCAGGACGTCATGGCCTGCCGCCAGACCGGCTTCGCCATGTTCTGCTCCGGCTCAGTGCAGGAGGTGATGGACCTCTCGGCCGTTCCCTACCTCTCGACCCTCGAGAGCTCGGTGCCTTTCATCAACTTCTTTGACGGCTTCCGCACCTCTCACGAGTACCACAAGATCGAGGAGATGGACATGGAAGACATCCGCCCGCTCGTCAACCCCGAGTGGATCAAGCGCTTCCGCGACCGCGCCATGTCGCCCGAGCGCCCCGACACACGCGGCACGGCAGAGAACCCCGAGACATTCTTCACACACCGCGAGGCTTGCAACAAGTACTATGACGCCATCCCCGCCATCGTGGAGAAGCACCTCGCCGAGGTTTCCGAGATCACAGGCCGCGAGTATCACCTGTTCAATTACTACGGTGCACCCGATGCCGAGCACATCATCGTGCTCATGGGATCGGCCACAGAAGCTGCCCGCGAGGCCATCAGCTACCTCACCAAGCAGGGCAAGAAGGTCGGCATGGTGGCCGTTCACCTCTACCGTCCGTTCAGCGTGGAGGCCATCCGCAAGGCTATCCCCGACACGGTGAAGCGCATCGCCGTGCTCGACCGCACCAAGGAGCCCGGCGCCGACGGCGAGCCGCTCTACCTCGACGTGAAGGCTGCACTCTACGACGACCCCCGCAAGCCCCTCATCGTGGGCGGCCGCTATGGCCTCGGCTCGTCAGACACCACACCTGCCAAGATCATCTCGGTCTTCAACAACCTCGACCTCAACACGCCGAAGGACCACTTCACCGTGGGTATCGTCGACGACGTGACCTTCACCAGCCTGCCTGAGGTGGAAGAAATCCCCATGGGCGGCGACACGCTCTTCGAGGCCAAGTTCTACGGCTTGGGCTCAGACGGTACGGTGGGTGCCAACAAGAACTCCGTGCAGATCATCGGCAACAACACCAACAAGTATTGCCAGGCCTACTTCTCATACGACTCGAAGAAGTCGGGAGGCTTCACCTGCTCTCACCTGCGCTTCGGCGACGAGCCCATCCACAGCGCATACCAGGTCAACACGCCCAACTTCGTGGCTTGCCACGTACAGGCATACCTCCACATGTACGACGTGACGCGCGGCCTGCGCAACGGCGGCACCTTCCTGCTCAACACCATCTTCGACGGCGAGGAGCTGGTCAACTTCATCCCCAACAAGGTGAAGCGCTATTTCGCCAAGCACAACATCAAGGTCTACTACATCAACGCCACCAAGATCGGTCAGGAGATCGGCCTCGGCAACCGCACCAACACCATCCTGCAGTCGGCCTTCTTCCGCATCACACAGGTCATCCCCACAGAGCTGGCCGTGGAGCAGATGAAGAAGTTCATTGTCAAGTCGTACGGCAAGAAGGGTGAGGATGTTGTCAACAAGAACTACGGCGCCGTGGACCGCGGCGGCGAGTACAAGGAGCTGGTTGTCGATCCCGCATGGGCCAACCTGGCCGACGAGGCCACGGTGGAGGACGACGCTCCCGCATTCGTCAAGGAGATTGTCCGCCCGATGAACGCACAGGCCGGCGACCTGCTGAAGGTGTCCGACTTCGTGAAGTTCAACACCACCGACGGTACTTGGCAGACTGGCACCGCCGCCTACGACAAGCGTGGCGTGGAAGCCTTCGTCCCCGTTTGGGATGCCGAGAACTGTATCCAGTGCAACAAGTGTTCGTTCTGCTGTCCCCACGGCTGTATCCGTCCGTTCGTGCTCGACGAGCAGGAGGCCGCCGGCTTCGACGGCGAGACCCAGGACATCCTGGCTCCGAAGCCCTTCAAGGGCATGAAGTTCCGCATGGAGACCTCAGTGCTCGACTGTCTGGGCTGCGGCAACTGCGCCGACGTCTGCCCGGGCAAGAAGAACAAGGAGACCGGCAAGGTGGAGAAGGCCCTGAAGATGGTTCCGTTCAACGTCGACGACCCCGCCATGAAGAAGGAGGCCGACAACTGGACCTACCTCGTGAAAAACGTGAAGTCAAAGCAAGACCTCATCGATATCAAGCAGAGCCCGAAGAACTCCCAGTTCGCCGACACCCTGTTTGAGTTCTCTGGCGCTTGCGCCGGTTGCGGTGAGACTCCCTACGTGAAGCTTATCAGCCAGCTCTTCGGCGACCGCGAGATGATTGCCAACGCCACTGGCTGCTCCAGCATCTATTCAGCCTCTGTTCCTTCTACACCTTACTGCAAGAACGACAAGGGCCAGGGTCCCGCATTCAACAACTCCCTGTTTGAGGACTTCTGCGAGTTTGGTCTGGGCATGAGCCTTGCCAACAAGAAGATGAAGGAACGCATCGTGAAGCTTCTCAACGACGCCAAGGAGAGCGGAAAGGCTACAGCCGAGTTTGTCGCCGCAGCTGACAACTGGATTGCCAACAAGGACGACGCCGACGGCTCCAAGAAGGCAGCCGAGGAGCTGAAGCCCATCATCGCCGCCGGTGCCGAGAAGGGTTGCCCCATCTGCAGCGAGCTGAAGACTCTCGACCACTACCTCGTGAAGCGCTCACAATGGATTATCGGTGGCGACGGTGCCTCTTACGACATCGGCTACGGCGGTCTCGACCACGTGCTGTCCACCGGTGAGGACGTGAACATCCTCGTGCTCGACACCGAGGTCTACTCCAACACAGGCGGCCAGTCGTCAAAGTCTACTCCTATCGGCGCTATCGCCCAGTTTGCCGCAAGCGGAAAGCGCGTGAGCAAGAAGGACCTCGGCCTGATGGAAACCACCTACGGATACATCTATGTAGCCCAGGTGGCCATGGGTGCCGACAATGCCCAGACACTGAAGGCCATCCGCGAGGCTGAGGCTTATCCCGGACCGTCGCTCGTCATCGCCTACGCTCCCTGTATCAACCACGGTATCAAGGGCACGAAGGAGGACAAGCGCAACATGGGTCGCTCGCAGCACGAGGAGGCTCTGGCCGTGCAGTGCGGCTACTGGCACCTCTGGCGCTTCAACCCCGAGCTGGCCAAGGAAGGCAAGAACCCGTTCCAGCTCGACTCGAAGGCTCCCGACTGGGAGAAGTTCCAGGATTACCTGATGGGCGAGGTACGCTTCTCTTCTCTGAAGAAGGCCGACCCCGAGCACGCACAGGAGCTCTTCGACGAGACAGAGAAGAGCGCCAAGCGCCGCTACCAGTCATATGTCCGCAAGAGCCAGGAAGACTGGAGCGAGATCATCTGATCCTCCGACATCACCGTGAGTCTCCCCGCATGAGGAGACCCTAACCCCATAAATTCCCCGCAAGCGGCCAGCACAGAAGGCCTGCCTGCGGGGATTTTTAGGTTGGTGTCGGACGAAACGGCGCAACAGGCAAGTCCCGTAGGGACGACAGATTATAGCGTAGGGGTTCTTGCTAAGGCAAGCGACAAAGTCGAGCGCACCCCTACGTTTTGATAGGATTATTAATAACGCTGCCCCTGTAAGGGGCGCATTTTTCAATCTGTTACAATGAATTATGCCCCCCTTACAGGGGCTGCGTTTATGACTCTGAGTAGAGATAGGGGCAAGCCCCTATCCTGTAATCTGCGCCCCTTACAGGGGCAACGAATAGCGAAACATGCAAGGGGCAAAAGTGAGCCCATATATCAAGAAACATTGTAACGAAGAGACATTCTATATCATTACAACATTACCTCGGAGGACAGGTATGTGCCTCGTGGGAATAGCGTTTGCATCGTTAATTCTGGCGGTTTCATTACTCTTTATGCACCACAAACGATCATGTGCAACTGTCGTGGCGACATCGCCACTGCTCATCCTGACAATCGCACGCACCTGACGAAAGAACCAAAAATGCTGACAAACACACCCTGAAAACAGGCCTTCCAAGCCACCACGAACTGCGCAGGCCGCAAATACGCGCTATTTTTCACGTTTTGCGTAAACTGCTATAAATCGGCAGATTACGACATAACCACAAGAAACAAAAGCTTCGCACAGGCACCGACAGACGCGATACATGCCTTATGGAGCCTTGACAGATGCCATATCGCGGGCTGATAAGGCATCCATCGCATCACGACCAAGCACTTTTCGCACCGCGATAGGGCACCTATCGTCTGCGCATGCCTTCCCGGTCTTCTTGAAATCATGGCCGGGAAGTGCGCCGCCGTGCCGAAACCGCCCTTCGCGCCACCTGTTTCACCACCCTCCCACGACCCCGATTTTTCTGAATATTCACGACATCCGCCAGCCGCTGACACGCAAATGCAACGCTTCGCAACGCATTTGATACATGCAACAAAGCCTTTCATGGAGGAATGTCCTAACTTTGCCGCCGATGTTAGGTTACAGCGCCAACCGGGCCGACTCGCTCTCTGCAGATACCCCCTGCAGCAGGACAAGGCAAGCCCGCAAGTGCGCAACGACTGTCCTACGACGACAAGAAACTCTCTAAAATAAAAGGACCATGAAGAAAGCTCTGTTGCTGCTGACACTGCTCGTGACCACGCTCACGAGTGCCTCGGCCGCCGTCGACCCCAATTTCCAAATCTACCTGTGCTTCGGCCAGTCGAACATGGAGGGCAATGCCGCCATCGAAGACGCAGACCGCACGGGTGTCGACGACCGTTTCCTCTCCATGGCCGCTGTCGACGACGAGGCGTTGGGATGGGTCAAGGGCGAGTGGCACAGGGCGCTGCCGCCCCTGGCACGACCCACAACAGGACTGACGCCAGTCGACTATTTCGGCCGCACACTGGTGGCACGGCTGCCGCAGGCCATGCGCGTGGGCGTCATCACCGTGGCGGTGGGCGGCACCGACATAGCCCTCTTCGATACCGACCAGTGTGAGGCGTACCTCAAGGACAAGAAGACCGCCAACTGGCTTCGCAAATTCGCACACGCCTACGACGACAACCCCTACGGACGCCTCATCGAACTGGCCAGGAAGGCACAAGAGCAAGGCGTCATCAAGGGCATCCTGCTGCATCAGGGAGAGACCAACAACGGACAGAAAGACTGGCCGCAGAAGGTGAAGAAAATCTACGAACGCATGCTGGGCGACCTGGGTCTGAAGGCCGAAGACGTGCCCTTGCTCGTCGGCGAGACAGTGCAGAAGAAGGAGGGCGGCATCTGCTGGCAGCACAACGAGATCATCGACCACATCGCCGAGACCATTCCCACGGCCCACGTCATCTCGTCGGAGGGCTGCCCGCAGCGCGGCGACGGCCTCCACTTCCTGGCCGAAGGCTACCGCACGCTGGGCCGACGCTATGCCGAGAAGATGCTCCAACTGCTGCTCGCCAACGACCGACAGACCATACGCCTGGTGAAAGGCGACACCGGCACGGTGCTGGCCGAGACCACCCTGCCGGGCAACTCCTATCCGCGCGTGGACAAGGATCGCCGCGCCTACTTCAAGCTCCGCGCCCCCGAGGCACACGACGTGCAGGTCGACATCTGTGGACGGCGCTACCCGATGGTGCGCGACGCCAAGGGCGACTGGTATGCCAGCACCGATCCGCTCGTCGTCGGCTTCCACTACTACTTCCTCATCGTCGACGGCGTGTCGGTCGTCGACCCGGCCAGCGACACCTATTTTGGCTGCTGCCGACAGGCCGGCGGCATCGAGATAGCCGAGGGCGAGGAGGGCGACTACTACCGGCCACAGCAGGGCGTTGCACGCGGACAGGTGCGTTCCTGCACCTACTACGCCGCCTCGCAAGGCCAGTACCGGCGGGCCATGGTCTACACGCCTGCCGAATATGAGGCCTACCCGAAGCGTCGCTACCCTGTGCTCTATCTGCAGCACGGCATGGGCGAGGACGAGACAGGATGGAGCAAACAGGGACACATGGCCCAGATCATGGACAACCTCATCGCCCAGGGCAAGGCCACGCCAATGATTGTGGTCATGGAGAGCGGCGACATACGCGCACCGTTCGATGCACCCCACGGCACCGACATGGAGCGGGCACGCCGGCAGTACGGCGCCACGTTCTACGATGTCATCCTCAAGGACCTCATCCCGATGGTCGACCAGAAATTCCGCACCAAGACCGACCGCAAGCACCGCGCCATGGCCGGACTGTCGTGGGGCGGCGTGCAGACGTTCCAGACGGTGCTCCCCCACCTCGACCTCTTCTCGGCACTCGGCACCTTCAGCGGCGCCCTCTTCGGCATCGACGTGAAGACGAGCTACGACGGAGTGTTCGCCGACGCGGAGAAGTTCAACAAGCAGATCGACTACATGTTCATGGGCTGCGGCTCGGAGGAGAACTTCGGCACGGAGGCCATGGCCCGCCAACTGCACGACCTGGGCGTGAAGCTCGACGTCTACGTGTCGCCCGGCACCCACCACGAGTGGCTGACGTGGCGCCGCTGCCTCAAGCAATTTGTCTCCCACCTTTTCAAATAAAACGAGCCCATTCACGTTATCAACATACACGAACCAACCATTTTTCCCTATATGAACAAACGACACATCTCCTTGGCGGCACTCATCATGGCCTCGGCCCTGAGCCTCCACGCACAGAAAAACATGACACCACCCGCTGGCGGAAAGGCCATCAGCGACAACCTGATCGGCATCTTCTTCGAGGACATCAGCTCGGCAGCCGACGGCGGCCTCTACGCCGAACTGCTGCAGAACGGCGCCTTCGAGTACAACCTCTCTGAGCGCGACGGATGGGGACCCTCCACAGCATGGCGCGTCATACGGCCCGGCCACTCGCTCGGACAGGCCGAGGCCCTGCAGGCCGACCCGCTCAACGAGAACAACAAGAACTACATACGCCTGCACATCGAGCGCAACCGCGAGTTCAAGGACTACAACGGATGGAAGGGCTTCGGTCTGGAAAACAACGGCTTCGACGGCATCACCGTGAAGAAGGGGGCCAAGTATGATCTCACGTTCTTCGCCCGCAACGTCGACAACAAGGACAAGCGCGTGCGCCTCGTGCTCGTCGCCCCGGGCAAGGAGACGCGCGTGCTGGCCGACACCACCGTCACCGTCAACAACGGCAAGTGGACCCAATATGCGGTCACCATGCAGGCTGCCGACGACTGCAAGAACGCGGCCCTGCAGATCCTCGCCCTCGACCTGGGCGTGATGGATGTCGATGCCTTCTCGCTCATGCCGCGCGACACCTACAAGGGACACGGCATGCGCCGCGACCTCGCCGAGGCGCTTGAGGCGCTGCACCCCAAGTTCATGCGTTTCCCCGGCGGCTGCGTGGTGCACGGGACCGACGGTTTCTGGAACACCTACCGCTGGAAGAACACCATCGGGCCCAAGGAGCAGCGCGGACAACTGAAGAACGCATGGGGCTACCACCAGTCGATGGGACTGGGCTACTACGAGTATTTCCAGCTCTGCGAGGACATGGGCATGCAGCCCCTGCCCATCCTGCCCTGCGGCGTCAACTGCCAGGGTTCCAACGGCGGATGGGGCATGTGGCCGGAGCAGGCTCAGGAAGCAGCGCCGATGAGCGACATGGACGAGTGGACACAAGACGTGCTCGACCTCATCGAGTGGGCCAACGGCGATGTCACCACCAAGTGGGGCAAGCTGCGTGCCGAGCAGGGACACCCCAAGCCCTTCAACCTCAAATACATCGGTCTGGGCAACGAGGAGAAAATCTCGCCTGAGTTTGCAGAGCGGTTCAAGTATGTCTACGACCGCGTGACCAAGGCCCATCCCGAAATCGTCATCGTGGGCACCGCCGGCCCCGGCTCGCACCCCGGCAACCCCGACTTTGAGAACGGATGGAAGCTGGCCAACGAACTGGGCATCCCCGTGCTCGACGAGCACTACTATGAGCCGCGTACCTACTTCGAGACCAACCGTCAGTACGACAAATACCCGCGCGACCGCAAGACCAAGGTCTATCTCGGCGAGTATGCCGCCAAGGACAAGAAGCTCAGCGACGCCCTGGCCGAGGCTCTCTACCTCCTGCATGTGGAGCGCAACGGCGATGTGGTGGCGATGACCAGCTACGCGCCCCTCTTCGCACGCAAGAACGCCACCAACTGGAACCCCGACCTCATCTACTTCGACAACGAGCGCACCTACCTCACCTGCAGCTACTACGTGCAGCAGATGTTCGGACTGTCGTCGGGCAACTACTACTACGGCGACTGCGTGACCTTCGACGGCAAGCAGACCAACCTGCAGGAGCAGTCGGTGGTGCTCGACACCAAGACGCGCAAGCTCTTCGTCAAGATCTGCAACGACTCGGGCGAGGCCCGCAAGGCCACCATCGACCTCTCGCGCTTCAAGGGCCTGAAATCCGCGGCCAGCAAGACCACACTGGCCGGACAGCCCGACGACGAGAACAACTACGACGCACAGCCCATCGCACCCGTCACCGAGAAGGTAAAGGCCAGCAAGAAGATGACCGTCGACCTCAAGCCCTACTCCTTCGTCATGTACACCATGCAACTGTAGGAAAACGCAACGTACCTTGCCCTTGCCATACACCGGCAATCAGGAAACCACAAGAATCGTCAGACCATCAGCCCATGCAGCTAAGGTGTTCGTGATGGTACACCCAGCCCCGTAGGGGCGACATCGTACAGGATAGGGGCTCGCCCCTATCTTATAAGGCGCATTTCAAGCATTGCCCCTGTAAGGGGCGCATATTTCAACTTCATACAATGAACTATGCGCCCCTTACAGGGGCAAAGGTATAATACAACCCTAAAACGTAGGGGTGCACCCCTACGCTATAATCTGTCGTCCCTACGGGACTTGCCTGTTGCGAAGTTTTTTACCGGACACTGATATTTTTGATTTAGGTTAAACGTGTTTGATTGGCTTTGCAGTTTGTGCGGGCTGCGCTCGACTTTATCGCTTGCGCCAGCAAGAAAGCCCAGTAAGTACCTAGCCCAGGGCAAGCGATAAAGTCGAGCGCAGCCCGCTTTGTTCAAATCCGAAACTTGAGTTATTTCAGTTTGTAGAGCGGCTGGGCGTGATTCTTGGCCTCAGTGATGTTGGGCTTTGACTGACCTGCGGGACGTATGGCGAGATTGTCATAGAAGGGCGTGCTGATGCGTTTGCCCCGTTTCATGGCTATCAGTCCGGCCATGCCCTTGCGGTAGAGGCCGATGTTGGCATGGAGCACGGGCTGTCCGTCGGCGTATGCGGTGATGCTGTCGCCCTCGAAACGGAGGGCCAGCTTCACCCAGCGGGCGCATGTCGGTTGGCTGAGGCGCGCGCTGTCGATCACTGTCTCGCCGCCTGGTTCCATCTTCAGTTTCTTGAGCAGTGCCTGCTGTTCGGCGTCGCCTTCCTCCACGTTGCGGCCTGCGCCGCGCGTGATGACCAGTCGGCACCAGCCGTCGGCGCTGAGCTTCAGGTAGTAGCCCTTGGGCGTGATGCCGTAGCCCGTGCCCACGTTGCAGATGCGTCCCATCAGTCCGCCCTCGTCGCCGGGGTTGAGCCACAGGTCGGCGCTCACCTCATAGTCGGTCCAGGCCGAGTCGCCGAGGATGGTGTAGTAGTTCCAGTCGGGTGCCCAGCTGTTGGCAGCCTGTCCCACTGTCTGCCGCAGGCACATGCCGTCGTGTGTGGGCCTTTCGGCCAGTTCGAAGCTGCCGATGATGTCGGCGGTGTAGTGTGGCAGGTATCCCCATTCGGCGGGCTTGGCGTATTGATCGAAACTGTCGGTGTAGGGTAAGGGGAAGGATTGGCTCAGCGGCACGCCGCCGAACGTTCCTTTCTGCTGTCCGGTGGTGGTGGAGATGGAGTAGACCGCTCCTGGTAGAACGGTCATGGTGAACTGTCCGCTGCGTGGAGTGATGTCGTCCTGCCGTGCAAACTCGCTGTCGGCCGTGCTGCGCCACACGCAGAGCGGCTTCCGTGGCAGTCCGCCCTTGAGCCTGAAGCGCAGGGTCTGCGGTTCCTTGGCGTCCTTGGTCTCGATGATGACGCTGTAGTCGCCCTTGTCGGGAGCCACCATTGTCACGGCCGAACCGCCGCCGGCGAGCTTGGCGCATCCGTCGTCGAGATAGCGCCATCCCACCTCGGTGAACTGTCCGTAGTGCGCGTAGCCCCATAGGTTGTCGCGCACGCTGTAGTGTCCGCTCCAAGGCTCCTGTGCCAGTACCATGGGCGGTTCCTCGCTGTAGGGCTCCAGGGGGTAGACGCCTCCGATGTCGTACCAGTTGACAACCTTTGTGGCACCGCTCTCGATGTAGTTGCGGTTGAAACACTCGACGATGCTGATGAGGCAATCGAAGCCCCGTTTGTAGATGTGGTCCTCCGTGTTCCAGATGGGCTTGCCCAGCGAGTCGGCGATGTGGCGCTGGCGCGTAGTCACGGGAATGGCCTCAAAGGTGTGTGCGCTGACGATGTCGATGGCGTTGGCGAGCGCCGTGTCGGCCGGCAGCGTTTCCACGAAGTTCATCTTGTTGCGAGGCCAGTTGTCGAAGGCATGCAGCCTGACACCGGCGTATCCCCCTTGGTCGAGCGCCTGGCGGAGGTAGATGGCGAAGTCGCGGTTCTCGCCCTTCTCGTTGTGGCATCCGATGGCGTCGAGCTCCAGGCCGTGCACCTGCCGCAGTCCGTCGAGCCACGCGACGTAGTAGTCTGCCGTTTCCCTTGTCCAGTAGTTGCCGAGCCAGGCCGGCGTGCTCCATGATGTGGCGTCGAGCGTGAGGTGCGGGTTGCGCCGCTTGGCTTCGGTCATGACCCACCACATGTATCCGCGGTGGAAGTTGCAGTCGCCTGCATAGTGGCTGTGGCTGGGCATGGAGCCCTGTGTGGAGTTGCCGTCGCCGGGTATCTCCGCGAGCAGTGCGCTGACCGATGCTCCGAACTTGGGCCGATAAACCATGTCGAGGATCTGCGATCGCCAGGGTTCCGCATAGTCCTTGAGCAGGACGGCTGTGGCTCCTCCGCCGTTGACGACACCGATGCCGTCGAATGTCTTGCCGTTGTGGCGGCCGTCGAGTGTGAAAGTCTGCTGTGCCCATGCCTGGCAGCAGACGAGAGAGAGTAGGATGGTCAGGTGTTTCATATCTTGCAAAGATAGCGTGCTTTGCGGGATTGTCGGCCACGGATGGTGTTAAAAAGATGTAAAAGTGAACCCCTGTGCCCGTTTCCCCGGTTCGTCCGCCGTGGTCATGTGATGCAAGGGTCTCCCGGTAAAAGTGTTAAAAAAGTTACCCCCCTTAAAATAATGAGGATTGGCTCCGCTGGTTTCCGGATAAATTTGTAACTTTGTAAATGATAGTCTTTTTGACCAAGCGATATGATAGAACAGTTGATACACAATCTGCAGTATTCCCTGGACGGCATGTTCAGCTACATGACGCCTAAGCTATGGGCGCTGGGTGTTGTCGTTCCGTTCTTCATGGCGTTGTTTTTCACGGCCCTTGTCCACCCCTTGATCGTGAAGATGGCCGTCAGCCGCAACATGTTCGACAATCCCGACGAGCGCAAGCTGCAGGCACGGCCCGTCCCCGTCATGGGCGGTCTGGCCGTGTTTTTCGGCATCGTGGTCGGTGCGGGAGCCACGAGCGTGTTTTTCAATTCCTATGCACTTTTCACCTGTGTCATCACGCTCACTGTGATGATGTATGTCGGCATGCTCGACGACATGGTGGGCCTGAGCCCGCTGCTCCGCCTGCTGGTGGAGCTGTGTCTGGTGGCGTTTGTCGTCTATATGGACAAGACCAGCATCAATGACCTCCACGGGCTGCTGGGCATCGGCAAGTTGCCCGCATGGGTGAGCCTGCCGCTCTGCGCCGTCTCGTGTCTGGGCATCATCAATTCGATCAACCTCATCGACGGTGTCGACGGTTTGTCGAGCGGCATGTGTATCTTCGCCTGCCTGTGCTTCGGCATCGTGTTCTGCTCGTCGTATGACGGCACGATGGCCGTCATGGCCTCCCTGGCCGCCGGTGCGCTGGTGCCCTTCTTTTTCCACAATGTGTTTGGCGTGAAGAGCAAGATGTTTGTCGGCGACTCCGGTACGCTGATGCTCGGCATGCTGATGAGCATCTTCTGCATGCGGACGCTCGACAACACGTCGCTCACGGCCGTCAACCATCCGCGCATGGGTGTGGTGGCCTTTTCGCTGAGCGTGCTGTCCGTGCCCGTGTTCGACGCCCTCCGCGTCATGTTCGGCCGCATCATGAAGGGCGAGTCGCCCTTCCATGCCGACCGCAGCCACCTTCATCACCTTTTCATCGAGCTTGGCTTCTCGCATGTGGGCACTACTGTTGCCGTGCTCTCGCTCAACGCGCTGAACGTGCTGTGCTGGTTTCTGTGCTATCTGTTCGGAGGCGATGCCACTGCGCAGTTTGTCATGGTCTTTGTCATGGGCTTGCTCAACACCAACGGTGTCTACTACGCCGTGCGCAAGATGAACCACCATCGCTGGCCGCACCTCACGCTGAAGTGGCTGGCACGCAAGAGCCACATGGAGGCTGGCCGCACCTTCCTGGCCATCCGCCGCTTGGTGGACAACTTTTGAAAAGCCTCCATTTTTGTCGCACTTGATGTTTCCGCTGGGGTTACTTGTTTTAAGCCACCATCTCTATCCGCATATTACGGAACAAAATACCAGTTTAACAGATTTTTCTCATTTCCTTATATATTTTTTCCCGTTCTTGATGATGATGCCTTTGCCTCCCTTTGTCAAGACTCCTCCGAGTGTATATTCGGGCGCATCAGTAGAAGGCGTGCTACTGATTTTGTTAATGCCGCTGACATAGTCTTCATTCACCCTTATCCAGTGGCCGTTGACACGTGCCAAGCGCATCGTGCTGTGGAGCGTCCATGTGCCTCTGCTGCCCCAAATAGTTGCTGTTATGATAGAAGTGAACGCAACGTCAGCAATCTCGTCGCTGATGAACTTGATGTTTATGTCGCGTTGTTCTATCTCGTGATAGTCCATCGAGCCGC
>CAVDNW010000020.1:0-51877 GCA_963610435.1 Oscillospiraceae bacterium | reverse complement strand
CGGTCTTTACAACGTACTGGATTTCAGCGCAATAAAAATTGATAATTTTTATCCGGCATGAATTATGGTCGTCTTAAAATGTTCTATTTCAGAACATTGCTTTATTAAACGGATTATAAAAGTGTTCTTCTATGGAACATTCCGGCTATTTCATGATTTCCATGCGTGTGTAGATGCTCCGGTACACTCCGTTGGAATAACTCTTTTGTGAGGAGAGTGTCCAGCGTGCTTCAGGTAGTGCCGACTTGAAGAAATGCCGTCCCGTTCCCGATATGAAAGGCACGGTATATAGGATAATCTCATCCACCACCCGCATACGCAGTAGCCCGTTGATATAATCCGAATTGTCTGGGGTGGCCTCTGCAAGATAGCAGATGTTGGTATTGTCTTTCCGCCATTCGTCCAGCATGGAGATGGAGTAGTCCGGCGTGACATGGTAAAGCGCGTTTTCCCTTATTTTGTCAATATCGCAGCGGTCAAGGCGTAAATCCTCATACGCTTTGCCATATAATTCTGAAGAATGACACCCGTCCATCGTGAGGACGGCAAGAATCTGAACTTTACCCATAGCCTTTCCCTTTCGTTGGGCAAGGTGCAAAAAAGTAGCGTGCAATCCACACTACTTCTAATGGAGGCTCTGGTAAAGCCTTTACGGAGAGTACGTGAATGCACGCTATGCGTAGGCATAGCATAAGCATCACGCAATCGTCTCCGTAGTGTCAATTTACCAGATTTCCATTAGGACGCCTTGCGGTCTTATGTTATATATCGGCGGCGAAAGGCTCTCCAATCGCCGTTTACCTTCAAATGTTCATGCAAAGATAGCTAAATTCAGTGAATTACCGGCTATGATTGCCTGAATTTGTATTTCAACCCATATTCTTCCAGCTTGCTGTACAGCGTTGTACGTCCTATTCCGAGCAGTTCGGCGGCAACCTTGCGGTTTCCGTTCGCTTGCTTCAACGCACGCAAAATCCGTTCCTTGTCTTCCGCGTCGTTGCGCAGGGCGAAGCTGACGGGCGAGGTCGGTTTTGTCACGGCAAGTTCCAGATGTTCTTTCGTGACAAGTCCTTTCTGCGCCTGTAACACCGCACCCATGATTTTCTGTCGAAGCTCACGGACATTGCCCGGCCAAACATGGGTCAGCAATGTCTTACGGGCATCTCCGTCAAATCCGATAACGTCGCATTCCAGCTCTTTATTCGCAATCTCACGAAAAAACTCCGCCAGCGGCATGATGTCCTCCTGACAATCGCGCAACGGCGGAACGGTTATCTCGAAGTCATGCAGACGATATAGCAGGTCTTGCCGGAACCGTTTTTCATTGACAGCCGCCTCCAGATCTTCGTTGGTGGCGGCGATGATGCGGACATTGAAACTTTTATCCGTCTTATCACCTATCGGGCGGTATCTCCGTTCCTGTATGGCACGCAGAAGCATCTGCTGGGTTTCCTGTGCGAGGTTGCCAACCTCATCCAAGAACAGCGTACCGCCTTCCGCCTCGTGAAAATAACCTTTCTTGCTATTGTCCGCACCCGTAAACGCTCCTTTGACGTGTCCGAAGAATGCCGACGGCGCAAGCTCTTTGGAGAGTGAACCACAGTCCACCGCAACGAACGGTTTTCCTGCCCGTTTGCTCTTATCGTGCAGTTGGTGTGCGATATGCTCCTTACCAGTGCCGTTCTCACCGAATATCAGCACGCTCATGTCAGTGGGAGCCACCAGCCTTATTCGTTTCACGATGACTTGAAATGCCGAGCCGTCACGAGAGAACACAGGCATACGGTTTCTTCCGATACTCCGTTCTTTTAATAGGGTACGGAGCAAAGGGACGAGTTTATCCTCTACAAGTTGCTTGGGTATGTAGTCCAGCGAGCCGAGTTTCATACTTTCGACTGCCGTATGCACTTCGGCGTAGTCGGTCATGATAATGAACGGCTGCATCATGCCTTCTTTGCGCATCCAGCGCAACAAGTCGATACCATCGCCTTCAGGAAGACGCAGGTCTGAAACTATGATGTCGTTTTCTGTCGCTTGTAGCAGAAGTTTCTTTGCTGTCGAGAGGTGGAATGCTTGCACGGTACGGAATCCCTCTCGTGCCAACAAGTTGCAGACAAATTCGCAATATACGATATTGTCCTCCACTACAATGATTTTTGTCTTATCCATTATTATATTTTCTCCTTTCCTCTTTTGCCAATCGGATAATATCCGCGCCCATATCCAATACGGCAGACACTGCGTCGGTCAGTGCTTTATAATCTGGAGCGGCACTCCCATGAAGCAGTTTATAAAGTTCCCTTAATGGCTGGTCGGCTCGGAGTATCTCCCATGAACTTCGCAGATGGTGTGTAAGAGCATCCAGTTCCTGAAGGTTTTTCCGCTGTTCTGCCTCCCTGACTGCCTGCATTTCCTTTTCAGTTTCTGCTATCAGTTTCTCCAGCATGACGGATTCATTGCCGTAGGATAACAAGGTGGAGAAGTCCGGCTTTTCGTCCGGCGAGCCTTTCATGGCGCATTTGTCTGAAACTTCCATCAGCTCCGATATGGAAAACGGCTTGAACAGGCAACCGGCGAATCCACGTTCCATAAGCTCCTCCTTGTCGCAACTGCCCGAAGCGGTTGTCACGACTACCGGGATTGTCTTTGAGTTGCCTACGTTGGACGAGCGCAACAGTTCCAGCAACTCGAAGCCGTTTATCTCCGGCATATTCAGATCCGTCAAAAGTAAACTATATTCCTTTTTTCGTATCAGTTCCATCAGCTCCGCAGCACCAGTGCAGGTGTCGCAGTGTATCCCTTCCTGTGCATACATTTCTTTCAGCATCAGGAGAAGAACCTCGTCATTGTCGATAGCAATTACCTCATGATACGCCTCATTATGGCGGACATATCTTTGACGGGATTGTACTGTCTGTTCATCAACTATCGGCATAGGTATTTCCACCGTGAAACGGCTGCCTTTGCCTTTTTCGCTCTCCAGCCGGATTGTGCCGCCAAGCATCGCCACGATACGCTGCACGATGGATAAGCCCAGCCCGAAGCCGTCCTTTGCGGCGGCATTAGACAGACGTTCAAAAGCACCGAATACCCGTTGTTGTTCCTCGGCGGTCATACCTGTTCCCGTATCTTCAACAATGAGTTTCAGTGTACCGTTATCATAATTCGTTATCAGGGATATACTGCCGTTATCAGTGAATTTCATGGCGTTTGACAGCAGATTATTACCGATTTGCAGGATACGTTCCTTATCGGTCAGAACAACCGCATCTGTGTGGCACTCCACGGTCAAGGACAGTCCTTTGTTCATGGCGACAGGCATATACTCCGTTTCAAGATTATGCGTAATTGCCGAAATCCGGCAAGGGGAGAAATTCGGCTGTTCCTTGCCGTTGTCCAGACGGAAGAAATCAAGTAGGGTATTGAGCATTTCACGCATACGACTGGAGGAGTGCTGTATGTTCCGGATATACATTCCGGTTTTATCCGCGTCATTCTCTTTCTCCATCAGTCCGGCATAGCCGGTTATCGTTGTCAGCGGTGTCCGCAGTTCATGGGTGATGGTATGTACAGCTTTCTTACGTGAGGCTATCAGCACCTCATTTTGCTCAACAGACTGTTGTAGCTGCTTGATTAAGTTCTTTGTCTCTTTTTTGTACCGTTTGATGCGGTTGGCATTACGGTGTATGATTATATAGGAAATTACCAATAACAGAAGAATGATTCCTGTTAAACCACTAATCTGTATAAATGATAGTTCCCGCATGGCGAAAATATCAGCTTCTCTCTTTTGCAAATCAGCTTGTACCTTTTCGTCCATCTGACGAATCAAGCCCTGCAATTGTCGGTTAAGTTCCGCATTCCGTGCCGCAAGGCTGTCGGCATATTGCGAAAGACGGCTGCTTTGCGCCCGTTGCTCGGTTATAATATCACGGTTTAGTGAACGGAGCATCGTGGTGGTCACGGTTGGTTTTAGCTTTTCTTTTTTACCGAATATGCCGAGAAATCCTTTCCGTTTCGGTTTTTGCGGTTGTTCCTGCACACTTTTCTGCACGATTACAGGGACTTGACAGGCAATCTTCTCATTGAGGGCTTGTTGCTCGTCAAGGACCTGAACAATTCGGCGCATCTGCTGTTCCTTATCTTCGAGAAGATGGCGAACACTGTCAATACGCTCTGCCGGATAAATCGCTTTGAAGCGGCACAGCATACTGTCCATTGTCATACGCTGGATATGGTAATGTTCCAGCTCTTCATCATCCCACTCCAACACGGTTTCACCCGATAGAGAGAACTCTACAAATTGGATGTAGATACTGTTTATCTCTTTTCTGGATTCTTCTATTTGTCGATTATCAGACTCTAATGTTTCTATTTCTTGCCATTCAGAATGCCATATACAAGCAATGCAAACGATTAAAACGGTTATAAACAAATAACCCAAAGCGATAATACTTTGAATACATCTTATGGGATATTTCTCTTTCGTATTTGTCTTATCCATAAATCAATATGCTTTTTCGTATAATGACTATATTGGCATGGCTATAAACGTAAATGCTTTCCAAGGTATGTCCTGAATAATATATCAGATGCAGTCTCTCTTAGAGCAACTTTTATTACAAACTTTTCCCCAACCGATAAGCCTTGTCGCCATAATCCGTATTGTGCACCGAACCAGCTGTCCAGACACCGGGGGCGACAACTTCGCCTACGCTTTCCCAGCCGAGGTAATCCATCATCGTGCGGTAGTGCAGGAGCATGGGCTCCGCATCACTTTTAGCCGTGTTTGCGTATGTCATCAGGTAGGCGGCTTTTTTGTAATGTCCCTTGATTTTCCCGTTGATGGCATAGAAGCGGTCGATTACCCGTTTCATCTGTGCAGAGATACCAAAATAATACATTGGTGTGGCGAAAACCACCATATCGGCCTCGATAAGATGCGGACGAAGTTCGCTGAAATCATCATTGAAGATGCACGGTCCGTCCATACCGCAACGGTTGCACGCACGGCACGGCTCTACCTGCTTGAAGGCACAGTCGAAACGATAAACCTCATGACCTTTTTCTTGCGCCCCTTTTATGAACTGCTCTGCGAGATAAGCGGAATTTCCATTACGGCGGGGGCTGCCAGTGAGTACTACTATTTTCATTTTATCTTGTTTTGATTCGTTGGATTCAGACATCTCATCATCAATATTCATAGCCGCCAGACTCTTCATGGCACTGCCGGCAAGAAGTGTGCTGCCTACGGCAAACACGGATTTCTTTATAAAATCCCGTCTTTTCATCCTGTTCTCTTATTTGATGATGTCCAATCCCCGCAACCATTTTTCCACCCTTGGAGCGGCATCTTGCACAGAACTGCCATTTATGGCAAGCCCTTTAAGCATCTTGGATTTCGGACATAGTGCCTTTATGTCAGTTTCGCATTTCGCCATACCGCCTCCGCCATGAGTGACGAAAGGCACAAAGGTGACAGCGGATGAATTGCATTGTGACAGGAAAGTTGCGACCGGAGGAGCTATCGTGCTCCACCAATTAGGAGAGCCTATAAATATGATGTCATACTGGCTCAGGTTTTTCGGCATAGATACCAATGCCGGCCGTGTATGATTCTCAATCTGCTTTTTTGCCCTGTCAAGCAACTCCTGATAGTCCGATGGGTAAGCATTTTTGACCTTTATCTCAAATATGTCGGCACCGGTAGCCTTTTGTATCTGTTCTGCAACCGTGCGGGTATTGCCGCTATACGAAAAATAAGCCACCAAGATTTTCGCAGGGCTTTTTGCCTGTTGCGCGACGGCTTTTCCTCCCATGAAGGATAAAAGCAACGCAAACAATAAAATTATATTTCTCATCATTGTGTTCCTATAAAATTCGTCATTTATTTTGTTGAAGGCTTATATATTCGGTTACTGGTTATCAGGATTAAACTGTTTGTCGTAATTCAGAAGGAATTTCACAAGTTCCGGATCGCGGTGTGACCAATGGAAATCCGCAGGTTTGTCAAGGGAACGTAATTTCTCCATATCCTCTTCCGAAAGACAGAAATCGAAAATATCCAAATTCTGCTTCATGTGCTCAATGCGGGTGCTTTTGGGAATCGCGATGATATTGCGCTGAACCAGATACCGCAATGCGATTTGCTGCACTGTCTTGTCATATTCTTCGGCAAGCGCAGTCAATATGAGATTGTTCTGTAAATCTTCACTGCCTTGTGCAAGCGGCCCCCAAGCCATGATGCGGGTTCCGTAAGACTCCATTTCGGCTTCCGCTTCCCATTGCTGGCTGAACACATTCGTCTTCAACTGGTTGACAGCAGGCTTGATATTCGCGTATTCAGCCATATCGACAAATCTGTCAGGATAAAAGTTTGAGAGACCGATGGCACGTACCTTGCCGTCCTTTACAGCTTTCTCCATCGCCCGCCATGTTCCTGGATAATCGCTGAAAGGCTGATGGATGAGAAGAAGGTCTATGTAGTCTGTGCGCAATTTGCGGAGAGAATCCTCTATGCTGCGTGCGGCTTTTTCTTCGCCGGCGTTCGTAATCCATACTTTGGTGGTAAGAAAGAGTTGGTCACGCGGTACGCCGCATTTGGCAACGGCGTTGCCAACGCCTTCTTCGTTATAATAAGCCTGCGCCGTATCTATCAGCCTGTAACCTGTATTTATGGCATCCAGTACACAACGCTCGCACTCTTCGGGTGATACTTGAAAAACGCCATAACCCAATATTGGCATTTCAATGCCGTTGTTCAGTTTTATAGTGTCCATAACATTCTTTTTAATCGTATTATTTGACGGTTGTCGGATAAATTCAATCCTCTGGTCGTAAAGCCGATTGTTTTTCAATTCGATCCATTGCCTGCATGGAGTTTAATCTAATCTGACCAATTCATATTTTTGATACCCTAATCCGATTGTTTCCGCATGATCAAGTGTGTGCATACCATGACGCGAATCAATGCGTTCAATGAGATGTACTTTACCATGATCTTCTGATGCGCGTACCAAATCAGTGCAGGCTCTGTCCAAAGCCACAGGGTCAAGTGAGGCCAAAATTCCGATGTCTCCCATTTGAGGGTCTGCCGGAGATGAATCGCAGTCGCAATCTACCGAAAGATTGTTTGCCACGCTGATATAAAGTATATTTTCTCCACAATGGTCTGCCACTGCTTTTGCCGCTTCTGCCATTGACTCAAGAAAATCATCTTGTGCAGGACTGCCCCAGCTTGTAGTACTTGCCCCGGCTGAATGGATATAACGTTTACCGTTTGATGACGCAATACCGATGGACATGTTCTTGATTGCACCACCGAAACCTCCCATCGCATGACCCTTGAAATGCGACAGGATGATTGTGAACTCATAATTCAAATAATGTGATCCAACAATGTCTCGTGTCAGATGACGACCTCCACTAAGAGGCAACTCCACTTCACCGTCGGCATCCATAATGTCAACCGGCGCTATTGCGGTAAAGCCGTGTGCTTCGGCGGCTCTACGATGCGCTTCGGTATTTCCTCTACCTCCTCCGTATGCCGTATTACACTCGACAATCGTTCCGTTGACTTCCTGTACCAGATCTTTTATCAATGCCGGTTGAAGAAAATTGTGCCCGCCCGGTTCTCCGGTGGAAAGTTTAACGGCAACCTTTCCTGTCGCTTCCCGGCCTAATGCCTCATATATCTTGACCAGATTCTGTGAGTTGATTTCTTTGAACATGTAAACCTTTGGAGGGTCAGTTAGTTCAACATCGGGTTTTTCTTCAGGCTTGTTCTCAGGATTGTCTGATGCTGAAGAGCATCCCATTCCTGCATAAAGGGACATAATCGTCATCATGCTTACTAAAAAAGGACGTTTCATAATCTTGAAAAATTAGAAGTGAATATTTATACCACCCATAACCGTTGCCCGCGGCATGGGATAATCGGCGTTTATCTCGTATTTTTGTGCCAACAGGTTTTCGCCGCGAGCCCACAGAGTAAGCCATTTGGTCGCTGAAAACTGTCCACGCAGATTCCACAGTACAAAATCTTCCGTAACGGATTTTTCTCCCACAGATGTGTAAAGTCCGGCTATATATTGGATGCCAGTGGTGACACTCCAGCGTCCCTTAGTGAAACCGGCACCTGCATATAACTTATGTTCCGGAGCTGCAATCACCGGTTTTTCCATGTGCAGGAAACTGTAGTTTGCATCAACAGACCAAGCTGTGTTGATACGGTAAGCAGCCTGCAATTCCACTCCGGCATTCTCTATATTCCCGGAATTTTGATTGAGCATCCCCGACCCGTGGGGATTGGGCAGAAGCATAATCAGGTCTTTCCCGTCAATGTAGAAAATATTTACGCCATAGTTCAACCGACCGTTCAGCAGTGTTTGTGACATGGCTATTTCATAGTTCCACATTGATTCCGGTTTCAAGTCAGGATTCTGCGGCGGGAACATATACATTTCTCTAAGAATCGGATAACGGAATCCTTTTGTTGCGGAAGCCTTCAACTCTATAGAGTGTGGCAGATGGAAAGCAAGTCCCGCCTGCGGCACCCACTCTGTACCGATTCTTGAATGATTGTCCACACGAAGTCCGGCATTTAATGTCAGCCATTTACCAATGTCTTGGCGGAAGTCCATATATCCGGCAATCTCATCTTCATGCTTATTCACCAAATCACGCCGTGTACCGGCATTATCTCCTGCCACATAATCTGTCCACGCCTTTCCTCCATAACGGAACCAATCGAATCCGAAAGTGATACGGTTTCCATTGAAGAATTGCGTACTCTGATATAACGACAAGCCCATCATATTGTCCTGTGACTTAAAACGCCCGTTCTGTGAAGTCTCGCCCGCACTTGGAGTATAACCATCGTTTATCCAATGGTTTCCCCAGTTGTAGAAGAAGCTCAACGCCCCGGAAGTGTTATCATAGTCGTTGCTAAGGGCTAATGAGGTGGCACCGCGCGTGATACGCTGGTCTCCATCAATCAAAGGAGCAGACACCGGGCCCGGATAGGAAGCATTGAAATGCGTCACGTTCACATCTGCATACGTTTTCCAGTTATCCGTTATGTCATATCCCACTTTGGCATATCCCCCGTATTGTTCAAAATCCATGTCGGTACGGTGTCCGTCAGTACGATTGTATGATCCGCTGATGACCGAAGAAAACCGTCCTTTCCGAACCATATTGGTCAGTTCGGTTTCAAGCGTGTTATATGAACCATACCCTGCATGCAGGTTGGTATGTACTCCATCCTTGTGCATTTTTCGGGTCATGATATTTACCACGCCCCCCATCGCATTTGAACCGTATAGTACGGATGCAGGCCCTCTCAGAACTTCAATCTTGTCCGCCAATAACGACTGGTAAGCATCAGAAATTGGATGTCCGAAAATACCGGCATATTGCGGATGTCCGTCTATCAACACCATCATTCGTGCCGTGCTTCCTGAAAGTCCGCGAATCGAGATGCCACCGGCAGCACCGCCTGACACGCCATAACCCATTATGCCACGTGCTGTAGTGAAAAGTCCGGGAACGTTTTCAGTAAGCACAGGCAATAATGAGGGCTGCAAGGACTGTTCTATTTTATTTCGATTTACCACAGAAACTGTCTGCGAAAGATGACGCACATCCACAGCATTACGGGTCCCGGTCACCACCACTTCGTCAAGTGCAAGAGAGTGTGTGCTATCAGGGTGTTCTTGTGCCTGGATTACTCCGTGATAGGACAAAATGACGCATAGCATTATGACGCTTAGGCTTTGTTGAATATTCTTTTTTGTCATATTTCTATTTCATCTATGAAATTCTGAATAAATGGCAAACATTCTTTTGCCGTCATACAATCTCAGCGAAGAGCTTCCACAAGGCAAATGTCATTACATTGGATTGCTTATGAAATAGTAAATCAAAGTCCTTGACAACTCTAATCAATATCTCATGATAAGCTTTTCCCCAAGCGATATGCCTTGTCTCCATAATCCGTGTTGCGCACCGAACCTGCCGTCCAGACACCGGGGGCGACAACTTCGCCTACACTTTCCCAACCGAGGTAATCCATCATTGTGCGATAGTGCTGGAGCATGGGCTCTGCATCGCTTTTAGCAGTGTTCGCGTATGTCATCAGATAGGCAGCTTTCTTGTAATGCCCCTTGATTTTCCCGTTGATGGCATAGAAGCGGTCGATTACCCTTTTCATCTGTGCGGATATACCAAAATAATACATAGGAGTAGCGAAAACCACCATGTCGGCCTCGATAAGATGCGGACGAAGCTCGCTGAAATCATCATCGAAGATACACGGTCCGTCCATACCGCAACGGTTGCACGCGCGGCATGGCTCCACTTGCTTGAAGGCACAGTCGAAACGATAGATTTCATGACCTTTTTCTTTCGCTCCTTCTATGAACCGGTCTGCGAGATAAGCAGAGTTCCCGTTACGGCGGGGGCTGCCCGTGAGTACTACTATTTTCATTTTATCTTGTTTTGATTCGTTAGATTCAGATACCTCATCATCAATACTCATCGCCGCCAGACTCTTTATTGCACCCCCGGCAAGAAGTGTGCTACCTACGGCAAACACGGATTTTTTATAAAATCCCGTCTTTTCATTCTGTTACCGATAAAAATTCTTTTAATTTTCCGGCTGGAAATCCTTTATGATGTTCAATGCCTTAAGTGCGGTCGGGAAGCCGATGTAAGGCATACACTGGATGACGGCAGCCGTCACTCTCTCCTTGCTGTTGCCCGCCTTCAGGTTGGCGCGGAGATGGGCGTGGAGTTGCGGCTCCGCCCCGATGACGGTCAGGACGCAGTAGGTCAGCAGCTCGCGTGTCTGCGTGTCAAGGCCGCTTCGTGTCTGGAAGTCGCCAAAGTGTACTTCGGTCAGAAAACGCGCGACCTTTTCGCCCATGCCGCCGGGTACATCCTTCATCGCCTCTTTCATACGGTCTCCGTAAAGCGGATATTGAATTTCATGCCCTTTTTCGTAGCGGTTCTCTTCCGTGACGGTCGCCTGTGTTTCCAGCGGCACTTTGATTCCGCGCTCCGTGAAGGCTTCATTGACAGCAGTCATCGCATTCAGGACTTTGGGAAATCCGATGATGGGAGCGCACTGGTAAACTGCCTCGCGCAACTCTATGGGCGTGACCCCGACATTGAGGGCGGCTCCCGTGTGCCCTTTCAATTGGGGCAGTTGCTGCATGGTGGCGAGACATACGCAGGTAATCATTTCACGTGTCTTGATGTCCAGATCGCCCGTGCGGAACACTTCACCGAAAATGTATTTCTGGAGGATGTCCATGATTTCAGGGTCTGTCCCTCCTCCGTTAAGTGCCTCACCGCCGAACAGGGCGGTGTAGTTTTCCTTGCATAATTCTATTCTGTCCATATCGTTTGTCTTTTCTGTTGTCTGGGCGATTGCCGGAAGCGAACCGGCAACCAGCAATAAACCCAAAATTACTTTTTTCATTGTTTTCTGTTTTTATCTGTTGAACAAATCACGGGCATTCTCCGAGAAGAACAGTTCCGTGTATGGTGCCAGCTCCTTATCGGCGGCAAACTGTTCGCGCATCCGTGCCAGGTTCCCCTGCAACACGTTGTCCGGCATATAGGGATAATCCGAACCGTAGAGAATATGCTCCGGCGTGGTGACGGTCAGCATCATCTTCACGATTTCGGGGCTTGCGCCTCCGGCAAGGTCGTAATACAGGCGCGAGAGGTTGTTCTCCCAGTCAATCTGTCCCATAAACCCTTTTGCCAGCATTGCCGGATGTACGGCTTTCATGCGGGGTATTGCCATCGGCAGGAAGGAACCGCAATGCGGTACGACGACCTTGAGATTGGGATTGCGGGCCAGCACGTTGCGTGAAATCATATTGACAACAGCACGGGTCGTTTCGGCCGGATATTCATAGACCGCAAGCGGGGCGGTGGCAATGATACCGTCATTGACCGGTGTAGGCTTGTGCGGATGGATGATGATGACGGCATTCCTGTCGTTCAGCACCTTCATCAACGGGTCGAGCGCTTCATCCCCGATATATTGCCCACGGCTGTTTGTTGCCAGTTTTACCCCGTCCGCACCCAGCGTGTCGAGCGCGTAAACGGCTTCCTCGATGGCAGCTTCAACATCCGGCAGGGGCAGCGCGGCGCAGAACTTGAATTTCCCAGGATGCGTCTTTTTCAGACGGGCGCAATACTCATTGTATTCACGGATAACCCGTCTGCTTTCCTCCGCATCACCGAACCACGGTTGCGGGGCGGGCATCGACAGAACCGAACATTCTATTCCGGCTTTCTGCATGAAAGCGATATGCGAATCCACATTCCAAGCCGGCAGCGGAAAGGTCTCTTCCATCGCGGCACCGTGCTTCTCCAGCACTGCCATGTATTCAGGCAGGATGTTGTGACAATGCACGTCAATGGTCTGCCCGAATACCGGACGGTTGATGAAGAGTGCGGACATAGCCATCAGTAAAATCAGTTTTCTTCCCATATCGAGTTATTTTCCACCGGTTATAGTTTCAAGCCACTCCGTGAACTGTTTTTCAGACAAATGCCTGTTCAACAGCTTCCCGGCACACCAGTCTATTTCGGGATAGGCTTTGCGCAGGTTCTTCTCGCAGTTGGCAATGCCGCTGCCGCCCGAAGTGGCAAACGGTACTACCTTCTTGCCTGCAAGGTCGTGGCTTTCGATGAACGTGTTCACTATGGTCGGCGCAATGTACCACCATACGGGAAAACCGATGAACACCACATCGTACTTCTCCATACCGGACACCCGCCCTGCAATGGCAGGACGGGATGTCACATCACGCATTTCCACGGAACTGCGGCTCTGCCTGTCATTCCAGTTCAAGTCGGCATCCGTGTAAGGTTGCTCCGGTACTATTTCATACAGATCGGCGTTGGCCACGGCCGCCAGTTCACGGGCAGCCTCTCTTGTCATACCGCTGCAAGAGAAATAGGCGACCAATATTTTCAGACTACTCATGTCATTTGATTTTAGTTATTAAACCATAGGCATCTCCCATGAGCCACGGGTATCAACATCCGTTCTTTCGGCTGCTTCCTCCAGCGTGTTCATCTCCTCGTCGGTCAGCGTCACCTTTATGGCTTCCAGCGCATCCTGCACCTGTGCAGGTTTCGTAACGCCGATGATAGGTGTCGTTCCTTTGCCAATCGCCCAAGCCAAGGCGACCTGCGCCGGAGTGATGCCGTATTTGTCCCCGACAGTGTGCATCACGGCAACGAGCTTTTCGATTTGCGGCAACAGCGGATTGTAGGTGTCACCGCGCTGGCTTCCGGCAGGCAGCGGGTGGGCGGTGTCATATTTTCCGCTTAACGCACCCTGTTCCAGTACCATGTATGCCCAGAAGTCGATGCCGTTTTCCTTGCAATAGTCAAGGATGCCCGCTTTCTCCGATGAACGGTAAAGGAGGCTGAAATGGTTCTGTACGGCTGAGATATGCACTCCCTCTTTGGAAAGAATCTCTTCCGCACGCTTGATTTGTGCAAGGTTGTGGTTGGAGACACCCACACGTTTTACTTTGCCGCTTTTCACGAGACCGGCAAGAAACGGTGTCCACTTCTCTACATCCGCAGGATTGTGAATCCAGTAGATGTCGATATAGTCCGTGCCGAATCGTTCGAGACTGCTGTTAAGCATATCCTCTACGGGATTGGCGGAATCCCCGGCAATCTGGGGCGTGAACTTCGTGGAGATGAGTACGTCCTCACGGTTGCGCTCTTTGGTGAACGCGGCGAGTACGCTTTCCGAAGCTCCCATTCCATAAACTACGGCAGAATCCCACAGGTTCAGCCCTCCGGCCATTGCCGCATCAAATACGGGCTTCAGTTCATTCACTCCGAGATTGTTCCCGAATACCTGGTCGCCGCCGGCGAATCCTGCGCCCCACGACCATGTGCCTAATGCTATTGACGGTTGATTTTTCATTTTTGTTTCTCCTTATTGATTTTAATTGTTATTTCTGGATTTGATTGTTTAACGTATGAAGTTTGTCATTGTATGCTGTTCGTGGGCCGGGAACTCGATGCCGTGTTCACGCCCTGTTGCGATGCACTTCAACAGCCACGCCATGTTTCGTGCAAGGGTTCGCATGGTTTGCAGACCCTCCACATCACGGCGTATTTCGTCCGGTGTATTTCCGTGGACCACGTTCCAGTATTGCGACGGTACGATGGGCATATTGCAGTCGGCCATGTACTTGTTCATCTGGTCGAGCGCCGCCGTGGCACCGCTACGGCGGCAGGTGGCAACGGCAGCGGCGGGTTTCCCCGCAAAGTGGTCGCCATTATACTCGTCAATCATGAATACCCGGTCGAGGAACGAGGTCATTGCGCCGCTTGCCGCCGCATAGTGGACAGGAGTGCCGAACACGAAGCCGTCGTATTCGTCCATTATCTTCACGAACTCGTTGACTTTGTCGCTTCGGAAGCAACTGCGCTTCCCCACGCACGCCCCGCAACCGATACATCCGGCTACGGGCTGGTTGCCCACCCAGAATATGGTGGATTCTATGCCTTCGCTTTTCAGCGTATCGGCAATTTCCGACAAGGCGGTGTGAACACACCCGTCCTTGTGGGGGCTTCCGTTTACCAGTAATACTTTCAATGTATCCATATTCTATGCTTTGTCATTTGTTCATATCCGGCAGGAGGACACCTCCTACACCCACGTTCTCCGGCTCGTTCTCCTTGATGAAGACGAATATTACTTGTTCGGGCAGCCCGGTGATGCGGGCTGTAGATTCGGTTACTTCCTTGACCAACTGAGCTTTCTTCTCCTTGCTCATCTTGACCAATTCCATTGTTATTGAAGGCATGATATTTTCTGTTTTAATCAGGTTATACGATTCGTGTTACAGGTTCTCCTCCCGGAATTTCTTGCCGAGCGTAGTGCATTTGCCTATCATTTCACCGGTACGTAGGTAGGAATAGGTGGGCATCTCGAAGAGTACAGGCTTCAGCTTGTTGTAGTCCACCTTGCCGTCCCCGTTGAGCATATCTTCCTCAATGTAGGTGTTGGCGATTTTGCAGATGAAGTTGTCGAAGGTCTCCGTTTCGTAGTTCTCTACGGCTTCACATTCCATGACCAGCGGGCTGTCCTCGATTACGGGTGTGCCGGCTTCTCCGGGATGCCATGCGAAAACCTGCGACTTGTCCACTTTTGCACCGCTTGTAATGCCTACATAGTCCGCACGGGGAAGCAGGGCTTCGTCCACGATGTTCACGGACAGGTGTCCGGTCATCCTCACTCCCTGGTTCGTGTGGTGCGCTTTGTGCAGGCTGACCAAAATGCGGTCGTGACCGATGATTCCCACATGCCCTGCAAGCAACCACGTGGGCTTGTCCTCTATCATTGTTCCCACGACGACTGCCGGTGTGGGGTAAAGGGCTAATACAGATCCGATATTCTTTTTCATTTTTCTTTAAGTATTATGCTGTTTATAAATCTGTTGCAAAGGTAATGGGTTCTATCGATAATGGCTGTATCTGTATTACGGATGATAGTAACTGCATTACGGTATCTGTTACTTCAAACAGTCGTTCCGCCTAAGCATTGAGGCAAACGGTAGCGACACCTCTGCCGAAGCAAAAAAAGTCGATGCTAACGCTATTAAGACTGTAAATGTGCAGTTCACCAAGAGCATGCCCATGAAAGAGGCACTTTCACTTTCAAAAGCAGAGTTCACACTGCGAGCCGATATCATCAATGATTAGCACTTATATCTAATTGATAATCAATTATAATAGAACTCTCAAAATTGTCTTATAAGACAATTTAAAATGTCTTATAGGACAATTAAAATTCTCTTATAAGACTTTTTCGGGGGGCAGTAGTAACACTATCTTTTCCCTACAAAGTGCTTTACCGAACTGCCGCAGTACGGTAAAGCACTTTCTATATGCAGACAATATCAATCACCATTGCCCGTTCATACGTTCCGACGGCACATCCGGCGTGAGATAAAGGGCTAATACTGAGCCGATACTCTTTTTAATGACTTGGCTGACTATTTTATTTGGGTTTTGACCCCGTTTATAATATATACTCCCGGAGATAAAGAATCTATATTGTCTGCGTTAGATAATATCTTCACTCCATCAAGACCATACACATTGTATTTTTGAATGCCGTTTACAGAAATCGACTCCACAGCGGTTGAGTTCGTAATGTCAACCAATTCGTATGACAATGTGCCTAATCCGATTTCAGCGGCATAGTCAACAATGTGCGCTCCGTGCCGTCCGTTTATCCGCTGCACTAATGGCGCGCTGTTGTCGCCGGCCGTTGACTGATGGTTGAATATCAAATCCAGACAAGCCTTGTCCAATGCCACCGGATCAAGAGATGCCAAAATCCCGATATCTTTCATTTGAGGAGCAGACGGGTGACCGTCACAATCACAATCAACAGAAAGGTTGTTCATGACATTGATATAAATCGTATTCCCTTTGAAGTAATCGTGAACCGACTGTGCCGCAGCTGCCATTGACTCCAGAAAAGCGTCCTGTCCTGACGGATTTTGAAATACATATCTCGGATCATCATACCTTCCTGCCGTATGTATTAGCGTTTTACCTTCAGGAGTTGCGATACCGATGCTTTGGTTCTTAAGCACACCACCGAATCCGCCCATTGCATGACCCTTGAAATGGGCGAGATTTATAAGGAAATTATAGTTGGACAGATGACCGCCGACACGATTATATTTAAGATATTTTGTATCCGTTACAGGCAGGTCGATATATCCCTCTTCATCCATTATATCAACTTCGGCAATGTCACCATAGCCGCGTTGTTCTATCGCACGGCGATGGGCCGCTGTATTTGAACGGTTGCCGCCGTATGCGGTGTTGCACTCTACAATGATCCCGTTTACTTCATGAACCAAGGAGGCTATCAGTTCCGGGCGGAGGTGATTGCTCTGGGCCGATTCCCCTGTGCTGATTTTTACCGCGACTTTGCCGGTAGCCTCTTTGCCAAGAGCCTTGTATATCTTGACAAGGCTTTCGGGAGTGATTTCACTGGTAAAATACACCGTTGCCTTTGTCGCCGGTGTCTGCGCTTTTGTTGGGAACGCAGACAACAACATTAAGACAGCTAATGTTGATGCGGAGAAAAAAGTTCTTGCTTTCATAATTATACGCATTTTGAAATGGATGCTGATACCCGTTCTCTGACATTTATTGAACCTGTGGCTTCACCGCTTCCGCATACTCCTCGTCCGTTACCGGGCTGAGCCATGTATTCTTGTTGGTCTGCGGATTGCATTCGACAGCCAGATGGGAGAACCAGCTGTCAGGAGCGGCCCCGTGCCAATGCACTACGTCAGGTGCTATTTCGACCACATCACCTGCTTTAAGCCGACGCGCCGGTTTGCCTTTCTCCTGATAGTAGCCCTCACCTCCGACACAGACAAGCAACTGTCCTCCGGTATGGCTGTGCCAGTTGTTGCGGCATCCCGGCTCGAACGTCACGTTCGATACGGGTACATTCAGTTCTTTCATGGAGGTCAGCGGGGCCAGCCATGAGCGGCCGCTGAAATATTGTTCGTATGCGACATTCGGTTTCCCTGTGGGGAATGCGCTGATTCCCGGTACTTCTGTTTCCATATTCTTATTGTTGTTACAGCCGGCAGCCAGCATGACAACTGCTGCGGTGGCCAATAGTTTTGAGATTTTCATATTGCGTTATTATTTTTTATCTATTGTACTCATGTCAATCACGTAGCGGAACTTCACCTTTCCGTCCAGCACGCTCTTGTAGGCGTTTTCTATCTCGGCGGCATCGGCCTTTATGATCTCGACCTCCGGGTAGATATTGTTCGCGATGGAGAAGTCCAGCATTTCCTGGGTCTCCTTGATTCCACCGATGAACGAAGCGTAAACCCTGCGATTCGGGGCTTGGAATGCCATGGCGGTAATATCGAGAGTGGAATTTTCAGGCAGTCCCACGATGGCCAGATCGCCGCCCTTTTTCAGCATCTTGACATACATGAACGGTTCATAAGGAAGCGGGATGGTGCTGATAATGAAATCGAAGGAATTGTCAAGGCCTTTCAGGTCCTCCGGATTGTTCACATTCACGTAACGGACGGCTCCCAGACGGGCGGCATCATCCCGTTTATCTTCCGTAATGTCGAACACCGTGACTTCCGCACCCAGCCGGACGGCATATTGCACGGCCATGTGCCCCAGACCGCCAAACCCGGCTACGCCGACTTTGTCGCCTTTCTTCACGTTGCTGTAATGTAACGGAGACCAAGTCGTAACGCCGGCGCACAAAAGAGGAGCCACACGTTTGATGTCGGCACCGGCAGGCACGGTAATGGCAAAATCCTCCGACACGACGATGTTATTGGAATATCCTCCCATCGTGATTTCATTGTCATGGTAAGGATCGTGGAAACCGTAAGTGAATACCGGACCTTTCTGGCAGGACTGCTCCATGTCGGCTTTGCAGTCCGCACATTCCCCGCAGGAATTGACCATGCAACCGACTCCGGCATAGTCGCCTGTTTTGAATTTCGACACGTTTTTCCCCGTCGCGATTACACGCCCTACGATTTCATGTCCCGGAACCATCGGGTAGTTGGATTTGCCGTGTTCCGACCAGACGGAACTCAAATCGCTGTGGCAAATGCCGGCATACAGAATCTCTATCAGTATGTCGTTGTCGCCGATAGCATGGCGGGTAAAGTCGTAAGGATGAAAATGTCCTTCCTTGGAGTCCACTGCAAAACCTTTTGCCGGAATCCGTTCTTCCTGCGCCCATGCCATGTTGAATGAGAGCAGGCATACCATCAATAAGCCAAATACTTTATTCATATCCATTATTATTTAAATGTCCATTATATGTTTGATTCTTTATTTGCTGATGCCTATGTCAGACAGCCACTGCTCGATATTGGCACGGGCACTGCCGACGGATGACGCGCGTATCCACAGGGCTTCGGGTATGGTGCTGTCCGGGCACAGCCTCCGGGCATCGGCCACTGTTTGGGAAATACCGCTGCTCGCACTGGTACAAATCAGGGCAAGTGTCTTGCCGGCAAGCTGTGCCGCGTGATTGTGCAGGAATGACTGCATGGGTGTGGCCATACGGCTGTACCAAAGCGGGTAACAGATGATGATATTGTCATATTTATCCATATCGGAGACGGTCGTGCGTATGGACGGGTATCTTCCTTCGTTGTCTATGGCCGCTATCTCCGCCTGTGCGATAGGATATAATTCCTGGTCGCTCGTTGCCGCGTATGGTGTGGTCAGTTCCACTTCCACGGTGTTGCAGCCCAGTATGCCGGCGACTTCAGAGGCAAGGCTTTCCGAGTTACCGCTCCAGCTGTAATAGACGACCAGAGAACGGCTGTCCGTACCGCCTTGACCGTTGTCAAAGAGTGCCGGGACATTACGGTTGGTGGTTGTTCCGTCCCCTAATTGTCCGTAGCGGTTGGAGCCCCACATCCAGATATTCCCTGTATTGTCCGTGGCCGCCGTATGATACCAGCCGGTATAGATATGCCCGAACGTGGTTCCTGCTCCGATTTGTACGGGAGTTGTTTTGTTGGTGTTCGTGCCGTCTCCCAACTGCCCGTAACTGTTCATGCCGAAAGCCCACAGGTTTCCTTCGGAATCCAGAGCCAGTGAATGTGTCCCTTTGGCGGAAATATCGGTGAAGTCACGGTCGCCCATAATCTCGACCGGAACGATTTTGTCCTGCCGCTGGGCATCGCCTAATTGTCCGGTCATGTTCATGCCGAATCCCCAAAGTTTGTTGTTGAAATCAAGGGCCAGTGTATGGTAGTTTCCGGCCGATATGCGTCTGAAACGCCGCTCCGGCATCACTTGGACAGGAGTATGCTGCTCGGTTGTCGTGCCGTCGCCCAACTGCCCGTGATTGTTCCATCCAAAAGCCCATAAACGGTTTTCCGTGTCTATGGCAAACGAGAACCAGCCGCCTGCGGATATATGCCCGAACTGCCTGTCACCGGCGATGCGTACCGGAGCGTGGCGGTCAGTGGTGGAACCGTCGCCTAACTGTCCGTGCTCGTTTGAGCCGAAAGCCCAAAGGCCGCCTTCGCTGTCGATGGCCAATGTGTGTTCGCTGCCCGGAGCGACTTGGCTGAAGCGTGTCCCTGACATGATTTGGGTCGGCACATGCCTGTCCGTCGTTGAGCCGTCTCCCAGACGTCCGTTCTCATTGTTGCCCCACGCATAAAGGTTGCCTTCACGGTCGATGGCATAGGAACTTGAACCGCCACAGAATACGCCCGCGAACCGTGTTTGTGGCAGAATGGGCACCGGAGTAAGCCGGTTTTCTGTGGTTCCGTCTCCCAACTGGCCGTGTTCATTGAGTCCGAAGGCAGACAAATAGCCGTTTTCATCCAGCAGAAGCGTGTAATTGGCTCCCACCGCCACACGGTAATCGTTGCTGATAGGTTCGGAGGGTATCTCTGCAAAAGTAGCATGGAGTGCCACGTCACGTTCCGGCATCTGAAAACGGTAAACAGGATCGGACGAAACGGATGTCCCGTCTTCAAGCCATTCCACAAAGTAATACCCGTCATTCGGGACAGCGGTCACGGCAACCTCCTCGCCAGCATGGTAGCCGGAAAGCTCGGCAGATGCGCTTCCTCCTTCAGAGGCAGTGACATTCAGTGAATAAAGAGTGTCGTTTGTCGGGTCGTCATTCGGAAGGTCATCCTCCGAACATGCCGTTGCTATCAAAGCGAACAGCAACGGGAGAAATAATAACTTTTTCATTGATGTTCTCATTTGTATAATTCAATTAGCGGTTTATCATTATTTTCTTTGTCACGGTTTGCTTTCCCGAATTTATCTGCGCCAAGTAGATGCCTGATGCAAGAGTGGAGGTCCCGATTCCATTTTGAGATGATTCCAGCACTTTGCCGCCTGAGAGATTGTAGAGCGCAAGGGAGTCAAACTCACCATCGACATATATCGTGCCTGACGACACGCTGATATTCATGCCTTTATCCATTGCTACAGATTCAACGGCACTTGTAAGTGTGTTGTAGTCAATCTGCTCCAGCCAACCGGCAATCAAAGAATGGCAGTTGGATGTCTGCGAGGAACGAATCCACAGGCTCGGTGTCACGAAGTCGCCGTCGGGTATCAGACGGTGTGCGTCAGCTTCGACACCGCTTATAGGGCTGCTCCCGCTCGAAACAATAAGACCTATTTTCTTCCCTGCCATCTTTGCGCCGTTGTGGAAAAGAAATGTCTGCATGGGGGCTGCCATATTGCTCCACCACAGGGGAGCAGCGACAATCACCATGTCATATTCGTCAAGATTCACATCCACCGGCTTGATTCCTGGATAGGATGCCGCATCATCGGGATTGTTGCGGATTGCCGAGATGAGCGCGCTGCCGATGGCATAATTGTTGGCGGCATAGTCCAGCCCTTCCTCCGACGGTTCTATCCTTGCCATATCCGCTCCTGTCTGCGACTGCAGGTCGGTCGCGATGGTGTGGACATTGTTTGTAAAGCTGTAGTAAACTATCAGCGTCTTCGCGTTGATGGTGATTGCTGTAAGTGCAACGACCAATGTCAGGATAAACTTTTTCATTTCCATAAACCTTTTTAATGTTGATACTTATTTTTCTGTTGCAAAGGTACGGGGCTTTATTGGTAATGGCTGTATCTGCATTACGGACAAGAGTGATTATATTACGGAATGTTATTGGCGCACATAAGTCTCTTTCGGCCAAACGTGTATGCCATATATGAAATTTGTACGAATCTTACGGATATTTGTAACTGCATTACGGATTTCACACTCTGCCATGCGTGATTCCCATCTAAAACAGTTACCTTTGCACAAAAAATTGAAATGCTTTTATGAAAGAAGTAATAAAGGTCGGCACAATCGACCAATATAATAAGCTGTTCGGGCTGGAGACCTTGCACCCGTTGGTCACCGTTGTCGATTTGTCGAAAGCCCCGATATGGCCGGATCATTTTCGGTTCAATTACGGAGTCTATTGCATCTACCTGAAAGATGCGAAATGCGGGACGATTCGTTACGGACGTCAGAACTACGATTATCAGGAAGGAAGCATTGTCGCTTTTGCTCCTGGACAAATCGCCAATGTCGATATGGAGAGGGGAATGAAACCGTCAGGACTGGGCGTTCTGTTCCACCCGGATTTGCTTCGCGGAACGCCGCTTGGCAGGGAAATCGACCGGTATTCTTTCTTCTCATACGATGTGAACGAGGCTCTGCATGTATCGGAACGGGAAAGGAAAATCCTTGTGGACTGCATCGACAAAATCGGTTATGAAATGGAACACGCTATCGACAAACACAGCAAGCGTCTGATTGCCACGAATATCGAACTGTTTCTTGATTACTGTATGCGTTTTTATGACCGTCAGTTCATCACTCGCTCTGAAGTGAATCATGATGTCATTGTAAAATTCGAGCGGCTTCTGGATGAATACTTCAAGAACGAGAATTTGCGCAAAAGCGGTTTGCCGCAAGTGCGGTACTTTGCCGACAAAGTATGCCTTTCACCAAATTACTTCGGAGACCTTATAAAGAAAGAAACTGGGATGACCGCCCAAGAGTACATCCAAAACAAGATAATCAATGTTTCCAAAGAATGGGTGGTAAACACCAATTTGACTGTCAGCCAGATTGCTGATGAACTTGGATTCCAGTACTCCCAGCATTTCAGCCGTGTGTTTAAGAAAAATGTAGGCTGCACGCCTTTGGAGTATAGGAGGGCGCAGGCATAGGGGAACTAAAAGGAGGATGTGTTTTCAATTTTGCACATCCTCTCTTTGTTATATTTTCATTCCTTTGGGTCGATTTTCATCTTTTGCATATAATCCCGGTCGCCCGATAATGATATGGTCGGCAATGAAATTTCCCGACGGGCTTCGCTCATTCACCGGACTGCGTATCTGCGGTGTTTCTTTGGTGTGTTGTAGCGGCACGTTTCGTACACTTTCCGCAACCTGTTTGACTCCCTGCGCGTCCTTCTCTTTTTCGGCAACTTCCGGCGTAGGCGGTGCAAGTTCCAACTGTATCTTTCGGTCAAGTGCGGCAAGTTCGGACTTCAACTGTTTCAGCTCATCCTCTTTCTTCCATACCTTGCCCGCTATCTCCTGCAACTGCGGAATCTCCTTCTCCAGCACCTCGTTCTTCGCCTTGTACTGGTCGATGATGGACGGAATCCTCTCCATAGCGTTCAGGAAGTTGCGTGCGGCGGCTATCGGGTCCGCCATCGCAAGATGCCCGTTGTTGTAGGTGTACTTGTAGTTACCCTCCACCACGAAGCGGTTGTCGGTAAACTCCAGTCCTTCTTTGAGCATCCTTTCGCTGACCACCTTTATCGGGAACCCGTAAAGCTCCCCGACAGCCTTGTACAGTCCGCCCGTCGTGGCGTTCTTGGCGATTTCCTGCAAACGCTTTCCGATAACCTTCTCGTCCGCTGAATCCACGCCGTCCACCTTGACAAGATTAAGGCGGTTGCCCTCCTTATCCGTCCGCACAACGGCAAGAAACCTGTTCCAGTCCTCCGTCATGGCTTCGATGACCGCCGTGTTGTTGCGCAGTTCTCCCGTTTTGGATTCCAGTTTGAACTCCGAATCCCGCTTGCCCTTGTTGAACGACTTGCGTTCCCCTTCGAGCGAGGCGATACGCTTCTCTAATTTCGCCTTATCCAAAAGGTCGGTATTGCCGGAGAGCAACGCCATATATTCCGAGAAGTTCATACCCGATTTTTCGTCCATCGCTCCCTCGTCAATGGTACGTGCGCCCATCGCCCCGCTTTTGAGCTGCGATATGAACGTCTGCTTGCAGTGTAGCAGGTTGAACTTATAGCTGTCCAGCGACTTCTCCACGGCGTAGATGATGACATCCACATTGTTCCCGGCAAAGTGTTTGGCAATCTCGTTTCCGGCTCTAACTCCCCGTCCGTTACGCTGTTGCAGGTCGGACGGTCTATCGGGTAGGTCAAGAGCATTACTGCCCTCTTCCCCCCTCAGAACCGTACGTGAGGGTTTCCCCTCATACGGCTCAAGCTTTTCAAAGTCTCTGTTCATGTGCAGAGACCGGCTCATACGACTTCTTGTTATCATTGGATTTACGGGATAATTTGAAACATTCATCATGAACCAACAGATTGCATTTCCGTCCGTCTTGTACGGTCGGCATTACATTCCATGCTTTATGCGTATTAATCGGTTCACCACATATCGGACATTTCCGTCCTTGCTTTTCCCATAAGTAAAGCAGGGACTTACGTCCTTTCAGTGTCACAAGCATTTTTGACTTCATTCTTTTATTGAAGTACAGACGGCAGTCTGCATCAAACGGATTCATGTCCCCCTTTATCTGCGTATATTGCAGGAAAGGAAATGAAGATGCCAATTTCAACAGAGTGAGTTGGTCTTCCTTACCGTTTGATTTCTTGAATTTTGCTGCAAAAGTCCAGCTGTTACCTCGGATATTGTGCCAATAACGGTCTTTTATCCACCGCTTCCCTTTCTTGGAATGGCGGCGTTTAGCCCATTGCCACAAGGCGAGAAATATCTGATGGTCGATTCTATGAAATGAATCACGTGTCGCCCCATGCTGATAGTATGCTCCCCATCCTCGGATTTTTGCGTTTATCATTCTGATTAATGACTCCTGCTTACAACCCTTATGACCTTTTGTCACTTTACGGATATTCTCCATAAAGCGCTTTTCGGCTTTCTTGGTCGGCTTGGTCAATATTTCATTGCCGTATTTGCGGATATTGAAACCGAGAAAATCGAAACCGTCACGGATGTTGGTTATCACCGTCTTTTCTTCCGATAAGGTCAGACCTCTTTCAGACATGAATTCGGCTACCAATGGTTTGATTTCCTTTTCAAGTGTTTCACGGTTCTCGCAGGTGATGATGAAATCATCTGCATACCGGACAAGGTTTACCATTGGAGAATAATGTTTCCCTTTTATGGTTCTTCTCTTGTACCTGTCAGCGAGAACTTTCTGCAATCCGTCCAACGTCATATTGGCAAGCGTAGGGGAGATAATGCCGCCTTGTGGCGTACCTTCCTCGGTCGGGAACATCTGTTTGTTGAAGATATAGCCGCATTTCAGCCATTTACGGAGCATTGCCTTATCCATAGGGATGTTGGCAAGCAGCCATTCATGGCTGATATGGTCGAAGCACCCCTTGATGTCACCCTCCAGAATCCATTCAGGAGAATATCCTTTTCGGAGAATGTTATGACATTGTTGCACCGCATCCATACAGCGGCGTTCCTTGCGGAAACCGTATGAACGTGTGTCGGCTGTTGTTTCCGACACGGGTTCCAATGCCATGAGGTAGAGTGCTTGCATGGCTCTGTCTTTCATTGTCGGTATTCCCAACGGTCGCAGTTTGCCATTACTCTTCTTAATGTGGACTCTTCTCAGCGGCTTCGGCTGGTAGCCTCTGCGTTTGAGTTCTCTTATCGCTTGTGTTTTTGTTTCGGGTTTCTCCCATGTTTCCATGTCCACCCCGGGGGTGTTGCCACCTCCGTTAGAAGTAACCCTCTTTACGGCTAAGGCTTTTGCGTAAAAAGAGTGGGTCAGCGTCCACTGCAAGGCTTTCACCTTGTTATGTCTGCCTTCCTTCCGAGCCTTTACAATACGTGCTTGTAGCTTTCTGACAGCCAGCTCCGCTTTAGTCCAGTCTATGCTGTCCCAAAGTGTTTGCTGATTGTCAGCAGGCGCACACGATGTCTTGTTTTCGTTCATTTGCTTTCCTCCTTTTGAAAGTTCTAAAAGTTAATTGTAAAGAATCACCATTTGATAACATTCGGTTTGTTTGCCTACCGAATGTCACCACAGAAGTCTGCCCACTTTCGTGTCGGATGATGTCACCCACATCAGCCCGTGATGTCGGTTCAATCCGTATCCGTTCCATTACAGAACGGCATTCGCTTTTTCTGTTATCTTATACCTGCACACCATTCGGCTTTCATTGCTGTCAGCTTACCTGTCATTTTTTACATGACAGGAGATATACAGGCTTACCATGTTCCACATAGATAACTAACGGATAGGTTAGGTTCTGTCTCATCCTCCGGCGGTGCTTATATCCGTGTAATCCTACCATGGAAAGGATTAACCGACCGCTTCCCTTTTGGGTAGAGTGTACCAGTATCTTACACTCTTTTACGACATTACGAAGTTTACTAACAGTTCGCTTACGCTAACCATACTATCCAGCCTCGCCACTCTACGGTATGATACTAACCGTACTTGACTTCCCCTCACGGTTCTGTCTTGTCTTGCGAAAGTGTACTTTGTCCCAACCGCTTAATACAACTATTAAGGTGCATCGGTGGTAGGCTACCGCTGACGGAACAGCGGGTTAAAGCTGATACCCGTAAGTATCATTCCAACAATTATCTATGCGACTTCATGTCGCACCCACGGTGTATCAAGGTGATGGATAGCCACACACCTTTTCTGCGCGTTCACACCCGTTCCGAGCATACTTGTGGAGCCGAACAGCACGCGTACCGTTCCGGCGTTCATGGCGTCTATCACCGCCTTGCGCGCCTTGTCGGTCTTGCACTCCTGAATGAAGCGCACCTCGCTTGCCGGTATGCCGTAATCCTCCGTCAGTTTCCGCTTTATCTCGCTGTACACGTTCCACCCATCGCCCGGCTGGTATGTCCCCAAATCCGAGAAAACGAACTGCGTTCCCTTATGCGCGTCGTATTTATGGTAATACTCCGCTATCTTCTTGGCGCAGTGGCTCGCCTTGTTGTCGGGGTGGTCTTCATAATTGGGGTCTATCATGCGCATATCCAAAGCCATCTTCCGCGCGTAGTCGGTAGCGATGAGCATCTTTGCCTTCTCTTCCGTTTCAGACAGCGGCAACCTGCCCAATAGCGTGGCGTCGCCCGTCTTGGCAAATTCCATCAACTGCTTGATGAAATACTCTTGGTCCGGTGTGGGCGGTATGTGGTGCAGTATCTCGTTCTTGTGCGGACGATCCACACCCACGTCCTCCGCCGTGCGGTAGTCGGTGATTTCGTTGTAAAAGGCGGCAAGCTCCGGCACTTTGATGAAGTAGCGGAAACGCTCCTTTTGAACCACGTTGTTCGTTACATTGAACTCAAAGTCGGTCGTCTTCTTTGCAAAAATCGCCGCCCATGCGTCGAAGCACCGAATATCCTGCCGTTCCAGTTCCTTCGGACGCAGGTACTTGAAGAGCAGGTACAATTCCGTCAGGCTGTTGGAAATGGTTGTGCCGGACAGGAACGTAGCCCCCAAGTCCTTGCCCGTACGCTCCTGTATGGTGCGTATGGCAAAAAGCATATTCAGGGCTTTCTGGCTTCCTTCCGAGTTTCCCAACCCCGCCACACGGTCATGCCGTGTGTTGAAGGTCAAGTTCTTGAATTGGTGGCTCTCGTCAATGAAAATGTGGTCGATGCCCATCTGCTTGAAGTCCACTACGTCATCAGTGCGCGACTTGATGGCGTGTTCCACTTTCTCCAGCTTCGCCACAAGGTTGTGTTTGCGTTTTTCCAGCCCTTTCAGCATCGCCCGCGACACGTTCTTGCCCTGCTGCCGCAAGACTTCGAGGTTTTCCTCCACCGTGTCAAGCTCCGCCTGCAAGATGCGTTGTTGCAACTCCGGTGACTGCGGTATCTTGCCGAACTGGTCGTGCGACATAATGACGCAATCGTAATCGTTGTTCTTGATATTATTGAAGAAACGTACACGATTGGCGGTCGAGAAATCCTTTTCCGAAGCGTAGAGAATCCTCGCATTGGGATATGCCGCCTGATAGGTGGCGGCAATCTCCGCGACATTGGCTTTCAGACCAATAATCATCGGCTTATGCGCCAAGTTCAGACGCTTCATTTCATGCGCTGCAATGCACATTATCAGTGTTTTACCAGTCCCCACCTCGTGATCACAGATTCCACCGCCGTTCTGTTTTATCATCCAGACGCAATCCTTCTGCGACGGATAAACGCTTTGAATACCACGGCTTGCCAATCCTTTCAAATTGAGGTCGGGGAAGGTCTGGTGCGAACCGTCATACTTCGGGCGCACGAAACAGTTGAACTTGCGGTTATACATGGTGGTCAGCCGTTCCTTGAACTGCGGCGACTGTTCCTCCAGCCATTCCGAGAATCCGTTACGGATTTCGTCAATCTTGGCGTTGGCAAGCTGTATGCCCTCGCTGTCACGCACTTTGATGTCATTGCCGTTTTCGTCCTTGCCGATGGATTTCATCATATCAGGGCAGGTGTTGTGCAGGGCGTGTTTCAACAAGTGCATACCGTCATAGTTCCGGTAATAGCCCTTTACCAGAAACTCGTCCGTTATTTTCATGGTACGGTAGCCGCACGCCACGGAAAACTCGTCCATGCTGGCAGAATAGGCGATTTTCACGTCCGTGTCGAAAAGATGGCTCATGTAGGCGGCATACACGCCCGTGGGAATCCAGCGTTCACCGAAGTTGAAGTCGAGGTCTTCAAAGGCGATGCGCTGCGGTTCGGCTTCCTTCAAAGCCTCCAAAGCCTGTTTCACCTCCGGCAATCTTTCGTTTTCGGGATTACCGCCTATCCATGCCTCTATGCGCTCCGCTTTCTCTATCACGTTCCCCGCGATGAAGCGGTCTTTGATCTCGTAACCGGTTACGAGCGGATTGTAGAAGATACGTCCCTTGAGGGCGTTGAGCAGTTCCTCTTCCGTATTGTCTGTTATCACCCGCATATAGTCGAGATTGACCGTACCGTACTTGTTAAGCGATGCGGACAAGGCTTCTTCAGGAGAGCCGATATTGGCGTGGTTCTCCACCGAGAAGGAAACGGGACGGTCGAAGATGTCCGCCTTGACGAACTTGCCGTCCTCTGCACGTTCCAGCGAAAGGATGTCGCGCCCTCCGGCATCCATCATCACTAACTTCACGTTTTGTTTGGCGTTGAGGTTGCCATAACGCATGACAAACTCGTCGTAACAGGTGTTCAGGTGTTCACGCCAAGGTACATTTTCCTCATGTCTGTTCGATTCATAGCGGTACAACCGCTCGTATGCGTCACGGAGCGATACATACAGCAACGCTTTCTCTTTCTGATAACCGGTCAGTCCAAGCGGCTGGAAGGTCGCACCGTAGGGAGTGATGTCCTTCAGATAACCGATGTCACGTGCCCTGTTTGCCACCAGCGAACCTTCACGCAGGTGCATTTCCGGCGTGCGGTGATAGGGACGCGGCGTAAGGTCGGGTACTTCCTCCTTCGGCTTTTCCGTTTCAAATTCAGGGAATAGTGAAGTGGTTGCTTTCTCACTTGGACTATTGTCCGTAACAGGAACGGGAGTTGCCTCCGGCTGTGCTTCGGGTTGTTTTGCTGCTTCCTTTTGCTCCGGTTTGTTATCCGACGAAGGCACAAATGCAGGATTCAGCGTGTCCTTGACACCCGACTTTTTCAGTTGTTCCTGTCTGTGCCGTTCCGCTTCAAGCCGTAGAGCCTTGCGCCGTTCCGGTGTCAGGCTCATCATCGTTTCATAGAAGCCGTTGATGGGCGGATTGGTTTCCCAGTCCAAAGTGGCATAAATATCTTCTGGATCGCCTTGCTTCCCGGCATTTTCCGGCTTTGCCTCCCTGCTCTCAGTTGCAGTCTTGACGGTTTCAGCGGAAGGAACAGCCGTAACCGGCGGCTTCGGTTTGGATGGCAAACGCTTTGCCTTGCTTTCCTTTTTGGTTGCCTTTTTCTTTTTGGCAGGTTCTTCTATGGGCATACCCCAAAGGTCAAGCAGAGTGAGCTGAACGGCATTTGAATGATTCGTTTGGCGTGGCTCAATCTCCGGTTTTTCGGCTATGGGTTGCGGTTTTTCGGCTTGGGCTTCTTCCGTCCGTGCTGTAATTGTCGCTTCCGGCTTCATGGCAGGCTGTTCCGTTTTTACTTCAACGGCAACCGCTTTTTGCTCCCTCTCTTGCCCGATTGCGCCCGAATACAGGCGCATGACAAGCCTCATGTGGCAGTCCTCGTCAAGCATATGTCGCAAGTCCTCCGCGATGCCTGCGGTTTTCCCCTCGTGCAGATAAACCATAGCGGGCTTGCCGTAAGGGTCGGTATCGAGTTTTGCGGATGTATGCACGATGCGTTCGGGATGATGGATGAAATAGGCGTTGTCCGTCAGGTTTGTCTTCGTATCCGTCTGTATCACGGTCAGCAGCCGTTCATCCTGCGACAGTTCTGTCTTGTGCAGGTTCTTTTGCAGGATTATCAGGTCGCTGCCCACCTCTGTCCCCGCATTGTCCGAAAACAGGTTGTTGGGCAGGCGGATTGCCGATACCAGATTCGCCTGACTGAAAAGTTCGTTGCGCACGGAAGTCTTGGCACTGTTCAGCACTCCCTGCGACGTGATGAAAGCCACGATGCCGCCATCGCGCACCGTGTCCAGCCCTTTCAGGAAAAAATAGTTGTGGATGGCTTTCTGTGCCGAGCGTCTGCCGAAAGATTCGCTTCTTTGAAATTCAGCGTCAAACACGGCTATGTCACCGAACGGGATGTTGGACACCGCCAAGTCGAAATAGTTGTTGAACGGCTTTTCGATTTTCTCAAAACCGTCTATGCGCATCTTTTTGTCGGGGTGGAGCTGTTGCAGGATAGTACCCGTGAGGAGGTCTTTTTCAAACGCCATCACATCCGCGTCGGGACTGTGCCGCAGCACGGCGTCCACGAAAACGCCGACACCGGCCGACGGCTCCAGCACACGCGACGGGCGGACACTGTAATCCGCCAGCACATCGGCTATGGTGTCTGTTATCTCTTTCGGTGTGTAGAAGGCTGTCAGCACGGACGCTTTCAGCGAATCCACAAACCGTTTGTACTCCAAGTCGTTCCGGCTGTTCTCCCGTATCAGCCTGTGCAGTTCCACGGTAGGGGCAAACAGTTCGAGGTCGGATTTCGCCCAGTGGACGGCATCCGTCAGTTCCCTTGCAGGGTTCAGAATACATTTCAGCCCGCCGAAACCGCAATACTTCCGGAGTATCGCCTGTTCCTCGGTTGTCGCCGTTCTCTGTTCCTTGTCAAGGACGAATGCCGTCCGTATCGCCTCGATGTTGTCCCGCAACCTTTGTTTGCGGTTAAACGCCATATTCCCCTATATAAAGGACGACAGCCCCCGTCAGCTCCGTATAGAGCAGGTCGTAATCGGGCGACAGGGCGAAATTGTCGTCCGCAAGGTCATAAATGGAGAATACGTTTCCGACAAGCGGAAGCAGCTTCAGGATAAAGGATTCACGCTTCGCTTCCGGCACGTCATCGGCAAACTCGTTCTCTACGACTTCGCGGAGGATGGCGTACCTGGAGTAACGAAGCCCCTCCAGCAATGTGTTCATCGCCAGTTCCTGCGCCCCAGCAGTAGGATAGCCTTCGAGCCTTGCCCGTTCATACGTTCCGGCGGCACGGTCGGCGCGTTCACGGATGAAGGCTTCGTCGGTTGCCTGTTCAAACCTGTTTGTTCGGAGATAGTCCAGCAGATACAGACCGTAATAGGAAAAGTCGGTCTGTCCTTCGTTTTTCTTCTTCTTGTTGTTCATTACTTTGGAATTTAGTGGATTGGTAAATCATGACCGGGATAATTGTCTGAAAGGAGAAAGAAAAGGCACCCGGTATCCCTCCGAGTGCCACCACTAAATCCAAAGTATGAGTGTAATCCGGTATCGAAGAACAGTTCATTACTCTGAATCAGTGGCAAAGTTACTCATTATTTTCTTCTTCTCGCAGAGGTTGCCTTACTTTTCCTTTCGGGGAACACGAAAGTCGTGTTATAGTCCCCGTCAAAGGCTACTATGGCATCGAAGCTCTTGCCCTGCTTGCTCTTGAACCCTTTGAGCAGTTTCGTGTGTCCCTCGGTGAGCAGGTCTTTGATCTCGTCATCGGTGAGGATACGGTTTGCCTTCAGGCGGAACACGGGCAGCCCGCACTCCGCGTTGTCGCAGCGAACAACCTTGCCGTAGAATTGCATACTGCCCGTCCCGCACTTGGGACACTTGCAGCCGGAATCCCTGCGGGCGAACAGCTTGTCGCACGAGAGCAGTTCGGAGGTAATTTCCCGCGTGTACGCCTCTATCTCCTTGTGGAAGGTATCGGCGGGCAGCTCTCCGCGCTCGATGCGTGCCAGTTCCTTCTCCCATTCGCCCGTCATGGCGACGTCGGCGACGCGCATCGTCTTCACGACCGAGTAGAGGGCAAGCCCCTTTTCGGTGGGTACGAGCGACTTCTTGCAGCGTTCCATGTAGCCGCGTCTGAAAAGTGTTTCGATGATGGCGGCACGGGTGGCAGGCGTTCCGATGCCACAGTCTTTCAAAGCCTGACGCAGCGTGTCGTCCTCTATCTCCTTGCCAGCCGTTTCCATAGCGGACAGCAGAGAGGCTTCGGTATGCAGCGGCTTGGGTTTGGTCTTTCCCTCCGTGATGGAGGCGGCTTTCAGTACCAGCGTGTCGCCTTCCTGCCAGCCGGGAATGGTGGTTTCCTCTTTCTCTTCCTCACCATAGACGGCACGCCACCCGGCTTGTTTGATGATGCTGCCTTTTGCCATAAATTCCACTCCGGCACACTCTGCCATGACGGTGGCGGTGTCCTTGACGCATTTTTCAGAGAAAGCCTCGATCATGCGTCCGGCTATCATCTGATAGATGATATTGTCCTCTTTAGAGAGGAACAGCGGTTTCTCGCCAGTGACGAGCAAAGCATGGTGGTCTGTTACCTTGCCGCCGTCCACGCTGCGGCGTGTAGGCACGGTTTTCGGATTGATTTTCTCTTTCCATTCGGGCAAATTGCCGATGAAGGCGAGTAGCTTGGGGATTTCCGCGAACACGTCTTCGGGGATGTAGCGGCTTCCGGTTCTCGGATAGGTGATGAGTTTCTTCTCGTAGAGTTTCTGTGCGATTTCAAGCGTCTGTTCTGCCGTGAAGCCGTGCTTGGCGTTGGCTTCTTTCTGGAGTGTGGTCAGGTCGTACAGGAGCGGAGTGTCCTCCGTCTTCTCCTTGCGTTCTGCTTTCGTGACAGTGGCTGTGCCTGCTTCCTTCACCTTATTATATAGTTCCGTCGCAGGCTCTTTTGCTTTCCACTTCTCGGAAGAGGAGAATTTCACCACTTCGCCGTTGCCATCGTCGGCGGCAATATGGAGCTGCCAGAACGGTTCAACCGTGAAACGGCGGTTCTCCCAGTAACGTGCGCACACCATCGCCAGCGTAGGCGTCTGCACCCGTCCGACGGAGTATGTGCCGTGTCCGGCAGCGATGGAGAGTGCCTGCGTGCCGTTGATGCCCACAAGCCAGTCGGATTCGCTCCGTGCTTTGGCGGCAAGATAGAGGTTGTCATACTTGCTTCCCGCTTCGAGGTTGCGCAGTCCCTCGCGGATAGCCTTGTCGGTAAGCGAACTTATCCAAAGGCGCACGAAAGGCGTAGTACATTCGATATAATGGTAGAGGTATCGGAAGATAAGCTCACCTTCGCGTCCGGCATCGGTCGCCACGATAATCTGCTCGCTTTCATTGAAAAGACGGCTGATGATTTTTATCTGCGACACCACGCTGCTGTCGGGCTTATAGCCTTTCTCTGTCTTTTCCTGACGGGGAATGAGCGTAAAGGTTTCGGGGATGATAGGCAGGTTGTCGCGGACGAAGCCGCGTATGCCGTAGCCGTCGGGCATGGCAAGCTGGACGAGGTGTCCGAATGCCCATGTCACGGCGTAGCCGCCTCCCTCGAAATATCCTTCCTCTCTTTTTGTCGCGCCCACAATGCGGGCGATCTCACGTGCCACGGATGGCTTTTCTGCAATGATTGTCTTCATGCTGATTACTTTTTATGAATTGTTACTTTGGATTTAGTGGCGGACACGGGATGTTACATCTTCATGCCCTTGTTGTTTTTCTTCTGGGGCTTCTCCTGCTGCTTTTGCTGTTTGTCATCTTTCGGAGCAGTCTGTCCCTTCTGTAAAGGTTCTTTCAGGTTCTTGGTCGCCTCGTTGGTCTTGCCTTCGCTGTTCACCGCCACCTGCGTGCGGCTCTCGTTGGACGGGGCGACCTTCTGCGCGTTGTCGGGGTTGGTGTCATAACGATACGGGCGTCCCTTCTCCGGGTTGAACTTGATGTACATCGTGGCGTGGAAGCCCTGTTTGTCGGTCACGTTCTCCAGTTTGATGGCTTTGCCTGCCGCGTAATCGGCTTTCTGCTGGTCGGTGAAGTTCACGCCGCTCCATTTGCTGATGGGGCGGATGCTGCCGTCGGCGTTCGTCCACGTGTTGCGGCGTTGCTCTTTCTGTGGGGCTGCGGAATTTTCCATGCTTTGAGCTTGTCCCTGTGTGGGATTGTTCTTGGCTTCCTGCGTCTGGGCGGTACGGGGCGACCTGCCGGTTCCCGGTACGAACTCCACGCCTCGCTGCTCGACATTCACTTGCAGGGTTGTGACGAACTTCCTGCCGTCATTGCGCTCGATAAGTTTGTCGCGCACGGGTAGCCCGGCACGCAGCATATCCTGTTCCTGCTTGGTGATTTCCGTCTTTCCGATGCGTTCCGGTATGCGCACCTTGTTTGCTGGAATGTCCGTGATTTCATTCGTCTTGCGGTCTATGCTGATGAACGAGGGGATGATTTCACCCGTTTCCCTGTCCACGATGTCCACGACCCTGCCGAGGTTGCCCGTTTCGCGCAGGTTCTTACGGTCTTCGTCGGAGAACTTGTGTTCCTTGTACTCGTCAAGTTTCTGCTCCTTTCGGATGAAGTGCGGCACGAGGCTGACATTGCCCTCGCTGTCCTTCTTGAAGGAAAGACGGGCATCCAGCTCGAAAGCCTCGCCGCCGAATTTGGGTGATACTTTCACCAAATCGGACTTGCCGTAGTTGAGCATCTTCTGAAGGTCGCCGGACTTTTCAAGGTCGTCACGTTTCACGCCCCATTTCTCTTCCAGCTCCTGCCAGTTGATTTTGCTCTCGTCGATGGGCTGGTAGCCCCGTCTGCCCTGCGCCTGCTGCGGGCTTTCCTGATTCTGTTCCTGCTTCTTTTCCATTTCTTCCTGTTTTTGCTCCGTTTGTTCTGTCTTTTCAGTAGTCTGTTCTTCCTTTACCTGCTTCTCGTAGCCGGAAGTGTCAACCTTGTGGGGCGCAAGCAGTTCCTTGTTGGCTTCAGGGTCTTTCAGCAGGTCTTTCATCACCTCCAGCAGTTTGTCGGCTTGGCCTGCCGCGACACGGTAGAAACCGAAGCGGCTGGGTTCCTTACACTGCCGGAAGAAGTTTTTGAAGAAGTTGTCCAGCACATCGCCGTGGCGGTCGAATTGCAGGAAACTCTGCGCGTTCTCCGCTTTCGCGGGGGTGCGCTTGGGGGAGCCGTCGGCATCCAGCCCGGCTACCACGCTGATCTCGCCCGTCTTCTCGTCGCGGACTATCAGCACGTCCTTTTCGTCTTTTTTCTTTGCCATTTGAAAAATGTTTTAATGGGTTATTTTTGAAAGAAATTATGGATACGAGCCTTGTAGAAGGCTATATCTTCTTTTTTGAAGTCCTTTACGTGTCCGGAAAGGAACGTCAGCACGTCCTCTTCGCTGTAATAGGTCTTTTTGCCGAGCGTCTTGTACGGCAACGCGCCGATGCTGCGATAGCGTTGCAGGGTGCGCTTGCTTATCTGGAGCAGCATACAGAGGTCTTGGTTGTCGAACATCCTGATACGTTCCATCGGGTCCGGGGCTTTGCCGAACGGCTGCATGGACAGCAGCAGTTCATCCTGACGGTCGAGCCGTTCCATCAGTTTCTGCATCCAGTTCTCGAAATTGTTTCGGGTAAGCAGTTCCATACGTCATGTCCTCCTTCCTTTGGGTTTGCCACCCGTGCGCAGCGTGTGGTTGCGTTTCAGTTCCGTTGGTGTCGCCGCGTCTTCCACGACGGTGCAGTCCGCAAGCAGACGGTCGATTTCCGACTGACGGTAACGGCACTTGCCGCGCAGCACCACATAGCCGATGCGATGTTCGCTACGCATACGCTGGAGGGTGCGGGTACTCACGTTCAACAGGTGCGCCGCCTCGCGGGTGGTCAGCAGCCTGTCCGCGGATTTTTCCTTCCTTTCGCCGGAAACGGCACGCACGTGTGCCGCTATCTCGGCTATCTGTTCCGTCAATGCGGTGAAAGCGGAACTTTCCATCGTTATTACTTTCATATTCCGGTTGTTTTTTATCGTTTCTGCGGCAAAATTCGGCAATAAACAAAAGGGGCTTTAACAGCTCACTACGTGTCTCACGTAAGATTTTTATCGGAAATGGCTCCGTAACCCGGACAGACGGCGCAACATACAGCCTTTCAGCAGGAAACGATATGTGTTCACGGGGGACGGCGTTACCTTTGCGGCAAACCTGAAATGTTTTGAATATGGAAATTGTATCTATCGAGAAAAAGACCTTCGAGATGATGGTGGCGTCCTTCAACGCCCTCTCGGAGAAGGTTGCCGCCCTGAGGCGCAAGAGCGACGGAGGGCGGTTGGAAAGGTGGCTCACGGGCGAGGAGGTCTGCGGGCAGTTGAGAATCAGCCCGCGCACGTTGCAGACCTTGCGCGACAAGCGGCTTATCGGCTACTCGCAGATAAACCGCAGGTTCTATTACAAGCCGGAAGAGGTCAGAAGGCTGATTCCGCTTATCGGTACGCTCTATCCCGGCGGCAGGTAATCTTATTATTCACCCACTGAATCCAAAGTTATGATGAACGAGAACAACGATGTTTTTACGATGGAGGACGAGCCGCTTGCCACGGTGGTGCAGAATATGCGCAAAGGCTCTAAATGGCTCTCCGCATTTTTGGAAAGTTACCGTCCGCCGTTAGACGGGGAACGTTACCTGACGGACAGGGAGGTGGCGGAGCTGCTCCGTGTGAGCCGCCGTACCTTGCAGGAATACCGCAACAACAGGGTGCTGCCCTTTATCCTTTTAGGCGGGAAGGTGCTTTATCCCGAATCGGGATTGCGTGAACTGTTGGAGGCGAATTACCGAAAGCCAATGGAATAAAGACGGCATGAAAACGAAAAAAGGAAACGGACAACTCAAATTGGGCTGTCCGTTTCCTTTTTGTTGGCACGTATGCGTGTTCAGCAATACCCGGCTTTCCCGTTTTGTATGAACATCACGTATGCCTGTCGCTTTTCTTTCGAGAGGGCTTTACCCACCAGCCACGTGCGGAACACGTGCGTGCAGTAGGTGTTCAATCTGAAAGCGACGGGGATGATGATCTCAAGCGAGTAAACATCCGCGTACAGGCCGTTTTCAAGCTGAATGTAGCGGCATACCTCGTAGTCACTTAACACGTCCGCTTTGAGGACGGCTTTGATGGCGGCGTTCACTGCCGGGACACCCGTGTGGAACAGTCCTGCGATTTCTCCAGCGGTCATCCATACATTGTTACCGGTTACGCAGACCGCCTTGTCCTCTATGATGATTATGTCACGTTTCATGGCTTTTCTTTTTAGATGGTACAACCTGCAAATTCCTCGATTTGGTTCAATCTTGCGGCAAGGTTCTCCATGTCTTGATTGAGCTTCTCTTTGGTTATTTTCGCGTATATCTGCGTTGTCTTTATGCTCTTGTGTCCCAGCATGGAACTGACCGTTTCGATGGGTACGCCGTTGGAGAGGAACACCGTCGTGGCTGCCGTGTGGCGGCTTTGATGCCACGTGATATGCTTGGTGATGCCGCAACGCTTGGCGACGGCACGGATTCCGGCAAGACACGTGTTGTAGTGGGGGACAGGGAAAATCCTGCCGTTTTCGCACAGCCCACGGTATTTGTCGATGATGCGCTTCGCTATGTCGAGCATACGGATGTTGGACACCACCCCCGTCTTCTGGCGGTTGATGTTTATCCACTCGTGTTCATCAAAGTAGGTGCGGATATTCTCTTCCGTCAGGTTGCGCATATCGGCGAACGACAAGCCCGTGAAGGCGCAGAACAGGTATAAATCACGATACAGTTCTTGCTTCGCATTCTTCAGTTTGCCTTCCATCAGCAGGCGGATTTCATCTTTCGTCAGAAAGCTGCGGGTCGTTTCCTCCTTCTTGATTTCATACTCGCGGAACGGGTCGCGCGTGAGCCACTCATTGTTGATGGCGATGAACACCATCGTTCGGAGTGGGCAGACATACAGCCACACGGTGTTGGTGCAGCAATGTTTGTCCGTGCGCAGGAACATTTCAAAATCGGAAATGAAAGCGGGTGTAAGCTCTTTCAGAGCAATGTCCTTCACATGGTAGCGGATGGTGAGGAACTCTTGCAGGTGCTTGTAAACGGTCTTGTACTTCAAGAGCGTGCCTTTGGCTTTCATGCCTGCCTCCACCTGCTTGGCATAGTCCTCGTTGTGTTGCCGGAACACCTGCAACAGCGTGTGGTAGCGGTGTTCCAGTCCGAGAAAGGCGTTTTTCACCTTTTCCGCAGTGACGAAGTTGTCACGCTCCATGATTTCCTGATAATGCTTGTTGATGCGCACGCGCATCTTGTCGAGCATACGGTTCGTTTCGAGTGCCGCCGTGCTTCTGCCCGTGACACGTCCTCCTTTGGTGTCCCACAGCTTGGGATCGACGGTCAGTTTGCAGCTGAACTGTGTCTGGCTTCCGTCCACCGTGATGCGTCCCATGACGGGCACTGTCCCGTCCTTTTTCACTACCTGACGTTTCAGGTAGTAGATTACTGAAAATGTACTCTTCATCGTCCTTAATTTTTTTAGGTTCAAAATTAGTCGGTGAAGAATCCTTCGTCAGTACGCAAAACACGGAGGAACGGCGCAATCTTTTTCCGTAACCTGATTTATTGCGTGAGCTGTCAGTAACTCACTATATCACAATGCCTTGTTTTGCCATTCGTATCCATTTCGTCACCTATATGGTGTGGTTACGAACAAGTAACGTAGCGACGTCTTTACTTGGCTTCGGCAAGGATTGTGGTGGCGTTGGAGATAATCGGCAGCTTAAATGAAACCTCTGTAAATCAATTCTATTACTTCATTCTTCCGTATTCCACTTTTTTGTTGTAACTTTGCAGAGGAAAAGTTGAAGAACATGAAAGAGGTTATAGTCAAGGACGCAGACTTGCAAAAGGCTGCCGTTGAAGGGATGGATGCTTTTCTCCAGGTGTTTACAGATGCTATACATCAGACCATCGGAGGTGAGCTGAATGCGGACAACATGCAAGAGTTGAGCGCTGAGCAGATTACCCTGTTGGCGTATGTAACCTTGCGAGACGAGGTGATGGACGGAGGGTTTGTGCAACTCATACATAATGGATACGGACCATTCTTCTTCAAGAATCCATTCGATAGAGCCATGCGTAACTGGGGGCTCCGCGACCTCTATAAACTCATCAACAAGTGCCATCGTTATTATAACTTATACCACGAGGAAATTGAGGCAGACTGTACGCAAGAAGAGTTTGACGCTCTCTACGAACGCTATCCCTGCTTCGATGATTTTGATGACGCATTTGTGGAGTATGAAGAAGAATTTACGTCGGCGGTCGCACACTATGTCGACGAGCATATTGACCATTTTGCACGCATAGAGAAATGAACAAGGAACAACAGGAAATCAGGAAGAAAAGTCCTGTGCAAATAAGAAACAAAAAAGCCTCATTTGAGTATTATTTTGTCGACACTTATACGGCTGGCATCGTGCTGACTGGTACGGAGATTAAGTCTATACGCAATGGAAAAGCTTCGTTGGTGGATAGTTTCTGCTTCATCAACAATGGAGAGATATGGGTGAAAGGTATGAACATTAGCCCGTATTTCTATGGGTCCTACGCTAATCATCAGGCCAAGAGAGACCGCAAATTGCTGCTCAACAAACGGGAAATCAGACGATTGGTAGAGGATACGAAAGCAGTGGGATTTACCATTGTGCCAACGCTCTTGTTTATCGACGGGAAAGGGCGGGCGAAACTTGATATCGCATTGGCGCGAGGCAAAAAGGAATATGACAAACGGCAGTCGCTTAAGGAAAAGGAAGACCGCCGTGAGATGGACCGTGCCATCAAGCATTTCTAAACAATAGCCATGAAAAGCATTCAAGATATCATAAGAGAAAGAATATTGATTCTTGACGGTGCCATGGGCACAATGATTCAAGGGTATCATCTGACAGAGCATGACTTTCGTGGCAAGCGCTATGCGGATATGCCTGGGCAGATGAAGGGCAACAATGATGTACTGAACTTGACACGGCCCGATGTGATACGTGATATCCACAGGAGGTATCTGGAGGCTGGAGCCGACTTGATTGAGACTAATACGTTTTCGTCACAACGTATCTCACAGGCAGATTATCACTTGCAGGCTGACAGTGTTGAGATGGCACGTATTGGAGCACGTCTTGCCCGAATGGAAGCCGACAGGTATTCAACGGAGGAAAAACCGCGCTTCGTGGCTGGTTCTGTGGGGCCGACAAACAAGACATGTTCGATGAGTCCTGATGTGAGCAATCCTGCGGCGCGCGACATGACTTATGATGAATTGTATGATGCTTATTACGAACAGATTTTACCTCTCGTGGACGAGGGAGTAGACACTATATTGATAGAGACCATCTTTGACACATTGAACGCAAAGTGTGCAATTGATGCTTCCAATCAGGTGATGCAAGATATACATCGCAAGGTGCCTATCATGCTTAGCGTTACCGTGAGTGACTTGGCCGGCCGTACGCTGAGTGGACAGACGTTGGACGCTATTCTGGCCAGTGTCAGTGAATATGATATCTTTTCCGTTGGACTCAATTGTTCATTCGGCGCCAAGCAGATGAAACCTTTCTTGGCCGAGCTGGCAAGAAAAGCTCCTTATTACGTGTCGGCATATCCCAACGCCGGCCTTCCCAATTCGATGGGGCTGTATGATGAGACGGCTGAGAGTATGTCGCCCCAGATTGAGGAATTGATGGCCGAGGGATTGGTCAACATTGTAGGGGGATGCTGTGGCACGGATGATGAATTTATTCGGAGATACGACCAACTCGCGAAAGGAAAGGTTCCACGGGTGCCTCAGTCTCGCCCCACTACCATGCAGCTTTCCGGTCTGGAGCTGCTGGATGTCACTCCGGAGGTCCGTTTTGTTAATGTAGGCGAACGATGTAATGTAGCCGGCTCCCGAAAATTTTTGAGACTAGTCAAGGAAAAAAAATATGATGAGGCCTTGACCATAGCCCGAAAACAAGTGGAAAACGGTGCATTGGTCATTGATGTGAATATGGATGATGGTTTGCTTGACGCAAAGGCGGAAATGGTGAACTTTCTCAATCTTGTAGCTTCGGAACCCGAAATCGCAAAGGTCCCTGTTATGATTGACTCTTCCAACTGGGATGTAGTGGTCGCCGGATTAAAATGTGTGCAAGGAAAATGCATCGTCAATTCAATCTCCCTTAAGGAAGGACAAGATGTCTTCTTAAGACACGCTCGTGATGTCAAGCGATTCGGTGCAGCTGTTGTGGTCATGTGTTTTGATGAGCAAGGTCAGGCCACATCGTATGAGCGACGTATCGAAATTGCCGAACGAGCCTATCACCTCTTGGTCTCTGAGGTCGGAATGAATCCTTTGGACATCATCTTTGATCCGAATGTATTGGCCATTGCCACAGGTATGGAGGAACACGATAATTATGCAGTAGATTTCATTCGTGCGGCGGGATGGATGAAGAAACATCTTCCAGGTGCGCATGTCAGTGGGGGTGTTAGCAACTTGAGCTTTTCTTTCCGTGGCAATAATTACGTTCGGGAGGCCATGCACGCAGTTTTCCTTTATCATGCTATTCAGCAGGGAATGGATTTTGGTATTGTCAATCCCAGTACAAAGGTCGCCTATGATGATATTCCTACAGAGCAGCTGACCATTATAGAAGATGTGGTCCTCAACCGCCGTAAGGGAGCGGCAGAGGACTTGATTGAATTGGCGCAACGCATCAAGGAGGAACAGGATGCCCGCAAGGCTGCGGAAAACGGTCTTGTAGCCGCAGACAAAGCGGCGGCGGCACCAGCTCAAGAAGCATGGCGTAAAGGAACAGTGGAGGAAAGATTGAAGTACGCCTTGCGAAAGGGAGTCTCAGATTACCTAGATCTCGACTTGCATGAGGCTTTGCAGAATTACGCTCATGCGGTTAACATCATAGAAATTCCGCTTATGGATGGCATGAACGAGGTAGGTACGCTCTTTGGTGAGGGCAAGATGTTTTTGCCGCAGGTGGTGAAAACTGCCCGTACCATGAAGCAGGCGGTATCGGTCTTGCAGCCTTACATAGAGGCGGAAAAGAAAGAAGGTACGAGTAAGGCGGGAAAAGTTGTGCTGGCTACCGTGAAAGGGGATGTGCATGACATTGGCAAGAATATTGTAGGCGTTATTATGGCTTGCAACAATTATGAGGTGATAGACATGGGCGTGATGGTTCCTGCCGAACAAATCGTCAAAAAAGTTATAGAGGAAAAAGCCGATATCGTGGGCCTTAGTGGTCTTATAACTCCTTCCCTCGATGAGATGGTGCATGTTGCTACCGAATTGGATAAGGCTGGACTTCATGTGCCCATTATGATAGGAGGAGCGACCACGTCAGAACTTCATGTGGCCTTGAAGATCGCTCCCGTGTATGGAGGCATTGTGGCGTGGATGAAAGACGCGTCCCAAAATGTGTTGGCGGCAGCCCGCATGCTGAACAAGCAAGAGGTGCATACATACCAAGATGAGCTCAATGAAAGATATGCAAAACTGCGCCATGATTATCAACAGGAACAACAACGCATCGTCTCACTGGAGGAGGCGCGCAAAAATAAGTTGAATTTGTTTGGTGGTAATAATGGATAGTGTGCGTCTTTATAGGATGTCGATTACAGGGAAGGACTTAAAAGTGAAAGCTGTGTAATTTCAGCAAGTGTGATTTCGTCATTCAGATGAAATGTATTAACTTTGTAAGCGGATTTAAAATTAGGTAGAAGATGTTAAATAAGAAGAAGAGATGGCATGCCATCAGTGGCCAACCGCTGACCGAATTTGACGAGAAGGTCATGTATTGGGAAAGTAAAGGTAAACTGGTGCCCACTCGTGACATGATAAGAACCCCAGAACAGATTGAGGGTATCCGTATTGCTGGTAAGATGAACACGGGATGTCTCGATGCGGTTGAAGCAGCCATTCATCCAGGCATGTCCACTCAAGAGATAGATGATATCTGCATGAAATATTGCGAGGACAACCATTGTCATCCCTCGTGTCTCAACTATGAGGGTTTTCCCAAAAGCGTTTGTACAAGCATTAACGAGGTTGTCTGCCATGGCATACCAAAGGAGGAAGACGTGTTGAAAGTGGGCGATATCGTGAATGTCGACATGACTCTTGACTACAATGGATATTATGGAGATGCTTCTCGCATGTTCGTCATAGGAGGAAAGACAACACCGGAAAAAGAACAACTAGTCCGTGTGACAAAGGAATGTCTAGAAATAGGCGCCGAGGCCGCCAAGCCTTATTGCTTTGTGGGCGATATCGGCCATGCCATTCAGAAACATGCTGAGAAATATGGCTATGGTGTGGTGCGCGACCTTTGTGGTCACGGCGTTGGTTTGGCCATGCATGAGGAGCCTGAGATTTTGCATTATGGCCACAAAGGGACGGGCATGTTGCTGGTTCCAGGAATGGTGTTTACAATAGAGCCCATGATTAACATGGGTACTTGGAAAGTCTACATTGATGCCGATGACCCTTATGGTTGGGAAGTAATCAGTGGCGACGAAAAGCCCAGTGCCCAGTGGGAGCACACCTTCCTTATGACGGAGACGGGGGTAGAAGTGCTTTCGGAATGATTAAATCTGTAGTCGTATGAATGACATTTACATATTGGGAATAGAAAGTAGCTGTGACGACACCTCTGCTGCCGTGTTGCGAAACGGTGTTTTACTGAGCAATGTGACTGCTTCCCAAGAGGTTCATCGTGCTTATGGCGGTGTTGTTCCCGAGTTGGCAAGTCGCGCCCATCAGCAAAATGTGGTGCCCGTTGTGGATCAGGCTATTAAGCGAGCCGGCATTGGCAAAGACCAATTGTCGGCAGTAGCTTTCACACGTGGTCCGGGGTTGATGGGCTCGTTGCTTGTTGGCGTGAGCTTCGCCAAGGGATTTGCGCGGAGCATGGACATCCCTTTGGTCGATGTCAATCATCTGCAGGGACATGTGATGGCGCATTTCATCAAGGAAAGCGATGACGACAATCATATGCCACCTTTCCCCTTCATTTGTCTTCTTGTATCGGGAGGTAACTCGCAGATAGTCAAGGTGAATGCTTACAATGACATGGAAGTGTTAGGGCAAACCATAGATGATGCCGCAGGCGAGGCCATTGACAAATGCTCAAAAGTGATGGGGCTGGGTTATCCTGGTGGCCCAATCATCGACCGTTTGGGTAAAGACGGCAATCCTAAAGCATACAAATTTTCAGAACCAAACATACCCGGGCTCAATTATAGTTTCTCGGGGCTGAAGACTTCTTTCCTTTATAATTTGCGCAAGTGGGTGGCAGGTGATCCCGACTTTGTGGAGCATCATAAGGAGGATTTGGCGGCAAGCTTAGAATATACTATTGTCGACATTCTGATGAAAAAACTGAGACTTGCAGTTAAGCAGACCGGTATTAAGCATGTGGCTGTCGCAGGGGGTGTTTCTGCAAATTCTGTTTTGCGCCAAGCGTTCAAGGATCATGCCGACCGTTTCGGGTGGACCATTTATATCCCAAAGTTCAGCTATACCACTGACAATGCTGCTATGATAGGAATTGTGGGCTATTGCAAATACAAGGATAAAGACTATTGTCCTATTGATGCGCCCGCTTTTTCAAAGGTAACATTCAAATAATCATCATGAACATTAGTGCAACAAGAATTTTCCTCTTGTTGTTTGACAATTTCCCAAAACAATGGAATTAGAAACAAAGGTGCTGAGTCGTGAAATCCAATCGGCTCTTTATGATAATGGTAATACATTAGGAACGGCAGAGAGTTGCACCGGAGGACGTATAGCCGAAGCTATTATTTCTGTCCCTGGTGCATCCAATTATTTCAAAGGAGGCATAGTGTCATACACCAATGAGGTCAAAGAGAATCTGCTCCATGTTTCGCATGAAGTGCTTGAGACTCAAACGGCTGTTTGCGAAGAGGTGGCTCGTGAGATGGTCATTGGAGCATGTGAAGCTCTTCACGTGGACTATGCTATTTCTGCAACGGGTGTAGCAGGTCCTGGTGGCGGCACGCCAAAAATCCCGACAGGTACCATTTGGTTGGGCTATGGTTCCAAAGATGATGTGCGCACATTCCGTTTGAGCGAAGACTTTGGGCGCGATATTAATTTGGCCATTGCTACGAACAAGGCTCTTAGGCTTTTCTTGGATTATTATCGCGAGAATCTTCATATTGAAAGTCAAAATAAATAATGCTCTTTCGTATGGAATAAGGAGCTTCATTGCCTTAACGGTATAAGGAGAAAATGACATTTAATGGGGGATGCAATCTCTATAAATGGAGAAAGCAGACTCTTTTTGAATGGTGTAAATGTCTGAAAAAAAGGAAAAGAAAAAACTCGTTGTTTGGCCTTGTGAAGGCGATTCAACGAGTTAATTCGTTTCTAGTCGTTCTTTATTGGTTGCCCCTATGCTAATTTGTGAAGGGCAACTACGTACTTTTGCTGTTAGAATTCTTCTTCGTCAGAAATGTCTTCAGCTACGTTGATGAGGTCTTCGGGATTGGTCTCGAATGTTGTGCGGTAACTTTCTTCTGTCAACTTGTCGTCATCATAGGTGTCGTCGTCGTCATCATCGTCACGCTTGAACGCTTCTTCTGGGAAATCTGAGTCTTCGTCTCCGAGGTCGTCATTTCTGTTGGCCAGAGTGTCCATTTCGTCCAATCTGGATTTCAGAACTTCTGTCCGTGGCTTCTCTTTGGCAAAGATGGCTTCAATCCAAAGGCCCTTCGGGATTTCCAGTACCTCGTATCCGTCATTCACCTTTTTCTCGTAAAGGCCACCTGGTTTGTGCATACGGTCTTTTGGTAGTGTGGTGGAAGAGATGTCAAATCCACTTTGTATGATATCCTGAATGCTCTGTGGCAAAGAATCCCAGCCGCCTCCAAAGTTTCTATCGAGCACTTCAATGAGCTTAGCGGCAGAGATGTGGCGTATGTTCTCGTAAGTAAGGTCGGTTACTCGCGAGATGGGTTTCTTTTTGATGGCGATTTTTTGCTTAGTGCTCTCATCCTGACGGAGGACTCCTACCTTCATGCCGCGCGCCTCGTATTTCTTGATGATTTCAGGTTTGTCAATCTTGACCTCCTCCATCTCGAATGCGCTTTTGATGATGTCTAAATACTTGCGGGCATTATCTTTCAGGTCTACGTCTTTATCTGCTGCCGCCCACATGCGGAAGACATCGTTCTCCTGAATATCCCATACGTTGCTCTTAGTCAATGCCTTAAGCGTAATGGCTTTTTTCTCTTTCATAGTCATTTTTTATATTGCTGCAAAAATACTATTAAAATCCTAAATTGCAAACAAATCATCCTTATTTTTTATTGGTTTCGTTATAGTTTTGGGGATGGGCTTCAAGTTGGAGTTTGGGCTGGATTTAGGTAGAAGTCGATATACTGCTGTGCCACTTTTAGGTAGTGATGGTGACGTAGGATGTATTCGATGCTTTCTCTTTTGAGCCGTTCTGTTTCCTCAGGATGTTCTATCATCTTCTCCAGTGCTTTGTAGACGCTTTCATAGCAGGGCTGTACGTTGATGATGGGTTTCAGGTCATTGTCGCCCAGGATTTCGTAGTTTTCCGGTTCTCCTCCGCCTATGCATATGATGCCTTGGCTCATGGCTTCCAGCGGGTTCATTGACGGCGTGTAACTATAGAGCTGATCGAGAATGGCATCAGCCCCCTCCATCATTTGCGAGTATTGTTCAAAGGGTATTCCTTCTGCAATACGCAGTTCCACTTTTTCTGGATATTTCTGTTTGATAGCTTTGGCGGCTGCCAGCATTATGTCGGTTCCCTTGTATGCAGATCGTCCTTTGCTGATGCCGATAAAGAGACGCAGTGTGTGGCTTGGGCGTTTTTCACCTTTTCCCCTTGTTGTTGTATTTTTGGGTTTGATGGGGTAGGGGATGAATGTTGTCTTGTTAGGATATACGGGTTTATAGCATGCCCAATACTCATAGAGTCCGGCTATAATACCGTCGCAGTCGGTGGCTATCATCTTGTTGAGTTTTTCCTTGGCTGTCCCCATCCAGTCGTGGAGCTCTCTTTGGACAGCCTCGTCTGTGCGTAGTGTGTTTCCTATGTTGAAATCACTATAGCGCAAGGGCTTGCGTGTGATATTCTCGTGCACCCAATAATAGTCCATTCCGAAGGCACCTAGAAATACTTTTTTGTTGTGCTTTCTCAGAAACTTGTAGATAGGTGTGATGCGCTGTGCTTTGAGTTCCAAGAACATAGGATTGATGAGTTGCACCACGTCAAACCCTGTCATTTGGGGCAATAGGGTAATGGTATGTGCCATATAGGCTATACCGCCCATTTTCCCCGGTTTACGGCATAGGTCGATGTCTCGTGGGTAGTCTTTCCAAAAGTCGCCATTGCTCACCACGGTCACCTGATGCCCCAACTCCCTCAGGCCTTCAGCCAGTGTAGCGTGAACGTTGCTGTATTCGCCAATCAGTAAGATTTTCATGCTTTTTATCGGATCATCAACAACAGAATGCGGCGTCCCACTCTTGTGTTGACCATTTTTCTGAACGCCGTGTATTTTTTAGTATAGTTCTTGTCAGGCAGAGGAAACAATCCCCGTTTGCGCAATCGGTCGATAGCTTCATTCAAGTGCCGTGCGCTATGCGTCAGTTGGATGATGTTGAAGAGATAGTCCATCGTCAGCTGGGCAATACGCCTGTTGAGTGCTACGCGCTCCATCTCCGGTGCACGCTGTGCAATTTCCAGTAACCGCAGGATGATTTGTTCCGTGTCGTTGAGGCGCTTTGCATTGTGCCGCATGTTGCCGTCATCGGTGATGGAACCCGAGCGTTGCCTATAATAGTAGGCTTTGGATTTTGTGTAAAATACGTGTTCTGCCCTTAGGAACAATTGCGGAGTGAATTCCTCGTCTTCGTGCAGAAGACCGGGAGTGAAGCGGAGCGACCTCAAAATCTGCGAGTTGAACAGATAGCCGCAAGCCGAGGCCCTTAGATTATATTTGTGCATGTATGCCGCGCCTGTCATGGGGCCGTCGTATTCGAAGGGTAACTCGGGCTCCGTCTGTTTGGTTTCATGAAAAAGAATGATGTCGGCCTCCTTGTACCGGGCTATGTCAAGGCAGTGTTCATAAGGCATCTGTATCAAGAAGTCGTCTCCGTCGACAAACTGTATGAACTTACCTTGCGCGCAAACCAGTCCCATGTTGCGTGCCGACGACAATCCCATATTGCGCTGGCGGATGTAAACGATGTCATCCCGCAGTTCCACCAGGTCATTGAGTGGTGACAATTCTGAGCCGTCATCGATAACGATAATCTCGCGCTCGTCTTTGCTGAGGGAGAGTGACAGGATACTTTGTAGGCACTCGCGCAATAACTTCGTTGGCAAGTTGTAGGTCGTCACGATAAAACTGACCAGCGGTTGTTCGTTCTTGTTTTGCATAGTAGCCATATTGTCATGTGGAATAGTCCCGCACACTTTCCTTGTGTGAAAAAACGGGCTGAATGTTAATGCAAAGTTACTATTTATTATAATAATATGAGAAAAATAACGTTGAAATATTAATGGAAAATCTAGAAAAGGACGACTCCTATTCACATATATTAAAATATACCAGTCTGTTTGGTGGTGTGCAGGGTCTTGGCATTTTGGTCGGAATCGTGCGCAACAAGCTTGTGGCACTCATTCTTGGCCCAGACGGCATGGGACTGGTATCGCTTTTCAACTCCACAATCAAGTTGGTAAGCGACTCCACCAGTTTCGGGTTGTCGCTCAGTGCAGTGAAGAATCTATCGGAAGCCTATGATGGTGGCGATGAGGCTGAGGTTCGTCATGGCGTGGGGCTAGTTCGCACTTGGAGCCTGTTTACAGCCCTGTTGGGTATGCTTGTCTGCATGGCGCTCAGTCCGCTTCTTAACAAATGGACATTCTCTTGGGGTGACCATACACTTCATTTCATTCTGCTTTCGCCAGTGGTTGGTCTGATGGCCATCACCGGTGGCGAGACAGCCATTCTGAAAGCACTCCGCCAGTTGCGTTGTTTGGCTATCATTACCCTTAGTTGTGTGTTCCTGGCCTTATTGTGCTCGGTTCCTATCTATTATGAGTGGGGACAATCTGGAATCGTTCCTTCAATCGTGTTGTTTGCGCTCGCGCAGTGTCTGTCTACCATAGCATTTTCGTTCCGATTATATGCTCCATCCTTCTCTTTGTCGCTCAAGTTGATGTCAGAAGGAGGCGGAATGGTGCGGCTGGGCATCGCTTTTGTGTTGGCGGGCATTCTAGGAAGTGGCGCCGAGTTTGTGGTGCGGTCATATCTCAACACATCGGGACAACTGACGGCTGTCGGACTCTACAATGCAGGCTATGTAATGACGATGACGTATGCAGGTATGGTCTTTTCGGCTATGGAGACCGATTATTTTCCTCGTCTATCGGGCATCCCTACATTGGGTGCGCGCCTAAACCAGGTGGTCAATCATCAGATGGAAGTGTCGCTGTTGCTAGTCGCTCCCTTGCTTGTCTTGTTTGTGGTTTTTCTGCCAGTTCTTCTGCCAGTACTTTACAGCGGTCGTTTCCTTCCCATTCTTGACATGATGAAAGTGGCCGTGATGGCCATGTATTTCCGTGCTCTTACGTTGCCTGTCGAGTATATAGCGCTTTCGCGGAGCGACTCGCATGCCTATCTCTTGTTAGAGGCCTTTTATGATGTGTTGTTCACCGTCCTTGTGATTGCAGGCTACCATTATCTCTCGCTTTTGGGAACAGGATTGGGCCTGTTGGTGGCCAGTCTGGTCAATTTTGTGGTAGTCATGTCCTATACGCGATGGCGATACCATTTTGTCGCCTCTCGTGAGGTCAAGATTTACGCGCTCATTCAGATACCTTTGGGGGTGTTAGCTTATGTGGAGACTTGTTTTTTCGAGGGTTGGATCTACTGGGTAGTGGGACTAATGCTTGCCGTCTTGTCATTGTCGGTATCCGTCTGCGTATTTCATTCCAAGTCCAATCTGTGGTATGCGCTGAAGGAAAGGCTTGAGTCTCGACTTCCTAGGCGTTTCCAATCTAACAAGTAGCTATATGAACAAGCCTCAAGTAACCGTCCTCGTTGCCGTATGGAATACGGAAGAGTATCTTCCCCAGTGTCTTGACTCGATGCGTCGCCAGACCTTGCGTGACATACAAGTGGTGTGCGTTGATGATGCTTCCACCGACCGTTCGTTGGCTGTGTTGCAGCGATATGCTGCCATCGATGACCGCATTGAGGTGGTCGCTCTCCCCCACAACCAGGGGCAGGCTCATGCGCGCAATGTGGGGCTCAGACTGGCTAAGGGCGACTTCGTCTGCTTTTTGGACAGTGACGATTGGATGGCGGCCGACTGTCTGGAACGGGCTGTGGAGGTGTTTCGGGTACATGAGAAAACGGGGTGCGTGCTTTTTAATACTTTATATTATTATAGTAGGTCACGCATAGAGACTTTTTCTATGCCAGCATTTGATGTTCTCAAAGGCAAAGAGGCTTTTGCTTTGTCGCTGACATGGCGTATACATGGTGTTTACATGGTTCGGGCTGACATTCACAAGCGATATCCTTATGATGAGAGTGCCCATGCCTTCAGTGACGACAACACCACGCGTCTCCATTATCTGGCCTCCAATGAGGTGCGGGTTTGCGCAGGTACTTATTATTATAGGCAACGGTCCACCTCGGTCTCCCACCAGTTTTCTCTCCGGAGGTTCGATTATTTGTCGGCCAATCTCAGCATGAAACGCTGCTTGGAGCGTCTTCATGTGAAAGACGATGTGCTGAATCTCTATGAGAACCATCGTTGGCTGAATGTGGTAGACATGTTCATGTTGTGGTTTAAGCATAGCAGCGAATTGAGCGCCTGCGGCCGCCGAAAGGCCCTGTCGTTGGTTAGAGACACTTGGAAGACTATTGACGTGTGGCGTCTGAAACCTGCTTTAAGGTATAAGTTCGGCTATATGCCCTTCGCGGGGCATTGGCATCTGTTCCTCTTGCAGGAACTGACCTATTTCTCTATGCGTCGTTTACTGGGTCGTTTATAGATGTCTCTGTCACAGGTTTTCTTGTTAGTGGGTTTCTGGCTTTTGTCCAGTCACTGCATAGGGGATGTGCTAGTGGGGAGAGAGCGAACTTTTGCCGCATGACTACAGTCGCGTTTTTTTGCCAAAAAGTTTGTTCGCGTTTTTATTTGAAATAGAGAGTGAACAAGCTGTTTTTGTCCTATTGAGACAATAAGTAGATGTGATGGATTGGACATACAGGTCCTATCGTATTTCGTTTTGTGTCGAATCGAGGCATGAAAGTTGTTGTATCGAGGCTCGATATGGTGCCTGTCATTCCTCGATATGGCATCGATGCACATGGAAAGTGTGCGCGTTTTTGGGTAAAAGATAAGTGTGTTTTTGTAAGTTGCAGATTAGTAGGGATATTTGTGATTGTTCTATTTTCTTATATTTTCAGCCAAAGATTTCTTTTCTGAGATGATCGAGCTGTTTTAGCCTCAATTATTCATAGACATAAAAAAGAAGCTGATATTCTTGTATAATCCAAGAA